>DATBIC010000157.1:0-22148 GCA_036557145.1 Gaiellaceae bacterium
CCTAGTCGCCGAGAAACGGGACCCAGGCGGTGAGGTCGACGTCCCCCTCGCTCGGCAGGTCGTCGCGGGCGCAGACGGCGGACGCAAGCAGGCCCGCCTCCTGGGTGCGCAGCCAGGACTGGAAGACGCCGTCCCGGGCGAAGCGGCCGAGCACCTGGCGGGCGACGCCGATCGCCTGCGCATGCGGCAGCGCGTAGAGCGGCAGTGCGGCCGCCATCGGCGTCACCTGGAAGCGGCCGTCGATCGTGTCGATCGTCGCCGTGCGCCCGGTCGCGATCGAGAAGACCTGGGCCGGCGCGAGCGTCTCGACCGCGAGCCCGCGGTCGGCGCCGCCGAGCCACGGGGCGTCCGGCTGCACGGCCACGAGCCGGACGCGGGTCGCGGCATACGTCGTCAGGAAGTCGGCGATGTCGCGCGCGGATGCCGGTCGCGGCTGGAACCGGTCCTCGACGCGCTCGCGCGCGAGCCGGTCGGCGATGATCGCGCGCGCGTCGACCAGCGTGACGTGCGCGGACGCGAGCGCGGCACGGTAGGCCGTGGCGCTCCCGGCAAACCGGTCGCGCACGATCGCGCGCTCGGCCGCGAGCACCGTCGCCGGGTCGATCGGCTCGGCCGCGCGGAGGACGGCCCGCTCGAGCAGCGCGCTGGCGGCCGAGTCGAGGTCGCCGGTAAGGGCGGCGGTGCGGCCGACGTCTGCCTTGCGGATCGACAGTGCGCCCAGCGAGCAGCGGACACCGGCCGGCAGGTCGATCTGGCCCTCGGTGAGCGACGTGTCGAATCCCGGTCCGGCCAGCGCCGGCCCGTCGCACAGCGACCGGCTCCGCGCCCAGAGGTAGACGCACGCGGCGGCGGGCTTGTCGGGATCTTCACCCGCCGTCGAGAACGCCGGCCAGCCCCACGACCAGATCCCCTCCACGTGCGTCTCCGCCGCGACCTGCCTGGCCGCGAGCGCCTCGAGCTTCACAATCTCGAGCCACGCCGCCTTCGGCTCGAGCCCGTTGCGGCCTCCCTGACCGGGCGCCGACTGGAACTGCAGCTCGAGCGCGACGCGCGAGGCGGGGATGCCGATCTGCGAGAAATGCGCGACGAGACCGCGCAGGCTGCGCCGCATCGACCGGCTCGCGCGCAGTGGCCCCAGCTTGTAGAGGCCCTTCGGCCCGGGCGCCGTGAAGTAGACCTGCCGGATCAGGATCGCGGCCTGCGCCGCCTGCCGCCACCACTCGGCGGCGTCGCCGCCGGTGTACGGCGGGTTCGCGATCGTGATCCCGACCGTCGCGCCGAGCGCGTCGAGGGCCTTCACGAGTGCGAGCACGTTGGCGCGGTACTGCGCGTTCGTCGCGCTCCACGGCGTCGGCGTCTGCGCGCCGAACAGCTCGTTCTCGGCGATCAGCGGCGTCGCGCAGCCGGTGACCTGCTGCGCGAACACGAACTCCTTCTGCGCCTTCTCCTGGATCGTCGACGGGTCGACCGGCTTCGACGGCGTGCCGACGCGATCGTTCAGGTGCAGGTCGAAGAAGATCGTCGCGGCGCCGGCCTGGCGCATCTGCGCCGGCACGACGGTGCCCGACGAGACCGCGAGCACGAGCCCCGGCTTCGGCACGATCGGCGCGTCGTGGCCCGCATAGTCGACCCAGAGAGGTGCGCTCGCCGGCAGTCCGCAGGCTGCTGCGGCCGGACGGCCGCTCGGGACGGAGACGAGGACGGCGACCGCGGCGGCGAAGAGGGCGACTGCGCCTCTCACCCGCCCCAGGGTATCGGGGGCGGCTTACGGCGCCCGCAGCGCGACGTGTTCGCGTGTCACGTCGCCGGGCGAGCTGCAGCCGAGCAGCTCGAGCGTGTTCCGGATCTCGGCACGGAGCAACTCGAGCACGGCGCGCGCGCCCTCCTCGCCGCCGACCGCGAGCCCCCACAGCACCGCGCGCCCGGCGAGCACCGCGCGCGCGCCGAGCGCGAGCGCCTTCACCGCATCCGAGCCGCGGCGGATCCCGCCGTCGACCAGCACCTCGAGCCGTCCCTCGACCGCGTCGACGACCCCTGGGAGCATGTCCAGCGTCGCGGCGACGCCGTCGAGCTGGCGGCCGCCGTGATTCGAGACGACGACCCCGGCGGCGCCGTGCTCGCAGGCGAGCCGCGCGTCCTCGGGCGTCTGCACTCCCTTCAGGAGCACCGGCAAGCCGGCCTCGCCGGCCAGGCGCTCGACGTCGACCCAGGCGAGCGTCGGCGAGATCTGGCCGAGCACCTCGGCGGGCGTGAGGTCGCCGTGCCCGAAGGCCGCGACCTTCAGGTGCGGCGGGATCGCGAAGCCGGTGCGGCGGTCGCGCTCGCGGAGCCCCGGCACCGGCGCGTCGACGGTCACGAGCAGCGCCGTGAAGCCGTTGTCCCGCGCCTGTGCAATCAGGTCGCGCGTGACGCCCGGGTCCCGCATCACGTACACCTGGAACCACCGCTGCCCGCCGCTCTCCGCCACCTCCGCCGGCGTCGCCGTCGCGATCGTCGAGAGGCACATGATCGTCCCCGCGTCCCGTGCCGCCCGAGCGGTCGCCGGCTCGCCGTCCGGGTGCGCGAGCCGCTGGAACGCGACGGGCGCGACGAGCAGCGGCATCGACACGGCGTGGCCGAGCACCGTCGTCTGCGTCGTGCACTCGGAGACGTCGACGAGCACGCGCGGGCGCAGCAGGTAGCGGCGATACGCCTCGACGTTGTCGCGCAGCGTGCGCTCGTCGCCCGCGCCGCCGGCGAAGTAGCCGAGCGCGCCGGGCTCGAGCTTCTCCGCCGCCGCGGCTTCGTAGTCGAGGACGTTGAGCAGCGCCATCGGCCACACTAGCGTCGCCGCCCGAACCACGAGCCGCGCTCGCCGCGCGACTCGGCCGGCTCCTCGCCGAGCGCACGCGCGCCGGCGGAGAGGTCGGCTGCGGTCACCCACATGAGCTCGTCCGCCGAGAGCGTCTCGACGTCACCCGAGCCGAGCCGCAGCGCCTGGGCGTTCAGCGCCTGCTCGAACAGCGTGCGCGCGAAGCGCGCGTTGCCGAAGCCCTCGTGCCGCTCGGCGCCCTCGAAGATCGACCGCAACGCGTCGGCCGCGTCGTCGGCGAGCGTGTACTCGGCCTCCGAGGCGAACCGCTCGAAGATGGCGACGAGCTCGTCGGTCGAGTAGTCGGGGAAGGTGATCTCGCGCGAGAAGCGCGAGCGGAGCCCCGGGTTCGACTCGAGGAAGCGGTGCATCAGCCGCGGGTAGCCCGCGACGATCACGACGAGACGGTGGCGGTTGTCCTCCATGCGCTTGAGCAGCGTCTCGATCGCCTCGTCGCCGAAGTCGAGGTGCTCGTCGCCGCGGGCGAGTGCGTACGCCTCGTCGACGAAGAGCACGCCGTCGAGCGCGCGCCGGACGACGCGCTCCGTCTTGATCGCCGTCAGGCCGACGTACTGGCCGACGAGGCCGGCGCGGTCGACCTCGACGAGCTGGCCGCGGCGGAGCAGCCCCATCGAGCGGTACATCTGGGCCAGCAGCCGGGCGACGGTGGTCTTCCCGGTTCCGGGATTGCCCAGGAAGACGAGGTGCTGGGTCGTCGCGACCTCGGAGAGACCGGATTCCTTGCGCCGGGCCTGAACGCGGAGGAACGCGACCAGCGCGCGCACCTGCTCCTTGACCGACTCGAGCCCCGGCAGGCTGTCGAGCTCCTCGAGCAGCTCCTCCAGGGGTCGTGCCGGCTCGGTGCGACGGAGCGGCTCGAAGTCGAGCTCCTCCCCGATCTGGGCGCGCAGCTGCTCGCCCAGCGCCTTCAGCGAGTCGAGCGGGTTCGCCACGGGGCCACCGTACCCGTTCCCTTGTCCCGCAATCGGCCGCGGGATGTGCTATAGTTAACCAGGTTAATGGTTAAGGATTCGACGGATACCGTGGCGATCGCGAACCGGCTGCGCCCTGCGCTTTTGCGCCTGGCGCGCGAGCTTCGCCGCGAGGTCCATTCGCTCGGCGTCACCGGCGGCCAGGTGTCGCTGCTCTCGCAGATCTCGCTCACTCCCGACATCACCGCGTCGGAGCTGGCGGAGCGGGAGCGCATCTCGGCGCCCGGCATGTCGGGTCACCTGGCCCGGCTGGAGGCGGCAAGCCTGATCGAGCGCGCACGCGCGACCGATCGCCGCCGCATCGGCCTGCGGACGACCGAGGAGGGCGAGCGGGTGCTGCGGTCGGTGCGGAAGCGCCGCACCGCGTGGCTCGCCGAGCACTTGAACGGACTGTCGGACGAGGAGCGTGATCGGATCGAAGCCGCGATCGAGCCGCTCGAGCGGCTGCTCGAATCGCGGGCCCGATGACGGCAGTCGCACTCGCGTCAAAGCGGACGTTCGTCAGCCTTCGCCGTCACCGCAACTACCGCCTCTTCTTCTTCGGACAGCTCGCGTCGGTCTGCGGGACGTGGATGCAGAACGTCGCGATGTACTGGCTCGCGGTGCAGCTGGCGCCGCCCGGATCGCGCGGCCTCGCGGTCGGCCTGATCTCGATCTGCCGCTTCGGCCCGTTCACCGTGCTCGGCCTGCTCGCGGGCGTCGTCGTCGACCGCTTCGACAACCGCCGCACGGTGATGGTGACGCAGGCGGTGCAGATGGTGCTCTCGGCCGTGCTCGCGACGGTGACGCTGCTCGGCCACGTGCAGCTCTGGCAGCTGTACGTGATCGCCGCGCTGACCGGTGCGGCACTGGTCTTCGACTCGCCGTCGCGGCAGAACCTCACGTTTCGGATGGTGGGCCGCGACGAGCTCCCCAACGCGATCGCGCTCAACTCGAGCCTTGTCAACACTGCGCGCATCTTCGGTCCGGCTGTCGCCGGCATCGTGATCGCGTCGTTCGGCGCCGGGCTGGCGTTCACGATCAACGCGGCGAGCTTCCTCGCCGTCCTCGCCGCGCTGCTCGCGATGCGCACGAAGGAGCTGTTCCCGCTCGAGAACCGGACGCGGCCGACGGTCTGGCGCGGCACGCGCGAGGGGTTCGGGTACGCGCGCCGGTCGACGACGGTGAAGGTCGTGCTCGTGATGATGGTCGTGTTCGCGTCGGTCTGCTTCAACTTCAACATCCTGCTGCCGATCCTGGCGAAGCAGACGCTCGACGCCGGCCCGCGCTCGTTCGGGATCCTCTCCGCGAGCTTCGGCATCGGCGCCCTGATCGGCGCGCTGGCGAGCGCCGCACTCGCACGCGCGAGCTGGCGCGTGCTGCTCGTGGGCGCCGGCGGCTTCGGCCTCGCAGAGCTCCTGATCGCGCCGACCCAGAGCCTCTCGCTCGCAATGGTGCTGCTCTTCCTCTGCGGCCTCTGCTTCGCCGCATACACGGCGACGTCGAACACGAAGCTGCAGCTCGCGACGCCGGATCACCTGCGCGGCAGGGTGCTCGGACTGTACTTCTACGCGTGGAACGGCCTGTCGCCGTTCGGGGCGCTGTTCGTCGGCTGGCTGTGCGACCGCGGCGGGACGCAGCTCGCCTTCACCGTCGCGGGGCTTTCGGCGCTCGCCGCGACGACCGGCGGCTTCTATGTCCTGCGCAAGCGCCAGCCCGCGATGCGTCCTACACTCGCGGCCTGAGCCGCGCCGACGCCTACCGCACGCCCGACGAGCGCTTCGCCGGCCTCCCCGGCTACGCGTTCGCACCGCACTACGTCGAGCAGGACGGCCTGCGCATGCACTACGTCGACGAGGGCGCCGGCGAGCCGATCCTGCTCCTGCACGGCGAGCCGACCTGGGCGTTCCTCTACCGGAAGCTGATCCCGACGCTTGCGCGCGGCGCCCGCTGCATCGCGCCCGACTACTTCGGCTTCGGCCGGTCGGACAAGC
Organism: Gaiellaceae bacterium; assembly: GCA_036557145.1. Taxonomy (GTDB): domain Bacteria; phylum Actinomycetota; class Thermoleophilia; order Gaiellales; family Gaiellaceae; genus PALSA-600. Next base: position 5,817 of record DATBIC010000157.1, read on the forward strand.
CGACCGCGCGCGAGTGGTACTCGTACGACCGCCACTACGCGTCAATCGAGCGACTCGTCCGCGAGCTCGACCTGAGCGGCCTGACGGTCGTCGTCCAGGACTGGGGCGGCCCGATCGGGCTGCGGCTCTGCGTGAACGAGCCCGAGCGGATCGCGCGGCTCGTCGTCCTCAACACGGGCATCGGGGCGCGGGCGCCGAACGAGGAGTGGCTCCGCTTCCAGGCGTTCATGCGGCGGGTCGGCACCGACATCGTCCCCGGGCAGCTCGTTCGACTCTCCCTCGTGCAGCCGGTCGCCGACGAGGTGATCGCCGGCTACGACGCGCCGTTTCCCGTGCCCGACGCGCGGGTGGGCGTCGTCACGTTCCCGGAGCTGGTCGCGACGAGCTCGACGCACCCGTCGGCCGCCGCGATGCTCGACGTGCGCGAGCGGCTGCGCTCGTTCGACCGACCGTCCCTGGTGCTCTTCTCCGACAGCGACCCGATCTTTCGACGCAGCGCCGCCGAGGCGATGGCCGCGCTGCTGCCGAACGCCGAGCTCGACCCGCCGATCGACGGCGCCGGCCACTTCCTGCAGGAGGACCGCGGCGAGGCCGTCGCCGAGCGCATCGCCGCCTGGACGAGCAAGTAACAGTCTGTTACTTGCTCTGGTCCTGGCGGGGCTGGTCAGATCAGGCCGTGGCGGGCGGCATGCGCGGCGGCGCCTGCCCGCGTCGACTGCGCCAGCTTGCGCAGGATGTTGGCCACGTGCCGGTGGATCGTGTGCTCGGAGAGGATCAGCGTGCGCGCGATCTCCCGGTTGCTCATCCCGGTCGCGACGAAGCGCAGCACCTCGGTCTCGCGTGACGTCAGCGGCGAGTCGTCCTCGCGCTCGCCGGGATCGCCGCCGAGGAGGAAGCCGGCAAGTGCGCGGTGCAGCTCGCGCTGGTCGTCGCACCAGGGCAGGTGCGAGTCGCCCGTGAGCGGCACGAAGCGCGCGTTCGGGAGGAGCGATGCGAGCTCGCGTCCCCGCCCGATCGGGACGGTCCGGTCGCCGCGGCGATGCAGCACGAGCACCGGCACCTCGACCTGGGGGAGCACGTCGCGGACGTCGGCGGAGAGGTCGAGCTCGAGGAAGACCGACGCGGCCTCGGCCGACGCCGCCTGGCGCTGGACACGCGTGTAGAAGGCGATCTCGTCCCCACTCGCGTGCGGATCGAAGAGGCCTGCGAGCATCTGCGCGCCGAGCTTCCAGTTCACGCGGACGAACTCGATCAGCGATCGCTTCGTCACCTCGGGGATGTCGTCGCGCGCGGCGTAGCCGCCGAAGTAGACGAGCTTCGACAGGAGGCGGGGCCGCCGGACGGCGAGCACCGAGGTCGACGCGCAGCAGCACGACGACGCGAAGACCACGGCGGGCTCGCCGAGCGACTCGATCACCGTCTCCAGCTCCCGCGCTTCGAGCTCGACGGTCGGCCGGGGATCGAGCTCGCGCGACGAGAGGCCGCAGCCGAGCCGGTCGAAGCGCACGACGCGATGCGTCTTCGCGATCTCGGCGTAGAAGGCCCGTTGCCGCGGATCCGCCCACTCCTCCTCGAGGTGGCTGACCCAGCGCGGCCCGAACACGATCGGCGGTCCCTCGCCGAAGCTCGCGCAGGCGAGCCGCCGCCCGTCGACGTCGAGGTAGCCGAGCTCCTGATCCACGTGCGAGAGCGTACTGGCCGGTTCGGGCCATGCCCGCAAGATGGCCCGTCCCGCCGACGCGGACGGGCCATCGCGCGGCCAAGATCGTTCTCGTGGACGACGGAAATCTCCTCGGAGCGGCCGATGACGCGCGGAGCGCGGCTGCCTAGCCTCGAACCATGCAGGGAGGTGGCGCATGCGCTCGGAGCTGATCGACGGTGTCACGATCCGCCCGCTTCGGAACGGCGAGGTCGTTGCGGTGCAAGCGGTGTTCGAGCGCCTCGGGTCGGGCTCGCGCCTGGCGCGGTTCGGCGGCGCGAAGACCGTGCTGACGCGCGATGACCTCGCGCAGCTCGCTCGTGTCGATGCGCGCCACCACGTGCTCGTCGCGCTCGTCGACTGCGTCCCGATCGGGATCGCCCGGCTCGTACGCGACGGAGACAGCGCGGAGGTGGCGGTCGAGGTCGCCGACGAGTGGCAGGGGCGCCGCGTCGGCACGCTGCTGATGGCCCGGCTCGCCGACGATGCGCGCGCGGCCGGGATCGCGCGGCTGCACGCGTTCGTTCCCTACGGCAACGTGGTGTCGCGCCGGCTCATGCGGCGCGCGTCGGTGCGCGTCTCGATCGCGTAGACGAGCTCGGTCAAAGAATCCGGCACGCCCACGGCTCGAGCTCGACGTCCTGGTAGCGCGCGGGGGTGTCCGAGAGGTTGAGGACGCACGTCGCGTCTCCCCGGGCGTACGCCCAGACGCCGGCGGCACTCGGGAGTGCGCGGTACGGCGCGTCGCCGAACGCGCGCCGACGCTCGATCAGCTCGCGCACGTACGACAGGGTGCTCCGGGAGTCGGCCTGCAGGTCTTCGACGTTGCGCGAGGTGTCGGCGAGCGGGAGCCACGGGTCGACCCACTCGGAGCCGCTGCGGGTCCACGGCATCGGTGTGCGCTCGGGGTCGCGGGCCGGCCGTGCGACGTCGAGAATGCGGCTCGGCGGGACGGCGCCGTCGGCGAGCGCGAGCTCGTCGCCCTGGTAGAGGATGGCCACGCCGGGGAGCGTGAGGATCAGGAACAGCGCCGCCCGCGCACGCCGCTCGTCGCCCTCCGCCCAGCGCGTCGCGAGCCGCGAGTGGTCGTGGTTCGAGCCGAACCACACCGGCGTCGCGGACGCGGGAAGCAGTTCGAGCGTGCGCTCGACGATCGGCCGGAGCCGGTCGGCGCGGAACGCCGCCTTGACGAAGTCGAAGTTCATCGCGAGGTCGAGCTCGTCGTGTCCGTCGCCGTAGTAGTCGACCATGTCCTCGAGCGGAACGTAGGTCTCGCCGAGCAGCGTCGGCTTCGGCGCGTACTCGCGCGTGAACCGCTGCCAGCTCCGGTAGATCTCGTGCACCTCGGGCCGGTTGCGCATGTTCCCGATGCCGTTTCGCAGCTCCCGGTCCTTGACGAGCCCGTGCGCGACGTCGATGCGGAAGCCGCCGATGCCGCGGTCGAGCCAGAAGCGCAGGATCCGCTCGAACTCCGCCCTCACGTCGCCGTTCCACCAGTCGAGGTCCGGCTGCTCCGGCGCGAACTGGTGGAGGTAGTACGCGTGCCGCCGCTCGTCCCACGTCCACGCGGAGCGACCGGTGAAGACGGACGTCCAGTCGTTGGGAACGTCCGGCGACCAGACGTAGTACTCCGGCTGCTCGGTGAACCAGGGGTGGGCGTCCGACGTGTGATTCGGAACGAGGTCGAGCAGGACTTCGAGGCCGCGCCGCGTCGCCTCGGCGATCAGCCGGTCGAGGTCGGCGAGCGTGCCGAGCTCCGGATGAACGGCTGTGTAGTCGGCGACGTCGTAGCCCCAGTCGACGTTGGGGCTCGGGTTGACGGGGCTGAGCCAGATCGCGTCGACGCCGAGATCGCACAGGTAGTCGAGCTTTGCGACCACGCCCGGGAGGTCGCCGACGCCGTCGCCGTCCGAGTCGTGGAACGACCGGACGTAGACCTGGTAGACGACGGTCAGCCGATCGACCAGGTGTCGCCGGAGCCGACCAGCGCCTGGAGGTCGCCGACGCCGACTTCGGCCGCGCGGTCGAGCTGCGCCTGCAGCAACCCGTCGTAGCTCTCGCGCTCGACGTCACGGAAGACGCCCAGCGGGACGACGCCGTGCGACGCCATCGTGACCCGCGACAGCGCGAACGCGGTGGCGAAGTCGTGTTCGTCGTGCGTGATCCCGGTGTCGCCGACCGGCGCGCCGTGCTCGAGATAGAGGCGGTTCTCCTTGTCGTCGCGGACGAAGTCGAACGCCCCGTCGTTGTAGATGTTGCAGTTCTGGAAGATCTCGACGAAGGCTGCTCCAGGATGCGCGGCCGCGCGCCGCAGGACGCTCGTCAGCCCCGCCTTGTCCGTGTCGATCGCGCGCGCGACGAACGTCGCCTCGGCGCCCAGCGCGACCGACAGCGGGTTGAACGGGTAGTCGACGGAGCCGTACGGCGTCGAGCCGGTGACCTTCCCCTGCTCGGACGTCGGCGAGTACTGGCCCTTCGTCAGCCCGTAGATCTGGTTGTTGAACATCAGGATCTTGATGTTCACGTTGCGGCGCAGCGCGTGGATCAGGTGATTGCCGCCGATCGAGAGCGCATCGCCGTCGCCGCTCACCACCCAGACCGACAGGTCCGGGCGCGAGACGGCGAGCCCGGTGGCGATCGCAGGCGCGCGGCCGTGGATCGAGTGCATGCCGTACGTCTGCATGTAGTACGGGAAGCGCGCCGCGCAGCCGATCCCGGAGACGAACACGATCCGCTCCCGGGGCAAGCCGAGCTCGGGCATGAAGCTCTGCAGCGCCGCGAGGATCGCGTAGTCGCCGCACCCCGGGCACCAGCGCACCTCCTGGTCCGACTTGAACTCCTTGGCGGTCAGCTTCAGCTCGGTACTCATGCCCGCTCCCGGCGGCGCAGCCGCCGCCTCCGCTCTCTTGTGAGCTCCGTCGAGCCTACGCTCACAGGAGCGCCTCCACGGCGTCGGCGATCTCCCCGGCCTTGAACGGCTGCCCGGTCACGCGGTTGTAGCCGACCGCGTCGACGAGGTACTGCGCGCGCACGAGCTTGAGCAGTTGGCCGAGGTTGAGCTCCGGCACGAGCACCCGGTCGTAGCTGCGGAGCACGTGCCCGGTGTTGGCGGGGAACGGGTTGAGCCACCGCAGGTGCGCATGCGCGACCTTGCCGCCGTTCGCGCGCACACGCCGCACGCCGGCGTGCACCGGACCGTAGGTGCCGCCCCAGGACAGCACGAGCACGTCGGCGCCCTCCTGATGGTCGACCTCGAGGTCGGGCACCTCGATGCCCGCGACCTTTTGCGCACGGAGCTGCGTCATCAGGTCGTGGTTGTCGGGATCGTACGAGACGTTGCCCGTCTCGTTCTGCTTCTCGAGCCCGCCGATGCGATGTTCGAGCCCCGGCGTTCCCGGGACCGCCCACGGCCGCGCCAGCGTCGCCGGGTCGCGCTTGTAGGGCAGGAAGTCGCCGCCGTCGGCCTCCGCGAACCCGACCTCGATCGGCGCGAGCGCGGCGACCTCGGGGACGCGCCACGGCTCCGCACCGTTCGCGAGGTACGCATCGGAGAGCAGGTAGACCGGCGTCCGATAGGTGAGCGCGACGCGGGCAGCCTCGATCGCGGCGTGGAAGCAGTCGCCGGGTGTCGCGGGCGCGATCACCGGCACCGGCGACTCGGAGTTGCGCCCGAAGAGCACGAGCAGGAGGTCGCCCTGCTCCGGCTTCGTCGGCATCCCGGTCGACGGGCCGGCGCGCTGCACGTCGACGATGACGAGCGGCAGTTCGAGCGCGACCGCGAGCCCGACGGTCTCCGACTTGAGCACGACGCCGGGCCCCGCCGAGGTGGTGACGCCGAGTGCGCCGCCGAACGATGCCCCGAGCGCCGCGCCGGCCGCCGCGATCTCGTCCTCCGCCTGGAACGTGCGCACGCCGAACGCCTTGTGGCGTGCGAGCTCCTCGAGGATCGACGAGGCCGGCGTGATTGGATACGCGCCGAGGAAGAGCGAGAGCCCCGACAGCTTCGACGCCGCGATCAGCCCGTACGACAGCGCGGTGTTGCCGGTGATCTGCCGGTAGAGGCCCGGCTCGAGCTTGGCCGGCTTGACCTCGTACTGGACGGCGAACGCCTCCGACGTCTCGCCGAAGTGGTAGCCGGTGTTGAACGCCTTCACGTTTGCCTCGGCGATCGCCGGGCGCTTCGCGAACTTCGTCTGCAGGAAGTCGATCGTCGACTCGATCGGCCGGCCGTACAGCCACGACATCAACCCGAGCGCGAACATGTTCTTCGCGCGCTCCGCCTCGCGCGGGGTGACGCCGTCGATCTCCTTGAGCGCGCCGACGGTCATCGTCGTCAGCGGCACGGCGTGCACCTGCCACCCCTCGAGCGACGAGTCCTCGAGCGGATTCGTCGCGTAGCCGGCCTTCTGCAGGTTGCGGCTCGTGAAGGCGTCCATGTCGACGATCAGCGTCGCGCCCTTCGGGAGGTCGCGCAGGTTCGCCTTGAGCGCGGCCGGGTTCATCGCGACGAGCACGTCGGGCTGGTCGCCCGGCGTGAGGATGTCGTGGTCTGCGAAGTGCAGCTGGAAGCCCGACACGCCGGGGAGCGACCCCGCCGGCGCGCGGATCTCGGCGGGGAAGTCGGGGAACGTCGCGAGGTCGTTGCCGGTCAGCGCCGTCTCGGTCGTGAAGCGGCCACCCGTCAGCTGCATGCCGTCACCGGAGTCCCCGGCGAACCGGATCACGACCGATTCGAGCTGCTCGATCGGCTTGGCCATTCGTCTCGACAGTAGCAGCGGAGCCCGAAGCCGAACTCCCCCGTCGGGGCGTTCAGGCGGCTTCGGTCGCGGGCTGCTCGCCGCTTGCCGCGGCCGCCGCTTCGGCCGTGCCGGCGGCGCGGCGCAGCGGCACTTCCGGCAGCAGCCACGCGAGCACGAACGCAAGGACGGACACGCCGGTCGCGACCAGGAACACCGGGTGCAGCGCCGCCGCGACGGCATCGGCGAACGCGGCATGGAGCTGCACCGGCAGGCCACGGATCACCGCCGGCGTGGCGACGCGCGGCACGTGGACGCTCGCGGGGAGCCGTGAGTCGAGCTGCGCGCGGAACTGGCTGGTGAAGATCGTCCCGCACAGCGCCACGCCGATCGAGCCGCCGACCTGCCGGAACAGCGTCGACCCGCTCGTCGCGACACCCATCACGTCGTACGGAACGGCGTTCTGCACCGCCAGGACGAGCACCTGCATCACCATCCCCAGCCCGAGGCCGAGCACGAACGAGTAGAACGCCGCGACCCAGAGGCTCGTCCCGACCTCGAGCCGGGAGAGCAGGAACATCGCGACGCTCATCACGGCGGTGCCGATGATCGGGAACATCCGGTAGCGGCCGAGCCGCGTGATCAGCTGGCCGCTCACGATCGACGTGATCAACAACCCGGCCATCAGCGGCGTCAGCTGGAGGCCGGAACGCGTCGGCGCAGCGCCCTTCGTAACCTGGAGATAGAGCGGCAGGTACGTGATCGCGCCGAAGAGCGCGAACCCGACGATGAAGCCGACGACGCTCGTCGTGCTGAAGACCCGGTTGCGGAAGAGCCCGAGCGGCAGGATCGGCTCGGCTGCGCGCGACTCCGCGAAGACGAACGCGGGAACGAGCACGACCGATGCGACGATCAGCGCGACGATCTGCCACGAGCTCCAGCCCCACGTCGTGCCGCCGAGGCTGGTGAACAGCACGACGGACGCAAGCGCGCCGGCGAGCGTGGCCGCACCGAGGTAGTCGATGTCGTGGCGCTTCCTGCCCGCGTGCGGGTGGAAGGCGGTCGCGATCACGAGCAGCGCGACGAGGCCGACGGGCAGGTTGACATAGAAGATCCAGCGCCAGGAGAGGTTGTCGACGAAGAAGCCGCCGAGCAGCGGGCCGATCACGGTCGAGACGCCGAACACGGCGCCGAAGTAGCCCTGGTAGCGGCCGCGCTCGCGCGGCGGGATGATGTCGCCGACGGTGGCGAGGGTGACCACGATCAGGCCGCCCGCACCGAGCCCCTGCAGCGCGCGGAAGCCGATCAACTGGCCCATGCTCTGCGAGAGGCCGCAGAGCGCCGAGCCGATCAGGAACAGGACGATCGCCGTCTGCAGGACGATCTTGCGGCCGTACAGGTCGCCGAACTTTCCGTAGAGCGGGCCGGCGATCGTCGCCGTCAACAGGTACGCGGTGACGACCCAGGAGAGGTGCGACAGCCCGCCGAGGTCACCGACGATCGTCGGCAGCGCCGTCGAGACGATCGTCTGGTCGAGCGACGCGAGCAGCAGCACCAGCATCAGCGCCACGAAGATCAGGCGCACCTGCTGCCTCGAGTACTCGGCGGCTCCGGGCATTCACGGATTCTAACAGAACGCAACTATTGCGCTGTGCAATAATCTATACGTGGACACCGGCGACTGCGAATCACGGCTGCTGGACGCGCTCGGCCGGGTCGTCCGCAGCCTCACGCGCCTGAGCGGCGGGCTCGAGGACGACCTGTCGCTGACCGCGACGCAGCGCGTCGCGCTGTTCGAGACGCTCGAGTCGGAGCCCGTGCGGCTCCACGACCTCGCCGACCGGCTCGGCGTGAGCGACCCGACGGCGAGCCGCGCCGTCGACGCGCTCGTCGAGCACGGGCTGGTCGAGCGCGCGCCGGACCCCGCTGACCGCCGCGCGGTGAACATCAGCCTGACCGCCCACGGACGGTCGGTGGTCGAGAGCCGGAAGCGCCGCGTGCTCGACGCATTCCTGCCCGCGGTCGCGACCGTGTCGGCCCGCGATCAGAAGCGCCTGATCGAGCTGCTCACCGCGCTCGACGACTCGCTGACACTCGAGCGCGGTCGTTCAACTCCGACGCGAGCACGGTGAAGCCGTACAGGCCGAGGTAGGCAAGCGCCAGCAGGCAGCCGAGCGCGAGCGTGAACCCGATCAGGTGGCGATTCCCGAACGGATCGTCGGCGCGGATGCGGACGAGCTCCAGCAGGTGGCGTGGACGCGTGACGACGTCCCAGCTGTTGACGCGCTGCACGCGTCCGAGGTAGATGCCGACGCTCGCCGCGAAGAGCGAGCCGATCGCGACGAGCCAGCCGAAGAGTGCACCCGCGGCACGCGTCACGACGAGCTGCACCAGCACCAGCGACACGAAGCCGATCACCAGCGCGGTCAGTGCGAACGCCGCGATCACGAGGGTGTCGAACAACCGGTGCGTCTGGCCGACGTGGACGAAGTCGGTGAGGACGTACGGCGCGTTCGGTAGGAACACCAGCCAGCCGGCGCCGAGAACGAGGAGCTCGAGCGTCGATCGACCGAGGCGATAGGCCACGACGAGAAGGCCTGCGAGGAGCAGCGGGATCCACGCCAGCGCCAGGTTCCAGACGAGATAGGAGTAGCCGGGGAGCTGCTGTTCGCCGACGCGGGCGAGCAGGAGCGCGACGCAGAGCGCCGAGGCGCCGGCGAGCGCACCGAGCGAGATCAGTACGCGCATCCTCAGGTCGCCAGGGTACCCGCGTCGCGCCGGAGCTCGGCGCCGCGGTTCAGACCGCGGCCAGGGCCCCGTCCGCGAGGCGGCCGTCGCGCATCGCAAGCCGGCGCGGCGCGCGCGCCGCGAGGCTCGGGTCGTGCGTGGCGACGATCACGGTCGACCCGTGCTCGGCGGCGAGCCCCGCGAGCAGGTCGATGATCTCGCCGCCGGTCTTCGTGTCGAGATTGCCGGTCGGCTCGTCGGCGAGGACGACGCGCGGCTCGACCGACAACGCACGCGCAATCGCGACGCGCTGCTGCTCGCCGCCCGACAAGTGCGCCGGCAGGTGGTGCGCGCGCTCGGCGAGCCCGACCTCGTCGAGCATGCGCGCGGCGCGCCCCTCGATGTCGTCGACGCCGGTCGGCGCGAGCTTCGCCTCGACGTTCTCCAACGCGGTCAGCGTCGGGATCAGGTTGAACTGCTGGAAGACGAAGCCGAAGGACCGGAGCCGCAGCGCAGCGAGCTCGTGGTCGGGAAGCCGCACGAGGTCGCGCCCTTCGAACTGCACGTCGCCCGAGCTCGGCCGGTCGAGCGCACCGAGCAGCTGCAGCAGCGTCGTCTTCCCCGAGCCGCTCGGCCCTTCGAGCGCGACGAACTCCCCCGCGCCGATCTCGAGGTCGACGCCGTCGAGCGCGCGCACCGTCGTCGGGCCGCGCTGGAAGAACTTCGAGAGGCCGTTGACCTTGTACTGCGGATCCGTCACTCGACCTGCCTCAACGCGTCGGCCGGCCGAAGGCGCGCGGCGCGGAGCGCCCCCGCCGTCCCCGCGATCAGCCCGCCGAGGAGGGCAAGAGCGAAGCCGATCGCGAGGACGGAGACGCCCACTGGGGCGGTGAGTGAGACCGTGCTGGTGGCGGTGCGCTGCGTCGCCGAAGCGAGGTTGCCGATCAGCGCCGACGAGACGCCGGTGGTCGAGCTCGCCGAGAGCTTCGGGCCGAAGGCGTCGATCGCCAGCGCGCCGAGGATCCCGATCGCGAGACCGAGGATGCCGCCGAGCACGCCGGTCGTCAGCGACTCGCCGGCGATCTGCCGCACGACCTTCCCCTGCGTCCAGCCGAGCGCCTTGAGCGTGCCGAGCTCGCGCACGCGCTTGCCGACCGACGAGAGCGCGAGCAGCGCGGCGAGCAGGAACGCCGCCAGCGCGGCGACGACGGAGATCGCGAGGCCGAGGTCGTGCGAGAGGTTCGACGCGTTGACGAGCGAGCCGGAGATCGTGTCGGCGACCTGCTTGGAGCTCGCGACCTGCGCGTTCGGCAGCGCGTCCTGGATCGCCCTCTGCACCGCGCCGACCTGCGAGCTCTTGTCGGCGCGCACGAGCGCGACGTTGACGAGGTTCTTCTGATCGGCGAGCGTCTGCAGCTGCTTCAGCGGCAGGTAGATGTCCGCAGTCTGGCCGCCGAGGGGCGGCGAGACGATCCCGACGACGACGAACGACGTGCCGTTGAGATCGATCTTCGAGCCGACCTTGAGCGAGTGCTTCGCCGCGTACGAGCCGGAGACGAGCGCCTCCTTGCCGCCGGCGGGCGCGAGGTAGCGGCCCTTCGTCACCTGAGCGGTGGTGACGAGGCCCTGCGTCGGGTGACTCTGGTCGACGCCGCCGATCGTGTAGGCGCTCGTCTGGATGTTCGTCTGTGGCGGGTTCAACACCTGGCGCAGCGTCTGCTGCGGCGTCGTGAACTGAGTGCGCAGCCTGCGCAGGCTGGCCGGCAGGCACTTCGCGAAGGCGCCGCGGTCGACGCCGCCGAAGCGGCCGCCGCCGCCGCCGAAGGCGCCGCCGCTTCCGCCGTTGCCGCCGCCGAAGCTGTTCCCGTTGCCGCCGCTCGACCCGCTGCCGCTACCGCTGCCGTTGCCCGAGCCGCTCGAGCCGCTCGAGCCGCGGAGCTTGTCGAAGCACGCCTGCATCTGGGCGAACTGCGCGGCGGTCGGGCGCGGGATGTTGCGCTGGATCTGGAAGGTCTTCGGTTGCGTCTTCAGCTTGGCGACGATCTTCGGCACGACGCCGCTCTGGTGCTCGGCGAGTAGCGTCAGCCCCGTCGTCACCTGCGCGACGCCGGGGATCGACGCGATCTGCGAGGCGGCGCTCTGCTGGAACGTCAGCTGCGAACCGGGCAGGAAGAAGTCGTGGACGAAGTGCTGCCCGGGCTTGCCCAGCTTCGAAAGGTCGGTCAGCGCCGACTGGTTGGCCTGGATCAGGTCGCGATCGCGCCCGCCGCCTCCGCCGCCGCCCGGCCCGCCGAAGCTCGACGTCTGTTGCTGCGGCGAGAGCGTGACCGTGAGGTCGGTGCCGATGCCGGCGAGCGGATCGAGTGTCTTCTTCTGCGCGTGGTCGAGCCCGTGCGACAGGCTCGAGATGACGATCACCAGCCCGACGCCGAGACCGAGGCCGAGCAGCGTGAGCACCGTCCGGGCGCGGCGCCGGAGCAGCTCGTTCTTGATGTAGCGGAGGTAGAACAGGGTGGTCTGATCTCACCACGACGGCCTCAGAGATCCCTAAGAGGTTCGCCGAGCATTCGCGAACGGCGCTCACCCGTCGCGATGCTTGAGCGCCGACTCGGTTCGCTGCGCCTGGTCGAGCGTGATCGCACCGGAGCAGAGTCGGTCGTTCAGCTCGTTCTCGATCTTGTCGACGTCGGCCGCCCGCGGGTACGGCTCGGGCCAGAGGTTCCGCGGGTCGGTCGGGTTGCCGCCGAGCTCGAGGCTGATCAGGTGATCCTCCTGGTAGGCGGACGGAGGGCCGCGCAGCCCGCGCGCGCGCATCTGCCGGAGCTTGAGCGCGTTCGTGTACGACGTCGGCGGCCGCACGGTGGCGGTCCAGCCCTTGCGGCACACGGTGCCGCGCAGCGTGGCCGGGGTGACGGCGGGGTTGACGACGCCCGGCGTCAGCGACCAGCTCGCGCGCAGCACGTGACCGGTTCGAGGGTGCGAACCGCGCGGCAGCAGCGCGATCACGACGACCGCTGCCGTCGCGACGAGCAGCAGCTCGAAGATCGGGATCCGTGCCATGCATCCACGGTACGGACGCAGCGCCGCGCCGCAAGGGTCTCAGGCCAGAATTGACGAAGTTGTCACGCTTGGCGACGCTGCCCGCGCGCGGCTCGGGCGAAGGCGGTATGCAGCCGACCCCGCGATGGCCCACACGACGACCGCGAGCCAGGGAATGCCGATCACGTCGGTCTGCAGCCCGAGGAAGAGCGTCGCGGCGAACGCGGCGGCGAGCGGCGGCGAGCGAAGCAGCCGATAGAGCAGCACGAGCGACCACGCGACGAAGAGCAGGCCACCGACGATGCCCGTCTCGGCGGCGAGCTCCGTGTAGCTCGACTCGCCGGCCTCGAGCCTCACCTTCGTGCGCGCGGCGGTGACGCCGGCATTGCCGAGCCCGAAGCCGTACGGATGGTGGAAGACGGTGCGGAGCCCGTCGCGGAGGCTCCGGATGTGCTCGCTCGTCGACGCCTCGTTGGCCGCGGTCGCGTCGTTCGAGACCCCGGGATTCGCCTGCGCGTGCTGCTCCTGGATGCGAAGCTCGGACGCGGTGAAGTGGGTGCGCGGCCCGAAGTGGGAGTAGCCCTTCACGAACACGAAGCCCGAGACGACGACGGCGAGTGCGAGCACGGCCGGAACGAAGCTGCGACGGAGCACCGCAAGCACGAGCAGGCCGACGACCAGCGCCGCCAGCGCCGCCCGCGTGTGCGTCCAGAGCAGCGCTGCGAACAGCAGCAGCCCGAGCAGCACCGACGTCCGGCGGCGCAGCGACATCACGAGCAGCGCGACGACGAGCAGATACGCGGTCGCGAGCGGCGACAGGAACGTCGACGTCAGCCGCCTGAACACGACGTTGTTCCCGGCGTTGTAGACGAAGTTCTCGGGGAGCCCGCTCAGCCCGCGATAGACGAGCCCGAGCTGATGCACGTACCACCCGGCCGCATGGCGCCAGAACTCGAGCGAGACGAAGTAGACGTCGAGCAGCCCGAACGCCGCGACGCCGGCCGCGGTCCAGAGCAGCGTGCGAATGAGCGAGCGCTGCTCCGCCACCGTCAGCGCGAGCCCACGGCCGAGCAGGTACGCCTCGACGGGGAGCAGGTCGTGCCGCGCCGCGTAGAGCACGCCCGACCTCGTGGCGCCGCCGCCGAGCGCCGACTGCGGGAGGATGCCGTAGACGACGACGAACGCGGCAAACGCGAGCGCGAGCCAGTCGCAGACGGTCAGTCGGACCGGCCTTCCCCGCAGGCCCCAGTAGACGACGACGAGCGCCGCCGCGAGCAGGACGTCCTTCCACGCGGAGATCGTCGAGAGCGCGCCGCCTCGCACGCCGGCGCGCCAGAGCTGCGACATCACGAGGTTGTGGAGCGCGAGGCCGACGACCAGGACGTGCAGCGCCCACACCGGGCGGCGAAGGCTCACAGCCTCACCGGGGGCCGACCGCGATCAGCGTCATCCCGCGGTTGAGTACACGGACGCTGTAAGGAAACAGCGAAGCGAGCTCGCGCGGGCCGAGCAGGTCGAGGGTCGCGTCGAAGCCGCGCGCCCGCACGGCGCGCGACCGCAGCGACGGCGGCAGCCAGTGCGCGAAGGGCAGCAGCGTGTGCACCTCGATCGGAAAGAACCTGTTGGGCGTGGTGACGAACACGCGCCCGGCGACACGGGCGAGCTCGTGCACGAATTGCCGCTGCCCGTCGCGCCCGCCCTCGACATGCTCGACGACCGCGTTCGAGAAAGCGACGTCGAACTCGGCGTCCGCGAACGGCAGCTCCCGTCCGTCGGCCTGCACCGCCCGCACCGCCGGGAACGCCGCCGCGAAACGCTCGAGCCCGGTGTCGCCGACGGCGGTGATCTGCCAGGGCCACGGATAGCGCGCCTCGAAGAAGTTGTCGGTCGAGCCGTCGCCGAACGGGGCGTCGGTGACGCCGACGTCGACCACCGTCGTCTCCGGCCCGGGCTGCACCAATTCGAAGAAGAGGCGCAGCTTCTGCTCGCGGCTTCGCAGCGACGTCAACGAGGCGAGGCGCTGCACCATCGGGGCGAGCGTACTCTCGCCTCTACGATCGTCGCATGCCCGTCGACGCCGAGCTCCGGCCACGCGGCCCGTACTCGCTGAGCCTCTCGGGCCGGCTCGCGAGCGACACGACGCGCGTAGTGCGCGGCGGCGTCTACGACGCGACCATCTCCGTCGACGGCCGGCTCGAGCGGGTCGTCGCCACGCAACAGAGCGACGGCCGGATCGCGGTGCGCGCCGACAGCGACGCGGGCATCGAGCACGTGCGCTTCGCGCTCGGCCTCGACGACGACCACTCCGAGCTGCTGCGGCGCTTTGCCCGCGACCCGTTGATCGGCGAGGGCACCCAGCGCCTTCGCGGGCTCCGGCCGCTGCGGACGGCGACGGTCGCCCACGCGTTGCTCCGAGCGGTCGCCGGCCAGCTGATCCAGGCGCGGCGGGCGCGGCAGATCGAGGCGACGATCGTTCGCGCGAGCTCGCGCCCGCATCACGGCCTGCACGCGGCGCCGACCGCACGCGAGCTCGCCGGCCGCTCGCCGGCCGAGCTGAGCCGGCTCGGCCTCGGCGGCCGGCGCGCCACCACCCTCGTCCGGCTCTGCCGGACGCTCGACCTCGAGGCGTTGAAGCTGCAGCCGACCGACGCGGTCGCGCGGCGGCTCGAGCGCGAGCCCGGGCTCGGGCCGTGGTCGATCGGCGTCGTCTGCCTGCAGGGGCTCGGCCGCTACGAGCGCGGCCTCGCGCGGGACCTCGGGCTCGTGAAGCTGGTGTCGCGTCTGCGCGGACGGCGGGCGGAGCCGGAGGAGACGGACGAGTTGCTCGCGCCGTACGGGGAGTGGGCAGGCCTCGCGAGCGTGTACCTGCTGGCCTCCTACCACGCGGGTTACATACGCTTCGCAGGTGGCAGCCGCGAACGTTGAGCTGCACGTCGCCGAGAATCACGCCGACCTCGTCGGCGACCTGATCGCGGAGCAGGCGCGCGCGGGCGGATCGATCGTGCTCACCGGCGGCACGACTCCCGCTCCCGCGTATCGCCGCGCCGCCTCGGTCCAGCCCGACTGGAGCTCGGTCACGGTCTGGTTCGGGGACGAGCGCTGCGTCCCTCCGGACGACGAGCGCTCGAACTACCTGCTCGCGAAACACAACCTGCTCGACCTGCTCGAGCGGCAGCCGAACACCGTTCACCGGATCCGCGGTGAGCTGCAGCCGGCGGACGCCGCCGGCGAGCTCGACCGCGCGCTGCACAGCGCGGAGCTCGACCTGCTGCTGCTCGGCCTCGGGCCCGACGGCCACGTGGCGTCGCTGTTTCCCGGCTCGCCGCAGCTCGACGTCGAGAGTCACCTCGCGACGAGCGGGCCGGCCGGGCTCGAGCCGTGGGTCGACCGCGTGACGATGACCATGCCGGCGCTCCTGTCGGCACGCCGGATCGTCGTCCACGTCGCCGGCGCCGACAAGGCGGATGCCGTCGCCGGCGCGTTCGGCGGCGGGATCTCGCGCGAGATCCCCGCAAGCCTCCTCCTGCAGGCGCCGGTGCCGGTCGAAGTCTGGTCAGACGAGGCCGCGGCAGCGAAGATACGCCGATGAAGTCGTCGGCCGAGACCGAGACCAGCTCGCGCGACGTCCTGAACATCGAGCGGCCCGAACAGCTGAAGGCACTCGGCCATCCGCTGCGGCTCAAGGTGCTGCAGGTGCTGGGCGAGGCAGACACGCCGCTGACGAACCGCGACCTGGCCGAGCGGCTCTCGGTCGACCCCGGCCATCTCCATTTCCATGTGCGGATGCTCCACCGCTCGGGCCTGATCGAGCGGGTCCCCGCCGGCGGGCGCGAGAAGCCGTACCGCCCGGTGGCCAAGCACCTCAAGGTCGGGCCGGAGATCCGCGCCGCCGGCCTTGCCAGCGAGCTCCAGTCCGCGCAGCTCCACGAGCTCCAGCGCGGCTTCGACCTCTATGCGGCGAAGGGCGAGTTCCGGAGTGCGCAGGTGCACTCGAAGCTCGACGCGGAGACGGTGCGCCGGCTCTTCGACGACCTGATCGAGAAGCTCACCGACCTCGAGGACGAGTCGCAGCCGTTGCAGTCGATCACCATCGCCTTCCACCCCGCGATCGAGAACGGCGAGACCGACTAG
>DATBIC010000158.1:0-41154 GCA_036557145.1 Gaiellaceae bacterium
GGTGCCCGGGCGACTTCAAGAAGTATAGTTTTGCGTCTTCAACCGCGGCAGGAGGTTGCACATGGCCCGCTGGACGCCCGATCCGAGCTTCTACCCGTCGCCACGCCTGGCGATGGAGGCTCCCGCAGAGCGCCTCGCCTACGTGGCGCTGCTCGAGCCCGACCAGGAGTCGCGTCCCGACGCGCTCGGCGTGCTCGACCTCGAGCCCGGCTCCGACACGTACGGACAGATCGTCTCGACCGTCGAGATGGCCGCGCCCGGTGACGAGCTGCACCACTTCGGGTGGAACGCATGCAGCGCGGCGCTGTGCCCGTCGGCGCCGCGGCCGCACGTCGAGCGCCGCTACCTCGTCGTCCCCGGCCTGCGCTCCTCGCGCACCTACGTCGTCGACACGAGAGACGATCCGCGCGCCCCGAAGATCGTGAAGACGATCGAGGCGGACGAGCTGCGGAAGAAGACCGGCTACTCGCGCCCGCACACGTCGCACTGCGGCCCGGACGCCATCTACATGAGCGGGCTCGGCGGTGCGAACGGCGCCGACGAGGCCGGCGGAATCTACCGGCTCGACTGCGAGACGTTCGAGCCCCTCGGCCCGTGGGAGAGCGCGCCGAGCCCGCAGCGCTACCAGTACGACTTCTGGTGGCACCTGAACCAGGACACGCTCGTCTCGAGCGAGTGGGCGACCCCGTCGATGTTCGAGCAGGGCGTCGTGCCCGAGAAGCTCCTCGCCGGCGAGTACGGGCACGCGATGCACGTCTACGACTTCCGGCGCGGCAAGCACGTGAAGACGCTCGACGTGGGCGCCGAGCAGCAGATGGTGCTCGAGTTGCGCCCCGCGCACGACCCGAGCCGCGAGTGGGGCTTCGTCGGCGTGGTCGTCTCGACTGCCGACCTCTCGGCGTCGGTGTGGCACTGGTACCGCGAGAAGGGCGAGTGGCAGATCCGCAAGGCGATCACGATCCCGGCCGAGCCGGCCGAGCCCGAACTGCTGCCGCCGCTGCTGCAGGGCTTCGGCGCCGTCCCACCGCTGATCACCGACATCAACATCTCGCTCGACGACCGCTTCCTCTACGTGAGCTGCTGGGGCACCGGCGACTTCCTGCAGTACGACATCGGCGATCCGTTCGACCCGAAGCTGACCGGGAAGGTGCGGCTCGGCGGGATCGTCTCGCGCGAGGCGCATCCCGCATCGGGGCCGCTCACCGGCGGCCCGCAGATGGTCGAGGTCAGCCGGGACGGCAAGCGGGTGTACGTGTCGAACTCGCTGTACTCGGCGTGGGACCGGCAGTTCTACCCGGCGGGCCTCGACGGGTGGATCGCGAAGCTCGACGTCGGCCCCGACGGCGGGCTGACGCTCGACCCCGAGTTCCTCACCGCCGACTTCGGCGGGCGGCTCCCGCACCAGATCCGCCTCGAGGGCGGGGACGCCTCCTCCGACTCGTACTGCTTCAGCTGACGGCATGGGCGGCCCGATGCACGGCATGCCGATGCCGATGCCCGGCATGGACATGGGAGGGCATGCCACGGGCCTGTCCGGCTGGGACTACGGCGCGCTCGTCCTGCTCGGCGCGTTCCACGGGATCAACCCGGCGATGGGCTGGCTGTTCGCGGTCTGGCGCGGCCTGCAGGTGCGGGCGCGCGTCGCCGTCGTCGCGGCACTCGGCCCGATCGCCGTGGGCCATGCCGCGTCGATGGCGCTGACCGTGCTGGTGGTCGAGGAGTTTCGCGTGGTCGCATCGGACACCGCGATCCGCACGGCCGGCGCCGCGGCCCTGATCGCGGTCGCGATCCGCCAGATCGTCCGCAACCACCGTCACCCGCGCTGGGTCGGGATGCGCCTGCGGAAGCGCGAGCTCGCCCTCTGGTCCTTTCTCATGTCGACGGCGCACGGGGCGGGCCTGATGCTGATCCCGGTCGTGCTCGGCATCGGGGTGGGCTCGCACGACGACATGCTGATGCCCTCGTCGCTGCTGCCGCTCGGCGGGGCGGTGCTCGTGCACACGGCGGCGATGGTCGCCGTCGCCGGCGTGATCGCGCTGCTGGTCTACGAGATCTTCGGCGTCGGGATCCTCAGGCGCGGGTGGCTCAACCTCGACCGCTTGTGGCCGTACGCGCTCGGGGTCGGGGCCGCGGCGACCCTCCTCGTGGCGTAGAGCCACACCCCTCGACCGAGGGATGCGCGTTCCGGCGCGACGCGCGACGCTGAATGCGTCCGGTCTGGCGCACCGGGAAGCAAAGCATGCGGCTCGACGGCGACAACGTACGGCTCACCCACGGCGACCGGATCGCGTTCGTCCGCGGCGACCTGGCGCGGGCGGCGGTGGACGCGATCGTGAACCCGACGAATCCGGGGTTCGGGATGGGCTTCACCGGGGTCAACGGTGCGCTGCTCGCCGCAGGCGGCGTCGAGTACGCACGCGAGTGCGACCGGCTCCGGGCGGCGGCGAGGATCGGCGCGTCGGTGACGCTCGCCGGCGGTCTTTCCGCGCGCTACGTCATCCATGCCGTCAGTCCGGTCTGGAGCGGCGGGGATGCGCGTGAGCACGAAGCGCTGCGTCGGGTGCACGAGCTCGTCCTCGACGTCGCGGCGAGCCTGGACTGCCGAACCGTCGCGCTGCCCGCGATCGGGTGCGGCGCGAACCGGTTCCCCTCCGAGGTGGCGGGGGCGATCGCCGTGAACGCGGTCGCGACCGCGCTCGCACGCCACGAGCAGCTCGAGCGGGTCGAGTTTCACTTCACGAACCGGAGCGTCCTCCACGACTATGCGATCCACTGGGCGCCGCAGTCGTCCGGCGATTCGCGGCTCACCGTGCTGCGCGACGACATCGCCGAGCACCTGCGTGCGAGCGGCGAGATCGAGTTGGCGGATGCGCTCGCGCGGGTCGCCGACGAGGCGACGCTCCAGGCGATCGACGACACGGCCCACGCGATCAACGCGGGGCTCACGAGCGAGAGCAGCACCAGCGTGAGTCTCGCCTCGATCTACGCCACCGCCGTGCAGCAGGTGCTGGGCGAGGGCGCGCCGCGCTAGTGGCCACGTCCACAAGTTCGGTTGTGTGCTTGGCCGGCTGCAAAGCGGCGCATGCCTGCGTCCTCGGTCGCCCCCGTACCTGTTAGGTACGAGGGCTCCCTGCGTCCTTGGCCTGCTTGCTTTTCGCTCGGCCAATCACGAACCAACTTATGGACGTGACCACTAGTCGTTCAGCGGCGCGGCTTCCCGGTGGCGACGCCGCGGTCCGGATCGAACGGCGTCCCGCGGCAGGCGCCCCAGAGGCCGAGGTGCAGCGTGCGGGCCCGCCGAGCGAGGCGGTCGAGCAGCGCCGCGTAGCGGCCTCGGCGCCCGTCGTAGAAGTACGGTGCCGCCGCGCCGACCCGGACGAGGTACACGTTGACGTTCAGCCCGTCGCGGACGCGCGTCACGTACCGCAGCAGCCTGCCGTATTCGTCGACGCGGTCGGTGGCCGGCTCGGCCGTCAACCGTACGAGCGTGCCCGCCGGCAGCAGTCGCTTCGTGATCGCAGACGCCTGCTTCCCGTAGCACTCCGGTGTGAAGTAGACCTCGGGCGTGTCGATCTGGACGAGCCTGATCTTCGCGCCGTTGGTCAGGTCGACGGTGTCGCCGTCGGCCACGTGATCGATACGCCCGAGCGTCCCCGACGGAGCCGCGCTCGCACCTGGCCCGACGGCGAGGACGAGCACGGCGAGGGCGAGTCCGATCCGGGTCACACGTACCGCTATCGGCGGCCGTGCCGGGGGCTTTAGGTGCGCACGAACGGCACGAAGCGGTCGTCGACGGTGGCGAGCCCGCCGGCAGCCATGGCGGCGCCGAGAATCGCGGGCAGCAGCACCGACACATGCGGCCCGCTCAGGGCGAAGAAGTCGCGCAGCCCCGGCACGATCAGGATCGCGAGGTAGGCGGCGAGCAGCGCCGCGGTGAGCACGACGACCGCCGTCCCGCGAACGGCGCCTGCCGCCTCGAGCGCGAGGATCAGGTACAGCCCGATCAGCACGAGCGCCGTGGTCGCGACCGTGCGTGCGTCCTTCAGGTCGAGATCGAGGACGTTCAGCGCGAACAGGTAGCTCGACAACACGCCGAGCCCGGCGGCGGTCCCTGCGGGCAGCGCAAAGCGCCCGAGCTCGCGCAGGAAGCCGCGGCGGGAATAGGGGCCGCTCGACGGCGCGAGCGCGAGGAAGAAGCCGGGGATGCCGATCGTCAGCATCGCCGCGAGCGTCAGGTGCCGTGGCAGCAACGGATACGCCGTCGGCGTCAGCCCGACGGACAGGATGAGGAAGGCGGCGAACACCGACTTGGTGACGAAGAGCTTCGCGACGCGCTGCACGTTCCGCAGGACCTTCCGTCCCTCGTCGACCATCGGCGGTACCGACGAGAACTCGCCGTGCACGAGCACGATGTCCGCGACCGCCCGGGCCATCTGCGTGCCTGTGCCCTGCGCGACTGCGAGCCGCGATGCCTTGAGCGCCGGGACGTCGTTGGCGCCGTCGCCGACCATGGCGACGTATCGGCCGTCGGCGACGAGGGCCTCGACGACGCGCCGCTTGTCCTGCGGGGCGATGCGCGCGAGCACCGCGTGCTCGTCGACGAAGCGCCTGAGCTCGTTGGGGTCGTCGGGGAGGCTCGATGCGTCGACTGCGGGCCCTTCGATCCCAGCGTCGCGGGCGATCGAGGCGACGGTTTCTTCGCGGTCGCCGGACAGCACCTTCAACTGGACGCCCTGCGAGCGGAACCACGACACCGTCTCGCGCGCCTCCGGTCGTAGCCGCTCGGCGAGCAGCACGAGCCCGTCGGCGGCGGGGCGGTCGTCGTCGAGCGAGTCGGCCGTGCCGAAGGCGAGGACGCGCCGCCCTTCCCGGGCGGCATGCTCGGCCTCCTCGTCGAGCCCGTTAAGCGCGAAGTGCTCCGGCGCGCCGAGCACGTAGCCGACGCCGCCGATCCGCTGTCCGCCGTACCGCCGTCGCGACGTGAACGGCACCTGCTCCTCCACGCGCGCGGACTCGGCCGGGTAGGCGGTCGCGATCGCCTCGAGCGTCGCGTTGCGTGCGGTCGCCGACGCCGCGTAGCGGCCCAGGTCGGCGGCGAGCGACTCCGGCCCGACGAGCCCGGCGACGCGCAGCGCGGGCTCGGTCAGCGTCCCCGTCTTGTCGAGGCAGACGACGTCGACCGACGCGAGCGACTCGATCGCATTCAGCTGCTGCGCGAGCGCGCCTCGTCGCGCCATGCGCATCGCCGCGACCGCGAACGTCAGGCTCGTCAGCAGCACGAGCCCCTCCGGGACCAGCGTCACCACGGCCGCGACGGCCGTCGGGACGGCGGTGTGGAGCGGCGTGTGCCGGTGCCAGAGCGAGTAGCCGAGCGCGGCTGCCAGCGGCACCATCACCGCGACGAGGACGAAGAGCAGCAGGTTCAGCGTGCGCTCGAGGGGCGAGCGCGGGTGGCGGAACGAGCGCGCTTCGCCGGTGAGCCGCGACGCGTAGCTCTTCGCGCCGACCGCCTCGACGACGTACGAGCCGACCCCGTCGGCGACGAACGACCCGGACCGCACCTCGTCGCCTTGGCGCCGCGGTACGGGACGCGACTCGCCGCTCAGGATCGACTCGTCGAGCTCGAGGCCGTCGCTCTGCGCGAGCGTCCCGTCGGCGACCACCTGGTCGCCGGGCCCGAGGCGGACGAGGTCGCCCGGCACCACGCCTTCGACGTCGATCCGCCGCGGCTCGCCGTCGCGCACGACGACCGCGTGTGGCGCGACCAGCGCGCTCAGGCGGTCGAGCGCGTGCTTCGCGCGTACTTCCTGGTAGATGCCGATGCCCGAGTTCGCGACGAGGATGCCGAGGAACAGCGCGTCCTGCCAGTCGCCGAAGACGAGCGTGAGCACGCCCGCCACGGCCAGGATCAGGTTGAAGACCGTGAAGACGTTGGCGCGGACGATGCTCTTGTACGAGCGGCTCTGCGGCTCCTCGGGCGGCCCGAGCCGTGCGCGCCGTTTCGCGGCCTCCGCCTCGGTCAGGCCGTGCACGGGGTGGTGGTCGGACATCGTTCGTAGCATTGTCGTGTGCCGCTGTACCTGACCGAGGCGGAGGTCGCCGAGCTGCTCACGCCCGCCGAGGCACGAGTGGCGGTCGAGGCGTCGCTTCTCCGGCTCGCGGCCGGGGACGTCGACAACCCGCCGCGCGTCCGCCTCGAGCTTCCCGACGGGTTCATGGCGGCGATGCCGTGCGTCGACCGCGCGCTCGGCTACGCCGGCCTGAAGACGTTCGCCTGGACGCCGAGCGCCGTCACCTTCCTGATCGTGCTCGGGTCGCTCGACGGCTCGCTGGTCGCGCTGATCGAGGCGGAGCGCCTGAGCCGGCTGCGCACGGCCGCCGCGTCTGCCGTCGCCGCCACGAAGCTGGCGCGCCCGGGAGCACGCTCGCTCGGGATCTACGGCTGCGGACGGCAGGCGGGCGCGCACGTGGCGGCATTGCGCGACGCGCTGTCGACGCTCGAGCGCGTCGTCGTCCACTGCCGCACCGCCGCGAGCCTGGACGCGTTCTGCCGCGAGCACGACTGCGTCGCCGCCGACGAGCCGCGCGACGCCGCGGCGTGCGACGTGGTCGTGACGGCGACGACGTCGACCGACCCGGTCCTGCGCGGCGAGTGGCTCGAGCCCGGCGCGCTCGTCTGCGCCGTCGGCGCGAACAGCCTCTCCGCGCGCGAGCTCGACAACGTCGTGCTCGAACGGGCTGCGTTCGTGTGCTGCGACTCGCGGGAGCAGTCGCGGGAGGAAGCCGGCGACCTGGCGGAGCCGGTCGAGCGCGGCGTTCTCGACTGGCTCGAGGTGCACGAGCTCGGCCAGGTGGTCGCGGGCGAGGTCGCCGGTCGAGCGGAGGACGACGACATCGTCGTCTTCAAGTCGAACGGGCTCGCCGCGTGGGATCTCGCTGCCGCCGCGCGTGTCGTCGAGCTGGCGCGCGAACGCGGCGCCGGGCGGGCTCTCTAGACCGCGGCTTTCGCCTCGGCCGCCATGTCGTCTCCGACGGCCTGCACCACCTCGGGCCGGTCGAGCAGGCGCTTGATCTGCTCGGGCGTGCACCGGTTGGTGACGTAGTTGTCCTGGAGGATCTCCTGCAGCGGCCGGCCGCGGTGGTGCTCGCGCACGACGTACTCCGCCATCCGCTCCTCGTTCTGCGATCTCGACGAGAGAAACGAGAACGCGCCCCGGATGGCGTCCGCGAGACCCACGGGACCGATTGTATAGTCGCCGCCGTGAAGGCCCCATTGCAGGCCGGGCGCTTCGCCGAGCGGGTCGTCGAAGGCCGCGACGACGCGGGTCGTGACGAGCGGGTCCTGATCTGGATCGAGCGGCGCCCGGGCGCGCTGTGGGCGGTCGGCCGCATCGTCAACCCGCAGCACCGCGAGACGGGTGAGGCCCGGGCCGACGACTACGTCTGGGAGGGGCACGAGCTCGAGGACTGCCTGCAGGTCGCGAACGCGACGCTCGAGGACGACGTCGTCGTCTCGGAGGAGGACGGCGGCGGCACCCGAGTGCGCGCCTTCCGCCGCGAAGAGCTCCTCGCGCCGTTGGAACGCTATTTCTTCGGCCGCTCCTGACGCCACCGGCCGGCAGCGGCTAACGCCGGGCGGAGCCCGGCTCCGCCGCGCCTCTCGCCGCAGCCGCAGGCCGGGCTCTCCGGGGCCGTGCTGACGCACTGTCCCCTCCGGCCGTTCGTCGGCTGCGACGAGCCGGAGGCGTCAGGACGTGCGGCCGCGCTCGTCTGCGCGGCCGCGGTCCGACTTCGCCGGCCACTCGAGGTTCGCGTCCGGGATCGGGTCGCCGTGCGGGTCGTGTGTCGGGAAGCCGAGCGCGCGGTCGATCCTTGCCTCCAGCTCTTCGGAGATCACGTGCTCGAGTCGGTCGGCCTCGTCGTGGACCTCGTCGACGTGCAGGCCGAGCGTCTCGGCGAGGTAGAGCTCGATCAGGCGGTGGTGGCGGATCACCTCGAGCGCCACCTGCTCGCCGGCGGGTGTCAGGTGCGCGCCGCGGTACGGCTCGTGCTCGAGCAGGTCGAGCGCGGCGAGCTTCTTCACCATCGCCGACGCCGACGCCGGCGACACGCCCTGGTCCTTCGCGACCGCCCCGATCGTCACGCGCCCTTCCGCCGACTGCAGCTTGTAGACGCTCTTCAAGTAGTCCTGGATGGACTCGGAGAGGCGCGCGTTCGCCATCAGCGAGGAGGGTAACGTGACGGCCGCGTGCGAATCCACGTGGGACACAGCGCCGACCCCGACGACGCGTTCATGGTCTGGGCCCTCGAGGCGGGACGGGTCGACACGCGTGGGCTCGAGCTCGAGCCGGTGGCCTCGGACATCCAGACGCTGAACGAATGGGCGCTCGACGGCAGGCTCGAGGTGACCGCGCTCTCCGCCGGCGCCTATCCCGCTGTGGCCGACCGCTACCGGCTGCTGCCGCACGGCGCGTCGTTCGGCGACGGCTACGGGCCGATCGTCGTCGCGCGCGACGAGCTCACGCTCGACGAGCTGCGCGGGCTCGAGATCGTCACGCCTGGAGCGCTCACCACCGCGAGCAGGGTGCTGCGCCTCGCCCTCGGCGACGGCATCCGCACGCGCGACGTCACCTTCGACCGCGTGCTCGACGAGGTCGTCTCCGGCCGTGCGCACGCGGGGCTGCTGATCCACGAGGGCCAGCTCACCTACGCCGGCGCCGGTCTGCACAAGCTGCTCGACCTCGGCGTCTGGTGGCGCGACGAGACGGGTCTGCCGCTTCCGCTCGGGCTGGTCGCGATCAGGCGCGACGTCGAGCGTGCGGAGGACGTCTCCGCCGTGCTGCGCGAGGCGATCGACGCCGCGCTCGCCAACCGCGACGCCGCGCTCGCCTACGCGCGCGACTTCGGCCGCGGGATCGACGCGGACACGGCCGACGAGTTCGTCGCGCTGTACGTCAACGAGCTGACGCTGGACATGGGTGAGCGCGGACGCAGTGCGGTCACGCGGCTGCTCGGCCGCGCGCCGGAGCTGGTCGAGGCGTGAAGGCGGTCGTTCTTTCGGCGGTGCGCACGCCGGTCGGCCGCTACGGCGGCGGGCTTGCCGGCGTTCGCGCCGACGACCTCGCTGCGGTTGCGGTTCGCGCCGCCGTCGATCGCGCGGGCGTCCCGGCCGAGCAGATCGAGGACGTCTGGCTCGGCTGCGCGAACCAGGCGGGCGAGGACAACCGCAACGTCGCGCGCATGGCGGTCCTGCTCGCCGGGTTGCCGGAGTCGGTCGCCGGCGTCACCGTCAACCGTCTCTGCGCCTCGGGGCTCGCGGCGATCGTCGGCGCGTGCCACGCGGTGATCGCGGGTGACGGCGACCTCTTCGTGGCCGGCGGCGTCGAGTCGATGTCGCGTGCGCCGCTCGTCACCGCGAAGCCGGAGCGCGCGTACCCGCGCGGCGATCGCACGATGTACGACACGACACTCGGCTGGCGCTTCCCCAACCCGCGGCTCGAGGAGCTCTTCCCGCTCGAGACGATGGGGGAGACCGGCGAGAACGTCGCCGAGCGCTGGGACGTCGGCCGCCAGGACCAGGATGCGTTCGCGCTCGCGTCGCAGCGCCGTCACGCCGAGGCGTCGGCCGCCGGTCGCTTCGACGACGAGCTCGTGCCGGCCGGCGAGCTCGAGCGCGACGAGCATCCGCGGCCCGACACCGACGCTGCGAAGCTCGCGGCGCTGAAGCCCGCGTTCCGCCGCGACGGCACCGTCACCGCCGGGAACGCGTCCGGGCTCAACGACGGCGCCGCTGCGGTCGTGGTCGCGTCGGAGGAGAAGGCGGCGAAGCTCGGGGTCGAGCCGATCGGCGTCTTCGCCGGCTCGGCCGTCGCGGGCGTCGACCCGCGCGTGATGGGCATCGGCCCGGTCCCGGCCGTGCGGCGCCTGCTCGACCGCGCCGGCCTCGGCGTCGACAAGATCGACCTGGTCGAGCTCAACGAGGCGTTCGCGTCGCAGTCGCTCGCCGTCGTCCGGGAGCTCGGCCTCGACGAGAGCAAGGTCAACGTCAACGGCGGCGCGATCGCGATCGGACATCCACTCGGGATGAGCGGCGCGCGGCTCGTCGTGAGCCTGCTGCACGAGCTGAGGCGGCGGGGCGGCGGACGCGGGATCGCGACGATGTGCGTCGGCGTCGGCCAGGGGCAGGCCGCGCTCTTCGAGGTGCGGGCCTGACCGAGGCCGAGCGCTACCTCGAGCTCGGACTGCGGCTCGGTCGGCACGTCGGCGGTCTCGTCGACGCGTACTACGGGCCACGGGAGCTGCAGGAGCAGGTCGACGCGGAGCAGATCGTCGACGCCTGGCTGCTCGCCGACGACGCGGACGCGCTGGCGGCAGAGCTCTCCGACGGCTGGCTGCGCGACCAGGTGCGCGCCTGCGCGACGTACGCACGCGTGCTCGCGGGCGAGTCGATCCCGTACGCGGACGAGGTGGAGGCCTGCTACGGCGTGCGCCCGGAGCGGACGCCGGTCTCCGTGTACGAGGCGGTGCACGCCGAGCTGGACGAGCTCCTCCCCGGCGACGGCTCGCTGTTCGAACGGCGCCAGGCCTGGCGGGACGCGCACCTCGTCGACGGCGAGCACGCGGTGACCGTGATGAGCGAGCTGCTGCCGATCCTCCGCCAGCGCACGGCCGCGATCGTCGAGCTTCCCGCCGGCGAGCGAACCTCGCTCGAGGCCGTGCACGGCGAGCCGTGGTGGGCGTTCAACTACTACCAGGGCCGCCTCGAGAGCCGGGTCGAGATGAATGTCGACATCCCGACGACCGGCCTCGACCTGATCCATGTCACGGCGCACGAGATCTACCCCGGCCACCACACCGAGCACGCGGTGAAGGAGCAGCGTCTCCTGCGCGACGAGGGCCGGCTCGAGGAGGGCATCCAGCTCGTGCCGACGCCGCAGGCGCTCCTCTCGGAGGGAATCGCGGAGCTCGGCGTCGAGCTCGTGGCCGACGCGGAGACGCGCGCCGCGCTCTACCGGGTGCTCGAGCGGCACGGGATCCGGTCCGATCCCGATCTCGACGAGCAGATCGTCAAGGCGATCGACAAGCTCGGCACGACCTCCGTCGACATCGCGCTGATGATTCACGAGGACGGCCTGTCGCCCGAGGAGGCCGAGCGCTACCTCGAGCGGTGGCGGCTCGCGACGCCCGAGGAGTCCGTGCACGGCGTGCGCTTCGTCACCGATCCGACGTGGCGCGGCTACACGATCACCTACTCGGCCGGCGAGCGGGTCTGCCGTGACTTCGTCGGCGGCGACACCGGCCGCTTCCGGCGGCTGCTCACCGAGCACGTGCGCGTCGGCGAGCTCGTCGCCGCGGGGTAGGTTCGGTGCCTGGCACCTTGGTGCCAGGCACCCTCTCTTCGCTCGGTAGATTCCGGTCATGGCGGTCGCGACCGAGTACGGCCTCTACATCGACGGCGCGGTGGTCGAGCCTGCGTCCGGCGAGGTGCGCGAGCTGCGCGAGCCGGCGACCGGCGAGCCGCTGGCGCACGCGGCGATCGGCGGCGAGGCCGACGTCGACCGCGCCGTCGGTGCCGCGCGGGTCGCGCTCGACGGTGCCTGGAGCAAGACGCCCGCCACCGAGCGCTCGCGGCTGCTGCACGCGCTCGCCGACGCGATCGTCGCGAACCGCAAGGAGCTCGCGGAGCTCGAGAGCCGCAACGTCGGCAAGGCGATCTCGTCGGTCAAGGCCGAGCTCGCGGGCGCCGCGGAGCAGTTCCGCTTCTTCGCGAGCGCGACCGCCACCATCGCCGGGCGGTCCGCGCCGATCGGCGGTTCGCTCCTCACCTACTCGTTGAAGGAGCCGGTCGGCGTCTGCGCCCAGATCGTGCCGTGGAACTACCCGCTGCTGATGACGACCTGGAAGCTCGCGCCGGCGCTCGCCGCCGGCTGCGCGGTCGTCCTCAAGCCGGACCCGCAGACGCCGCTGACTGCGCTTCGCCTGGCCGAGCTGGCGACCGAGGTGGGGATCCCGCCCGGCGTCGTCAACATCGTCACCGGCGACGGGCAGA
The DNA here is from genome assembly GCA_036557145.1 of Gaiellaceae bacterium. Lineage (GTDB taxonomy): Bacteria > Actinomycetota > Thermoleophilia > Gaiellales > Gaiellaceae > PALSA-600. The sequence goes on from DATBIC010000158.1 coordinate 12,050, forward strand.
CGACGGGCGCGTACCTCGTTCGCCATCCCGGCGTCGACAAGGTCGCGTTCACCGGCTCGACACGGACGGGCGGGGAGATCATGCGCCTCGCCTCCGACCCGATCAAGCGCGTCACGCTCGAGCTCGGCGGCAAGAGCCCGAACCTCGTCTTCGCCGACGCCGACCTTGCCGACGCGATCCCGGCCAGCGCGTGGGCGATCTTCTACGCGGCGGGCCAGTCGTGTGAGGCGCGCTCGCGCCTGCTGGTCGAGCGCAGCATCTTCGACGGCGTCGTCGAGCAGGTGACGGAGCTCGCCGGCCGCGTTCGCGTCGGCGACCCGCTTGACGCCGAGACGCAGATGGGCTCGCTGATCTCGAACGCTCACCGCGAGAAGGTGCACGGGTTCGTCGACGGCGCGCGCGAGGAGGGCGTCGAGGTGACGGCCGGCGGCGCGATCGGCGACGGCCCCGGCGCGTTCTATCCGCCGACGGTGATCGCCCCGGCGACGAACGACCTGCGGGCCGCGCAGGAGGAGATCTTCGGCCCGGTTGTGACGGTGATCCCGTTCGAGGACGAGGCCGACGCGGTGCGCCTCGCCAACGACGTGAAGTATGGGCTGATGGCGACCGTCTGGACCGGCGATCCCGCGCGCGGCCATCGGGTCGCCGCGCGGATCAAGTCCGGCACGGTCGGGATCAACATGCCGTACACCGCCTTCCCCGGGATCCCGTTCGGCGGCTACAAGCAGTCCGGCTTCGGCCGGGAGCTCGCCGTCGAGACGCTCGACCTGTACCTCGAGACGAAGTCGGTCGTGACGTACACCGGCTCGCGGCCGACGAACCCGTTCGGGCTGTAGCCGTAACGCCGCCGGGGCGCTACCGCTACGCCGTCCTCGCGGCGGGGACGTTCGCACAAACTTCGTACTCCGCGATCTGGTTCGGCGTGGCGGTGATGGCCCCGCGGCTCCGCTCGGTCTACGGCCTGTCGCTCGGGCAGACGGGCTTCCTGATCTCGTGCTCGCTCGTCGGCTCGGTCGTCAGCCTGATTCCGTGGGGGATCGCGACCGACCGGATCGGGGAGCGGGTGGTGCTGGTGATCGGCCTCGCCGGCTGCGGCGGCTTCCTGCTGGCCGCCGCGTCGGCGCACGCGTTCTGGTCGCTCGCGCTCCTGCTCGCCGCCGCCGGGGCGTTCGGCGCGAGCGTCCAGTCGGCGAGCGGACGCGCGGTGATGCACTGGTTCGGGCAGTCGGAGCGCGGCCTCGCGCTCGGCATCCGCCAGACGGCGATCCCGATCAGCGGCTTCCTCGTCGCGGTGGCGCTGCCGCCGATCGTGGACGCGGGCGGTGTTGGCTGGGGCTTCGCGGTGCTCGGCCTCGCGTGCCTCGCCGGCGCGGCGGTCGGCGGGATCGTGGTGCGGGAGGGCGTGGTCGACGAGGGGCCGGAGCTCGCCTCGGCCCCGGGGCCGCTCCGCGACCGCCGGATCTGGACGCTGTCGGTCGGCAGCTCGCTGATCCTGGCGCCGCAGCTCTGCGTGGCCGGCTTCGCGGTGCTCTTCCTGCACGAGGAGCACGGCCTGTCGGAGAGCGCCGCAGCAGCCGTGCTCGCGCTGATGCAGCTGCTCGCCGTCGGCGGCCGCATCGGCGCCGGGCGCTGGTCGGACGTGCGCGCGTCGCGCGTCGGCCCGCTGCGGACGATCGCGCTGACCGCCGCAGCACTCGTCGGGCTGACGGCGCTGCTCGTCGCCGCCCCGCTGGCGGTGCTCCTGCCGGTGCTCGTTGCGGCGGGCGTCGTCTCGATGAGCTGGAACAGCCTCTCGTTCGCCGCCGCCGTCGAGCTGGCCGGGCACGGCAAGAGCGGGTCCGCGATCGGGCTCCAGCAGACGGTGTTGAACGTCCCCGGCGCCGCGTACCCGGGCCTGTTCGGCGCGCTCGTCGCTGCGACGACGTGGCGGCTCGGCTACGCGGTCGTCGCGCTGTTCCCGCTCGCGGGCTGGCGCGTGCTGCGAGCATTGACGCGCTGATGCGAGCGACCGACCGGCTCCACGAGATCGCAGCGATCGCCCAGCACCGGGCGGGCTACTCGCCGGAGGAGGATGCGGCGCACGAGCTCGCGGCCGGGTGGATGCGCGCCGCCGGGCTCGAGACGCACGTCGACGCCGCCGGCAACCTGCACGGGCGCCGCGGCGCCGCGCGTGTGTGGAGCGGCTCGCATCTCGACTCCGTGCCGACCGCGGGCCGGTTCGACGGCGCGCTCGGGGTCGTTGCCGCGATCGAGGCGGCCGAGCAGCTGCCCGACGCCCAGCTGGGCGTGGTCGTCTTCCGGGCCGAGGAGACGGGGCCGCTCGGCAGCCGCCGCCTCGAGGAGCTGCCGGGTGCGTTCATCGAACTGCACATCGAGCAGGGGCCCGTGCTGGCCGAGCTCGCCGAGCCACTCGGGATCGTCACCGGTGTCGCCGGGCAGACCCGTGGCGCGGTCGTGTTCGAGGGCCGCGCCGACCACGCCGGCACCACGCCGATGGATGCGCGGGACGACGCGCTGGTCGCGGCGGCCCGGTTCGTCCTCCACGTCCGCGACTGCGCGCGTGGCAGCGCCGTGGCGACGGTCGGCGCGGTCGAGGTCGAGCCGAACGCCGTCAACGTCGTTCCTGCCCGGGTCACGGTGAGCGTCGACGCGCGTGCGCGCACGGCCGCCGAGCTCGACGAGCTGGTGGCCGCGATCGGCTTCGAGCCGGGCTCGCGGGTCGAGCCGGTCGCGTTCGCGGGCGCGCCGCTTGCGGCGCTGCGCGAGGTGCTTCCGGGCAGGCCCGAGCTCGTCTCGGGCGCCGGCCACGACGCGATGGTGCTGGCCGAGGCCGGCGTGCCGACCGCCATGCTGTTCGTCCGCAGCCTGAACGGCGGCGTCAGCCACCACCCGGACGAGCTCTCGAGCGAGGAGGACATCGCGCGTGGGATCGACGCGCTCGCCGCCGCGCTCGATAGGCTCGCGCTCCTCCGGTGAGCGACCGCGAAGTGATGACGTGGGACGAGCTCGGCGTCGGCGCGCGGGCGCTCGCCGAGTCGGTGGCCGCGGACGGCTACCACCCCGACCTGATCCTCGGGATCGCGCGCGGCGGCCTGCTGGTCGCCGGCGCCCTCGGCTACGCGCTCGGCGTCAAGAACACCTTCACGATGAACGTCGAGTTCTACACGGGGGTCGACGAGCGGCTCGACATGCCGATGATCCTGCCCCCGGTGCCCGAGCTCGTCGACTTCGAGTCGACACGCGTGCTCGTCGCCGACGACGTCGCGGACACCGGCGAGACCCTCAAGCTGGTCAAGCAGTTCTGCGCGGACAAGGTCGCCGAGGTGCGCTGCGCCGTGCTCTACGAGAAGCCCAGGTCGGCCGTCAGGTGCGAGTACGTCTGGCGTCGGACCGACCAATGGATCGTCTTTCCGTGGAGTGCGGAGGATCCGGTGCTCGAGGTCGTGCAATCCGGCCACACCGTCGGCTAGATTCGTCCCTCCCCCCGGCAAACCCGCTTTTGGAGAGGAGCAAGGTTTTGACCAAGACGAAGCTCGCGCTCGGCGCGGCTGCGTTCGCGCTCGCAGTCGTGGCGGCCGTCCTCGCCTTCGGTACGTCGCCCGGGTCGGCGAAGCCCAACGCGGCATACAAGGCCGCCTGGATCTACGTCGGGCCGCACAACGACGGAGGCTGGTCGCAGGCTCACGACCAGGGACGCCTCTACGTGCAGAAGGCGCTCGGGTCGAAGATCGAGACGACCTACAAGGAGAACGTCCCCGAAGGTCCGCAGACCGCGACCGTCATCGACCAGCTCGTGCATGACGGCAACCAGATCATCTTCGCGACGTCGTTCGGCTACCAACCGGCGGTCGCTGCGGCGGCGGCGAAGTATCCGAACGTGAAGTTCGAGATGGCCACCGGCACGATCATCAAGAAGAACATGACGGAGTACTACGGCGCCGGTGAGGACGCGATCTACCTGTCGGGGATCGCCGCCGGTGCGGCGACGAAGACAGGCGTTGTCGGCTACGTCGTCCCGTTCGCGATCCCGGAGGTGATCCGCCACACCGACGCGTTCACCCTCGGCGTGCAGAAGGCGCATCCGGGAGCGAAGGTGAAGATCATCTGGACGAACTCCTGGTTCGCGCCGGACAAGGAGAAGAAGGCGGCCGAGAACCTGAAGGCCGCCGGCGCCGACGTGATCGGGCAGAACGTCGACAGCCCCGCGGCCGGCCAGTACTCCGAGTCGGCCGGGATCCCCTGGGTCGGGTACGACTCCGACTCCCAGAAGTTCGCGCGGCACTCGTGGCTCACTGCGGCCGTCTACAACTGGGGGCCGTACTACCTGTCGCGCATCAAGGCGGCGATGAACGGAACCTGGAAGTCGGGCTTCTACTACGGCAGCCTGAAGAGCGGCTTCACGACGCTCGCGCCGTACGGCAAGGGCGTGTCGGCGAAGACGAAGAAGCTGATCGCACAGCAGAAGGCGCTGATCGAGAGCGGCAAGTGGAACGAGTTCGACGGCCCGCTCTACGACCAGAGCGGCAAGCTCCGCGTGCCCAAGGGCAAGCGGCTGACCGCGATGCCGAACGGCGGCGCGCTGTACTCGATCAACTGGCTCGTGAAGGGCGTCATCGGGAGCGCCAAGGGATAAGCACCTCGCGCCGGGCGGGGCGGTCGCCCCGCCCGGCGCTCTCTCATGCCGGCCGCCGTCACCCTCCGCGGGATCACCAAGCGGTTCCCGGGCGTCGTCGCCAACGACCACGTCGACTTCGAGGCGGCCGAGGGCGAGGTGCACGCGCTGCTCGGCGAGAACGGCGCCGGCAAGTCGACGCTCTCGAACATCCTCACGGGGCTCTACCGGCCGGACGAGGGTGAGATCCTCATCCGCGGCACGCCGGTCGCGTTCGCCTCGCCGCGCGAGGCGCTCGGCGCCGGCATCTGCATGGTGCACCAGCACTTCCGTCTCGTCGCGCCGTTCACCGTCGCCGAGAACGTGATCCTCGGCGACCACCGCGGCGAGGGGAAGAAGTTCGTCGTCCATCCGCGCCGGGTCGAGCGGCGGGTTGCGGAGCTGGGCGAGCGCTACCGCCTCGCGGTCGATCCGCGCGCCCGGATCTGGCAGCTGTCGCTGGGCGAGCAGCAGCGCGTCGAGATCCTGAAAGCGCTCTACCGCGAGGCGCAGATCCTGATCCTCGACGAGCCGACGGCGGTGCTCACGCCGCAGGAGGCCGACTCCCTGTTCGAGACGCTGCGGGTGATGGCGGGCGAAGGCCGGACGATCGTCTTCATCTCGCACAAGCTCCACGAGGTGGCGGCGGTCTCGGACCGCGTCACGGTGCTCCGCGGCGGCAAGAACGTCGCGACGGTGTCGACGAAGGAGACGACGCCGCACTCGCTCGCTTCGCTGATGGTCGGCCGCGACGTCGCGGCGACGACCCGCATCGTGTGGGAGCGCGAGGCGGGCGCGCCCGTGCTGGAGGTCGAGGACCTGTGGGCGGTCGGCGACCGCGGCGACGACGCGGTGCGCGGCGTCTCGCTGAGCGTGCGCGCAGGCGAGATCGTCGCGATCGCCGGTGTCGCCGGCAACGGCCAGCGGGAGCTCGCGGAGGCGGTGACCGGGATGCGCCCGGCGTCGCGCGGGTCGCTGAAAGTCGACGGCGCGCCGCTCCGCCTCGGCGACGCGCGGGCGGCGATCCGGGCCGGTGTGGCGCACGTGCCGGAGGACCGTCTCCACACCGGGGTGGCGCCGTCGCTCCCGATCGCCTCGAACGTCGTGCTCAAGAGCTACCGCAATCGTGACGTGTCCTACGGCCCGCTGCTTCGGCTCGCCACGATCCGCGACCGCGCGGCCGAGCTGATCCTGCGCTACGACGTGCGCGGCGGGCGGCCGTCGCTGCCCGCGCGGCAGCTTTCGGGCGGCAACTTGCAGAAGGTCGTGCTCGCGCGGGAGTTCTACGGCCGCCCGCGCGTGCTCGTCGTCGCCTCGCCGACCCGCGGGCTCGATGTCGCCGCGATCGAGACCGTCCACGGCTACCTGCGCGAGGCGGCTGCGAACGGCGTCGGCGTCCTGCTGATCTCGGAGGACCTCGACGAGATCATGGCCTTGGCCGACCGCATCGCCGTGCTGTACGAGGGCGCGATCGTCGGCGAGCGTCCGGGCGGCGAGGCGACGGCGGACGAGCTGGGGCTGCTGATGGCCGGAGCGCACGCCGCGTGATCCGGATCGAGCGCCGCCTGACCCAGCCTCGCTGGCTGACGTTCGTCGTCCCGCTCGCGTCGATCGCGTTCGCGTTCGTCGTCATGACCGTCGTGCTGCTGATCACCGGGCACGCGCCCCTGCACACGTTCCGCCTGCTGATCGACAACGCATTCGGCAGCGTCGACGCGCTCAACGCGTCGTTCGTCGCGGCCACGCCGCTGATCTTCACCGGGCTCTGCGTCGCCGTCGCGTTCCGGATGCAGCTGTTCAACATCGGCGGCGAGGGGCAGCTGTACATGGGCGCGATCTTCGGCGCGGCCGCAGGCATCGCGCTCGGGAATCACAGCGGCTGGCTGTCGGTGCCCGCGATGGTCCTCGCTGGTGCTGCCGGCGGCGCCGCGCTCGCATTGATCCCCGCCGTGCTGCGCGCGTACCTGAACACGAACGAGATCATCACGTCGCTGATGCTCAACTACGTCGCGGCGCTCGTCCTCAACTACCTGATCTTCGACTCCGAGTCGTACTGGCGCGACACCTCGAGCGCGACGGCGAAGGTGTTCCCGCAGGGAAAGAACCTGCCGCCGGCCGCCAACTGGCCGTCGACCTCGCTCGGCCAGCTCGTGCTGCCGCTCGGCTTGCTCGTCGGCGTCGCGGTTGCGGTGCTCGTCTGGTTCCTCTACAACCGCACGCGCTTCGGCTTCGAGGTGCAGGTGATCGGCGACTCGCCGCGCGCAGCCGGGTATGCCGGCATGCGGACCCGTCGGATGATCCTCGCGGTGATGGCGCTGTCGGGCGCGGTCGCCGGCATCGGCGGCGCGAGCCAGGACGGCGACTTCCGCCACACGCTCGACCCGCGCGGGCTCTCGTCGGCGCTCTACGGCTACACGGGGATCGTCGTCGCCGCGCTTGGCCGTTACAACCCGTTCGCGGTCTGCGTGATCGCGTTCCTGCTCGGGGGCCTGCAAAACGCCGGCTATGCACTGCAGGGCGCCGACTTCCCGTCCGGGCTCGTCGGCGTCCTCCAGGGGCTCATCCTCTTCTGCGCGCTCGGCGGCGAGGTGCTCATCCGCCACCGGATCCGGATCCAGCTGCGCCGGCCCGCCGCCGAGGCGACCGAGGCGACCGCGTGATGCTCGCGGCCGGCGGGATCAACAACTCGATCGTGGTGGTCGTGCTCGCGTCGGGGATCGTGTACGGCACCCCGCTCCTCTATGCGGCGCTCGGCGAGCTGCTGGCGGAGCGCTCGGGCGTGCTCAACCTCGGCGTCGAGGGGATGATGCTCGTCGGCGCGGTGATGGGCTTCTGGGCCGTGCAGCGGTCCGACTCGCTCGCGGTCGCGATCGTGGTCGCCGCGGTCGCGGGCGCGGCAATGGCGCTGATCCACGCGTTCCTCGTCGTCACGCTGCGCGCGAACCAGATCGTCTCGGGCCTCGCGCTGACGATCTTCGCGGGCGCCGCCGGCCTGTCGTCCTACCTCGGCAACGACCTGAACCTCGCCGACCAGCCTGCGAACCACTCGTTCGCGCCGTTTCTGCCGCATTCGTGGCGGTCGGCCAAGGTGGTCGGGCCGATCCTCTTCGACCAGACGTGGCTCGTCTACGCGTCCTGGGTGTGCGTGATCGTCGTGGCGCTCTACCTGACGCGAACGCGGCCGGGGCTGAACCTGCGCGCTGTCGGCGAGTCGCCGGCGGCGGCCGACGCGATGGGCATCGACGTCACCCGCTACCGCTACCTGCACACGCTGGCCGGAGGCGCGTTCGCCGGGGTCGGGGGCGCGTGCTTCTCGCTGGCGATCACGCCCCAGTGGGTCGACGGCCTGACGGCGGGCTCGGGTTGGATCGCGATCGCGCTGGTCATCTTCGCCTTCTGGCGGCCCGGTCTCTGCCTGATCGGCGCGTACTTCTTCGGGGCGTTCTCCGGAATCCCGTTCACGTTCCAGGCGCGCGGCATCCTCACCGGCATCCCTCCGGAGCTCTTCCAGGCGCTGCCCTACGTGATGACCGTGCTCGTGCTCGTCGCCGTCTCGAGCGCCGGCGCGCGGCGGCGCCTCGGCGCGCCGGGCGCGCTCGGCCTGCCGTACTCGCGCGAAGAACGCTAGAGCTGGTCGACGAGGACGCGGACGGGTGCGAGGAAGCCGAAGCCGAGCCGCTCGCAGATCGGGCGCGACATGCGGCCCGCCTGCACGGTGAGCGCCGGCGTCCCCCGGGCGGCTGCGGCTTCCCAGCGTGCCTGCACGAGCGCTCGATAGACGCCGCGCCCGCGCGCGTCCGGAAGGACCGCGCCGCCGAAGAGGTTCACTCCGGCGTCGCCGAACGCCGCGTACGAGGTGCCGACGACGCGTCCGTCGATCACCGCGACGAATCCGCGCCCCGGGTTGTCCGGGTGCCGATAGTCGTCGTAGCGCGAACGCAGCTCGTCGTCCGTCACGTGGGGCATGTCGAACGCGATCTCGACGACGCGTGCAGCGGCGCGATAGTCGTCCCAGGTCTCGGTCATCCGCACCTGGACGCCTTCGACGGCGCTCCCGCCCGGCCGCTCGAGGACGGCGAGCGCGTTCTCGATCGCCTCGAACCCCGGCGTGTCCTCGTTCACGAGCCCTGCCTGTTCCAGGGCCGGCCGCACGTGATCCTGATCGGGCGGCACCCACCAGGCCACGACCGTCTTGCCGTGCTCGCGCCCCACGGCGCGGGCGGCATCGACCGCTGCGCGAACGTCCGCAGGCCCGTCGCCGCGGATCCCCACGATCTGCGCGTTCGGCCAGCGGTTGATGGTGATGAACGCGCCCTCGAGCTCGACTCGCTCGTCGTCGGGCGACACCGGCAGCTCGTGAAACGGATAGAGCGCCAGCCGCCGAACGGGCTCCGGTACGTCCATGCGACGACCCTAGCCGTACCCACACAGTGGGACCGGCGCGTGGTGGGAGGAGCGCAAGCGCTAGATCCACTTGTAGAAGACGGTCGTGTCGCACGGCCGCCCGTCGGGATAGAGGGCGTACCCGGGGATCACGCCGACCCGCTGCCAGCCGAGTCGCGCATAGAGCCGCTCGGCGGCGTCGCCGGTGACCGTGTCGAGGATCAGCAGCGTCTTGCCCTCGCGGCGCGCCTCGCGCTCCGCGTGCTCCATCAGCAGCTCGGCGATGCCGCGCCGGCGTGCCTCGCGGTGGACGAGGAGCTTGGCGATCTCGCCGCGGTGCGGCTGGTTGGGCGGGACGGCGAGGCCGACCTGCACCGTGCCGACGACCTCGCCGCCTGAGAATGCCGCGAGCAGGACGCGCCGCCCGGCGTCGACTTCGGCGGCGAAGCCTTCGAAGGCCGCGCGCGCGTCGGCGTGCGAGAACGGGTCCATGTAGCTGACCGATGCGCCGCCGGCGACGCAGTCGGCGAGCACGGCGGCGAGCCCGTCGAGCGCCTCCTGCAGCTCCGCGCCGTCGAGGCGCCGGACCTCGACGCTGCGGCCGTCCGGCGCCATCAGTCCGACGCCGAGAAGACGACGCTGCCGGAGACGGACCCGGTGGAGACGGTGACGCGCCAGCATCCCGGCGCCGGCACCTCGACGTACGAGGGGTAATCGCCGTAGCCGTTATAGGTCGCCGAGAACGAGCCCGGCGCATCGAGGCGCCGCCCGGTCATCTTCAGCGTCTTCGTGTAGCCGTGCGTACGCGTGATCCACAGGACCTTCGGGTTGTAGTCGCGCGGCTTGCGTGTCGTGAAGATCCGGGCGCCGAGGAGGTGCTGCTTCGCCCACGGGACGGCTTCGTAGAAGAACAGGCTCGCCTTGAAGCGTCCGCCGGGCGCCGTCGCGACCCACGGAATCGGCCGGAGCCCCTGCTCGATCCCGGGGTAGGGCTTGTAGTGGACGTGGCTCATCGGACACGTCACGGCGGCAGCAGGCTGCGCAGCCGAACCGTGGGCCGCCGCGGGCAGGCACGCCGCGGCGGCGCCGAGCGCGAGGCAGCGAGTCGCGGTGCGGCGCCGGGCCATGGCCGTTAGTTTCCCTGCGGTGGCCGCCGACGAGCAAGCATCCGACCGGCGGAGGGACGGCTCGTCTGGATGGTGACGCCGGACGAGATCGCGCAGGTCGCGGTGTTCTCGGGGCTGTCACGGGAGGATCTCGAGCGGCTCTGCCGTGTGTCCGCGGACATCAGCCTGGGCGCGGGCGAATTTGCGGCCAACCCCGGCGACGACCGCGCGCTCTTCGGGGTGCTCGAGGGGCGCATCGAGGCGGTGCGGATCGTCGACGGCATCGCGCGCGTCGTCGGCGAGCGCCGGCCGGGCGACATCTTCGGCGAGGTGCCGATCACGCTCGGCACCGTCTTCCCGGTCGGCTTTCGCGCCGCCGAGCCCTCGCGCGTGCTCCGGATCGAGCCGCACGACTACCACGCGGTCGCCGCCGTCTCCGAAGACGTGGCGAAGGAGGTCGGCCGGCTGGCGGCGCACCGCATGGGCGGGCCGGGCGGCCTGCAGGGCCTCGCCGCCGAGCCCGCGTCGCCGCGGGCGATCGTGCTCGGCCACCGCTGGGACGGGGCGTGTGCCGAGCTCAGGCGCTTCCTCGATCGCAACCAGGTCACCTTCCGCTGGCTGCAGCCCGACGTCGCGGACGACGCCGAGCAGTGGTGGGGCGCGCTCCCGGCGGACGGCGACTACCCGGCGATCCGCGTCGTCAACGGCAAGACGGTGGTGAAGCCGCAGCTGCGCCGGGTGGCCGAGCTGCTCGAGATCGCGACCGAGCCGGCGCAGGCGGAGTACGACGCCGTGATCGTCGGCGCCGGTCCGGCGGGCCTCGCCGCGGCGGTGTACGGAGCGTCCGAGGGGCTGAGCCCGGTGGTCGTCGAGCGCGAAGCTCCCGGCGGCCAGGCGGGCACGTCGTCTCGGATCGAGAACTATCTCGGCTTCCCGTCCGGCGTGTCCGGCGACGAGCTCGCGACCCGTGCGCTGCAGCAGGCGCGCAGGCTCGGCGCAGAGATCCTCGTCACGCGGTCGATCGCGCGCATCGACGCGGCGACGCGGCACGTGCACCTCGACGGCGGCGACGTGCTCCGCGCGCGCACGGTGATCCTCGCGTGCGGCGTGTCATGGCGGCGCCTCGACATCGAGGGCTTCGACCGGCTCGCCGGCAAGGGGATCTTCTACGGCGCCGCGCGCAGCGAGGCGGCGAGCACCCACGGCCTCGACGTGCAGATCATCGGCGCGGGGAACTCGGCGGGTCAGGCTGCGATGTTCTTCTCGTCGCACGCGCGCAGTGTGACGATCGTCTACCGCGGCGACGCGCTCGAGAAGAGCATGTCGCGCTACCTGATCGACCAGCTCGCGACACGGCCGAACATCCGCGTGCTCTATCGCAGCGAGGTGGTCGCCGCGCACGGCGAGACTGCCCTCGAGGCGATCGACGTCGCGGACCGCGAGACGGGAACGGTCACGCGACTCGAGTCGGGCGGCCTCTTCATCTTCATCGGCGCCGATGCGGAGACCGGCTGGCTGCCGCCGGAGATCGCGCTCGACGCGAGGGGCTACGTGCTCACCGGCGCCGACGCGCGCACCGCCGGCGGCTGGGAGCTCGAGCGCGACCCCTACCTACTGGAGACCAGCGTGCCCGGCATCTTCGCGTGCGGCGACGTGCGCTACAGCCCGGTCAAGCGCGTCGCCGCCGCCGTCGGCGAGGGCAGCATGGCGATCGCCTTCGTCCACCAGTACCTGCGGGACGCAGCAGAGCGAGACTAGGTTTCGCGAAACGAGATCGGCTGCGCGCCGTCCCAGAGCGTGCGCCGGCCGAGCTCCTTCAGCTGGTCGGCGCCGTCGACGAGCGTCGCGAAGTGGTTCGCCCAGAGCTGTCCCGCCTTCGAGGCGAAGTTGCAGTAGCCGTACGGGAAGAGCAGCTCGGTCTCGCTCTGGCCGCCGGGATAGAGGGCGAGCTCGCCGGGATGAGGGTACGAGGTGGCGTTCTCGGGGCCGACGCCGAGGTCGCGGTCGCCCCATGGGATCCAGTTCGACTCGCCGCTCCAGCGGCAGTGGATGATCCGGTCCTCGAACGGCAGGATCGCCTTGAACGCGGCGACCGTGGCCGGCGCGAGCTCCTCCTCCCAGCGCGCGACGAACGTGAGCCCGGAGGCGACGATCTCGAGCATCGCGAGAACCTATCTCACGGCCTGATCAGCAGCGCGATCGCGACGATGCCCGCGCCGGCGACGCCGAGCACCGGCCAGACGTTCAGTCCGCGGTGGCGCAGGTTGAAGTAGTGGCGCGTGAGCGCGCCGATCGCCATCAACGCGACGAGGATCACCCAACCGTGCGCGTGGCCGTACGTGATCGGGAAGTGGTTCGAGAGCATCGCGAACACGACCGGCAGCGTGAGGTAGTTGTTGTGCACCGACCGTTGCTTTCCGCGGATCGCCCACCGCGGGTCCGGCTCACGGCCCGCCTCCTTCGCGCGGACGAGCTCCCAGTGCGCCGGGATGATCACGAAGAAGACGTTCCCGACCATCATCGTCCCGATCATCGCGCCGACCTGCAGGTACGCGGCGCGGGGGGCGAAGAGCTCGGACGAGGCCCACGCCGACAGGCAGATGAACGCGAAGACGAGGATCGCGAGCACGAGCTCGTCGTTCTCGAACGCACGGCACAGCCCGTCGTAGACGAGCCAGGCGATCGCAAGCCCGGCGATCGAGATCGCGATCGCCTCCCACGGCTGCAGGTCGGCGACCGATGGGTCGATCAGGAACGCCGATGCGTGCGCGTAGTAGACGACGACGAACAGCGCGAAGCCCGAGAGCCACGTCGTGTACGCCTCCCACTTGAACCAGTGCAGCGGCTCCGGCAGGCGTTCCGGCGCGAGCCGGAACTTCTCGACGCGGTAGAAGCCGCCGCCGTGGATCTCCCAGGCCTCGCCGCCGACGCCGCGCTTCAGGTCGTCCGGGTCATGCGGCCGCTCGAGGTGGTTGTCGAGCGCGATGAAGTAGAACGACGCGCCGACCCACGCGATCGCGGCGATCACGTGCAGCCAGCGGAAGAGCAGGTTGCCCCACTCCCACCAGTAGTCGGAGAGGGCTAGGAGGTGCGCTGCCATCGGTCGATCGCGATCTGCACGAGCTCGTCGACGCCGGTCGCGAGCTCCTCGTCTCGCGTCCGCCCGATCCGCTCGCGCAGGATCGGGAGGATCTCACGCCGCGGCCGCCGGTTCACGAACACGACGAACCTGAAGCCGAAGTGCTCCTCGTACGCGCGGTTCAGCTCGGCCAGCTCCCGCAGCACCTCGGGATCGTCGTCGGTTCCCTGCTCTGCGGCCGAGCGGGCGGACAGGCCCTTGCTCGCCCCGATCCGCGGGTGCGCGTCGAGCACCTCCTTCTGCTCGGCCGGCGACAGCCGCGCGGCGATCGCGCGCGCGCGGCCGAGCGGGTCCTCGACGGCCGCGAGCTGCTCGACCAGCGTCGTTCGTCCCTCGAACAGCTCGGCGAGCTCGTCGGCGCTCAGCTGCCGCGGTAGCTCGCGCACGCGTAGGAGGAGATGAGCAGCGGGACGTGGTAGTGCCGCTCTTCGATGAGCGCGATCGTCAGCTCGACCTTTTCGAAGAAGCCGCCGTCGACGTGGAAGACGAGCCGGTACTCGCCGGGCACGAAGTCGGTCTCGAACAGGTTCGGGATCCGCCCGTCCTCGTCGGTCTCTTGATACGAGATCAGGTCCTTGCCGCGGTAGAGGCTCACCTTGACGCCGCCTGCCGGCTCACCGATCTCGGTGTCGAGGATGTGCGTGGAGAGCGTTACCCCTGCCATAGCCTTCGCGCCTGTTTGCGGTGCTCGGCCGCGATCTCCTGCTCGTCGGCGTCGACGAGCGCGCCCCCGCGCACGACCTCGCGGCCGCCGACCAGCAGCGTGTCGACGCGGTGCGGCCCCGAGAGCACGAGGTTCGCGACGAGGTCGTCCGCGCCGCCGAACTCCAGGGTGTCCGTGCGCCAGATCGCGACGTCGGCGCGCTTGCCCGGCTCGAGCGAGCCGATGTCGGCGCGACGGAGCACCTCGGCTCCCCCGCGCGTGCCGAGCCACAGCGCGTCGCGGGCCGTCAGCGCCGCGCCGCCGTTGCGGCCGCGTGCGACGAGCAACGCCTGCTTCACCTCGACGAACAGGTCGCTCCGCTCGTTCGACGCCGTCCCGTCGACACCGAGGCCGATGCGAACGCCGGCGTCGAGCAGCGGGCGCACGGGCGCGACACCGGCGCCGAGGCGCAGATTCGACGTCGGGCAGTGTGCGACACCGACGCCCGCGCGGCCGAACGTGGCGACGTCGGCCTCGGAGAGGTGGACGCAGTGCGCGCACCAGACGTCGCCGTCGATCCAGCCGACCCGCTCGAGGTACTCGACCGGGCTGCAGCCGTAGAGCTCGCGGCAGTACTCGTCCTCCTCGATCGTCTCCGCCAGGTGCGTGTGCAGCTGCAGATCGAGGCGGCGCGCGAGCGCGGCAGACTCCTCCATCAGCCGTGTCGTCACGCTGAACGGCGAACAGGGCGCGACGGCGAGGCCGACGAGGTCGCCGTCAGCGAGCCCGGCCAGCCGCTCGGTGTCGGCGAGGATGTCGTCGAGCCCCTCGACGAGCGAGTCGGGCGGCAGCCCGCCGTCGGACTCGCCCAGGTCCATCGAGCCGCGCGCCGCGACGAAGCGCAGGCCGAGGGAGCGGGCGGCGTCGAGCTCGGCCTCGATCAGGCCGGAGACGCCTCGCGGGAACACGTAGTGGTGGTCGAACACCGTCGAGCAGCCCGACAACGCGAGCTCGGCGAGCCCGGCGCGGGCGGCGGCGTGCTCCATCTCGGCGTCGAGCCGCGCCCAGACCGGGTAGAGCTCGCGCAGCCAGGTGAACAGGTCGGCCTGCTGGGCACGGGCGCGCGTCAGCGTCTGGAACAGGTGGTGGTGCGTGTTGACGAGCCCGGGCGTGACGATCGCCCCGCGCAGGTCGCGCGCGTCGCCCGGCGGCGGCTCGCCGCTTCCGGTCGCGGCGACCAGTCCGTCCTCGATCTGCACCCAGCCGCGCTCGTGCTCGGTGCCCGCGTCGTCCATCGTCACGACGCGGCAGTTGGCCAGGATCACGAGGCCTCCAACGACACGAGCTCGAAGCGGTCGACGTCCACGAGCCCGCGGTCGGTGAGCTTGAGGCTCGGGATCACGCTCAGCGCCAGGAACGCAAGATGCTGGAACGGCGCCTCGAGCGTGCAGCCGAGCGAGCGCGCCGCGGCGACGAGCGCGTGCGACGCCGCGACTACCTCCTGCAGCGGCGCGTCGGACAACAAGCCCGCCACCGGCAAGGGCAGCTCCGCGAGCACCTCGGCGCCGTCGACGACGACGATGCCGCCGCCACGGTTCGCGAGCCGGCGCACGGCCGCCGCCATCGACGCGTCGTTCATGCCGACGACGACGACGTTGTGGGCGTCGTGCGCGACGCTCGAGGCGAGCGCGCCGCGCTGCAGGCCGAAGCCGCGCACGAACCCGAGGCCGGCGCGTCCGGTGCCGAGATGCCGCTCGACGACCGCGATCTTCGCGAGGTCGCGGGTCGGGTCGGCCGTCGCCTCGCCCATGCGCGCCGGCAGCTCCTCGACGAGCGCGTCGGTGATGATCTGGCCCGGGACGATCCCGATCACGCGGGCCGTGCCCCCGCTCCAGGGGACGCGGAACATCTCCGGGCCGTAGGCGCCGATCCGCACGGTGTGCCGCACCCAGTCCGGCACCTCAGCCGCCGGGATCTCCGCGACCGGCCGGCCGCCCTTCAGCACCAGGTCCGGGACGAATCGCTCCAGGTCGGGAAGGAGCAGCAGGTCGGCGGCACGCGCGGGCGCGACGGCGCCGAGGTGGCCGAGCCCGTGCCAGAGGGCCGGGTTGAGCGTGGCGCAGACGAGCGCGTCCTCGGGCGGGATCCCCGAAGCGACCGCGTCCCGCACGATCGAGTTGATGTGCCCGTCGTCGGCGATGTGCTCCGGCTCGCGGTCGTCGGTGCAGAACGCGATCCGGTTCGGGCCGTACTCGGCCAGCAGTGGCAGCAGTGCCTGCAGGTTGCGTGCGGCCGACCCCTCGCGGATCAGCAGCCACATGCCCGCGCGCAGGCGCTCGCGCCCCTCTTCAGCCGTGTACGCCTCGTGATCCGAGCCGACGCCGGCGGCCGCGTAGGCCTGTAGCGCGGCTCCGCGAACGCCGGGCGCGTGGCCGTCGACGTGGGTCGCGAGCGCGAGCTTGTCGAGCTCCGCGCCGGAGGCGCCGATCACGCCGGGGAAGTTCATCATCTCGGCGAGCCCGATCACGCGCCGGCGGCGGAGCAGGGCGTCGAGGTCTCCTGTCGTCAGCGCGCGGCGCGGCGACTCGAAGTGCGACGCCGGGACGCACGAAGACGCCATGAAGAAGACGTCGAGCGGGATGCCCGCGCTCGCGTCGAGCAGCCAGTGCACGCCGTCGGTGCCGAGCACGTTCGCGATCTCGTGCGGGTCGGCGACGACGGCCGTCGTGCCGAAAGGAAGCACAAGCCGGGCGAACTCGTCGACGAGCAGCTTCGACGACTCGAGATGCATGTGCGCGTCGACGAACCCGGGGACGACGAAGCGTCCGGCGGCGTCGACGATCTCCTCGCCGTCGTAGGCGCCGATCCCCGCGATCACGCCGTCGACGATCGCGACGTCGCCCTCGAGCCACTCGCGCGTGAACACGGACAGCACGCGGCCCCCGCGGATCACCACGTCCGCCGGCTCGTCTCCGCGGGCAACTGCCAGCCGGTGCGGGAGGGAAGCGGCCACGGCGCGTGAAACCGTACAGTCACCGCCGATGGAGGTTCTCACCCCCCGTTCGCTCGACGAGGCGCTGCGCCTCAAGGCTGAGCATCCCGACGCCGTGCCGATCCAGGGCGGCACGGACCTCATGGTGGCGCTCAATTTCGACCATGCGCGCCCCGAGTCGGTGCTCAACCTCAACGAGGTCGGCGAGCTCCGCGGCTGGTCCCGCGCCGACGGCGAGCTGCGTCTCGGTTCCGGGCTCACCTACGCCGAAGCGATGCGCGGCGAGCTCGCGGAGCTGCTGCCGGCGCTCGCGGAGGCGTCGCGCACCGTCGGCTCGCCGCAGATCCGGAACCGCGGCACGATCGGAGGCAACCTCGGCACCGCCTCGCCCGCCGGCGACGCACTGCCGCCGCTCGTCGTCGAGTCGGCCGAGGTCGAGTGCGCGTCGACCCGGGGGACGCGGCGCGTGCCGCTCACGGACTTCGTCACCGGCGTCAAGCGCAACGCGCTCGAGGCCGACGAGCTGATCGCGGCCGTCTGGGTGCGCCCGTCGCGCTCGGCGCAGACGTTCATGAAGATCGGGCCACGGAACGCGATGGTGATCGCCGTCGTGTCGCTCGCCGTCTCGGCGGGCGACGAGCTGCGCGCGTCGTTCGGCTCGGCGTCGCCGCGCCCCGCGCTCGTCACGGCGCCGCGCGAGGACGCAGCGACGTTCCCGGAAGCGGTTGCCGCTGCCGCGTCGCCGATCGACGACGTCCGTGGCACGACCGACTACCGTCGCCACGCGC
This sequence comes from Gaiellaceae bacterium, assembly GCA_036557145.1. GTDB lineage: Bacteria > Actinomycetota > Thermoleophilia > Gaiellales > Gaiellaceae > PALSA-600. Next base: position 29,752 of record DATBIC010000158.1, read on the forward strand.
TGCAGGTGCTCGCCGAACGCGCACTGAAGCGGGTGCTCATCTGAGAATCGCCGTTCGCATCAACGGCGAAGAGCACCAGGCGGATTGCTGGGAGGGCGAGTCGCTGCTGTACGCGTTGCGCGAGAAGCTCGGCTTCCCGGGCTCGAAGAACGCGTGCGAGCAGGGGGAGTGCGGGTCGTGCTCGGTGCTGCTCGACGGCACGCTCGTGTGCGCGTGCCTCGTGCTCGCCGCTCAGGCGGACGGCCACGAGGTGACGACGGTCGAAGGGCTCGCCTACGGCGACGAGCTGCACCCCGTGCAGCAGGCGTTCGTCGACGCCGGCGCGGTGCAGTGCGGCTTTTGCACGCCGGGGCTCGTCGTCGCCACCGCCGACCTGCTTCGCCACAACCCGGCCCCGTCGGACGACGAGATCCGCGAGGCGCTGTCGGGGAACCTCTGCCGCTGTACGGGGTACGCGAAGATCTTCGACGCCGTGCGGGCGGCGGCCGGCGCATGACGCAGACCGCGCCGCGGCGCCTACAGGTCGGAAAGGTCGGGGAGCTCGTTCCGCGGGTCGACGCGCCGCCGAAGGTGAAGGGCGAGTTCGCGTACGCGAGCGACCTCTCGGCGCCGGGGATGCTGTTCGGCCACACGCTACGCAGCCCGCACGCCCACGCGCGCATCGTCGAGCTCGACACGACCGATGCGCTGACGATGCCCGGCGTGCACGCGGTGCTCACGCACGAAGACGTGCCGGGCGACAAGACGTACGGCCTCGAGTTCGCCGACCAGCCGGTGCTCGCGATCGACCGCGTCCTGTACTACGGCGAGCCGGTCGCGATCGTCGCGGCCGAGCACCCTGAGCAGGCGCGTCGCGCCGTCGAGCGCATCCGCGTCGTCTACGAGCCGCTCGAGCCGGTCGCCGACATGGAGCGCGCGACCGAGCAACCCGATCTCCATCCTGCGCGGCCGACGCGCGGGCACGGCTACCGCGAGGACGACCGGCCGAACGTCGTGCGGCACATGGTGATCAGGCACGGCGCCCCCGACCTCGCCGGCGACGTCTCCGTCAGCGGCGTGTACGAGCTCGGGATCCAGGACCAGGCGTTTCTCGGCCCCGAGTCGGGGCTCGCCGTGCCCGACGGCGAGGGCGGTGTCGACATCTACGTCGCGACGCAGTGGCTGCACGTCGACCGCGCACAGGTCGCGCCGTGCCTCGGGCTCCCGCTCGAGCAGGTGCGCGTCCACCTCGGCGGCGTCGGCGGCGCCTTCGGCGGGCGCGAGGACCTCTCGATGCAGATCCACGGCGCGATGCTCGCGCTGCACACCAACCGGCCGGTGAAGATCGTCTACAACCGCGAGGAGTCGTTCACGGGGCACGTGCACCGCCATCCGGCCCGGATCTGGGCGGAGCACCGCGCGACGAAGGAGGGACGGCTCGTGTCGGTGCGGCTGCGGATCCTGCTCGACGGCGGCGCGTACGCGTCCAGCTCGACCGCGGTCTGCTCGAACGCCGCCTCGTTTGCGGTCGGGCCGTATGAGGTCCCGAACGCGTTGATCGAGTCGACCGTCGTGTACACGAACAACCCGCCGTGCGGCGCGATGCGCGGGTTCGGTGCGGTGCAGACGTGCTTCGCGGCGGAGGCGCAGATGGACAAGCTCGCCGCCGCGCTCGACATCGGCCCCGTCGAGCTTCGGCTGCTGAACGCGCTCGCCCCCGGCGACACGCTGCCGACCGGGCAGGCGATCACCGGGTCGCTGCCGATCGCCGAGGTGATCCGCGCGGCCGCGGCGCTCGACCCGCCGCCGGCGGAGGAGTTACCGCGCGACCCGCTTCGCCTTCCCGGCGGCGCGGGCAACACGACGCGCGGAGAGGGTGTGCGCCGCGGCACCGGGTTTGCGGTCGGCTTCAAGAACATCGCCTACTCCGAGGGCTTCGACGACTACTGCGCCGCGCGCGTGCGGCTCTTCGCGGACGGCTCGGCCGAGGTGCACTGCGCGGCCGCCGAGGTCGGACAGGGCGTGACCGGGGTCGTGCTGCAGGTCGCGCGCACGGAGCTGGAGACCGACGACGTCCGGCTCGCGCAGCCGGTGACGTCCGAGGTCGACTCGGCCGGCTCCGCGTCCGCGTCGCGCATGACCTGGATGGCGGCCGGCGCCGTCCGCGACGCCTGCCGCGCCGCACTCGAGGAGCGCGCACGGCTCGGCGCGGGCGCTGAGGTCGACGTCGAGCGGATCTACCGCCACCCGCGCACGGCGCCGCTCGACCCCGACAACGGGCAGATCACGGGCGAGCGCGCGCATGTCGCCTTCGCGGCGTGCGCGATGAAGGTGGTCGCCGAGGTCGACGTCGATCTCGGCCTGACGCGCGTCGTGTGGATCGGCGCCGCGCAGGACGTCGGCAAGGCGGTGAACCCGCAGCAGGTCGAAGGACAGATCGAGGGCGGCACCGCCCAGGGCCTCGGCCTCGCGCTGATGGAGGAGATCCAGACCTCGGGCGGACTGATCACGAACGCGAGCTTCACCGACTACCTGATCCCGACGGCGCTCGACATGCCGCCGGTCGAGTCGGTGCTGATCGAGGATCCCGAGCCCGACGCGCCCTACGGCGTGAAAGGCGTCGGCGAGCCGCCGACCGTCGTCTCGACGGCGGCGATCGTGGCTGCGCTGCGCGACGCGACCGGCCGCGATCTCACGCGCGTCCCGGTTCGCCCGGACGACATCTGCCTCTGATCAGACCCCTTCCTCGAGCGGTGTCGCAGTCGGTGGCTCCTCGCGCACGACGGCGGCGACGGCCGCGACGACGATCGCCGCGCCCAGCAGGAGCTGCCACGTCAGCTGCTCGCCGCGGAAGAGCACGCCGAGGCCGATCGCCACGACCGGGTTCACGTACGCGTAGGTCGAGACGGTCGCGAGCGGCGCGTTCGCGAGCAGCCACACGTACGCGCTGTAGCCGACGATCGACCCGAAGGTGACGAGGTAGACCCACGCGGCGACCGACGCGGCTGACGGCGAGAAGCCGTGCACGGTGAAGATCGCCGGCACGAGCATCACGAGGCCGCCGGCGAGCATCTGGTACGCGGTCGCCGTGAACGGGTCGCGCGGCATCTCGATGCGCCCCGACAGGAACGATCCGCCGGCCCACATCAGCGCCGAGACGAAGCAGAGGACGATACCCAGCGTCGTCGCCCCGCCCGAAGGCCGGGCGATGACCGCGACTCCGGCGAAGCCGACGCCCACAGCGGCCAGCGCCTGCCACGAGAGCCGTTCGTGCGCGAGCAGCCGCAGCACCATGATCCACAGCGGCACCGAGGCGATGATCAGCGAAGCGAGCCCGGTCGGCACGTCCCGCTCCGCGAAGAAGAGCACGGCATTCGCGCCGGGAAGCAGCAGCCCGATCAGCACGCACGACGCGAACGCCCGCCGCGTGAGCCGGAGCGAGCCGCCGCGCAGCACGACCAGCGCCGCGAGCAGCGCGCCCGCGGTCACAAACCGCGTCGACACCGCGAACAGCGGCGCGATCGTCTCGCCGGCGATTGCGATGCCGAGGTACGTCGAGCCCCAGATCACGTAGACCGTGACCAGCGCGGTCCACGTCTTCCCCTCGGAGCTCACTCCGCTTCAGCGAACGAGTGACAGGGCGGCGCCGATTCCGAGGAGGGCCACGCCGGCCAGCCGCACCGGCGAGATCGCGATCTGATCGACGCCGAAGAGCCCGAAGCGGTCGATCAGCACCCCCATCACGAGCTGGCCGGCGATCAGGATCCCGATCGTGGCGGTCGCGCCGATCCGCGGCTGGGCGAACGTGATCGTGAAGACGACCGTCAGCCCCATCACGCCGCCCAGCCACATCCACGAGGGGGCTCTGAACGCGCCGCCGAGCCCACCGAAGCCGGACCGCGCGAGCAGCAGGATCGCCAGCGAGAGCACGAGCTGGATCGCGGTTGCAAACGTCAGCGCCTCGACGACGCCGATGCGGCCGCCGAAGCGCCCCATCACCGCCACCTGCACCGAGCCGGCCAGGCCGGCGAGGACGGTCAGCGCGACCGCAGAGGGGACCACTACGCGGCGTTCGGGTCGTTCTGCCAGAGATGGAACCGGTTGCCCTCGGTGTCCGCGCAGCTTGCGAACCAGCCGTGCGTCGGCACCGGCTGCTTGTCGTCGGCGGTGCCGCCGAGGTCGCGCACCTTCGCGATCGACGCCTCGATGTCGTCGGTCGAGAAGTAGACGAGCGGGCCGCTGCCCGGCTTGTCGGGGGACGGGAAGACGGCGACCGCCTGCTCCGGGCCGATCTGCGCCATCCGGTAGTCGAACTCCTCCATGGCGGACTCGTCGAGGCCCCATCCGAACAGGCCGTTCCAGAACGACGCGGCGCGATCCGCGTCGGCGGACGGCAGCTCCACATGTACGACGGAACCAGCCATCGTTAGTCTCCTCTCCTTCGTCGAGCACGAAAGGGGTTGGCCGTGGTCAGAGTGGTCGTACTCTACGGAGAGGAGCCGGACCCGCAGCAGTACGCGGCGCACGTCGAGGTCTGCGAGCGCGTCCCCGGCGGCACGTTCCGGCACGGCAAGGTGTTCGGCGCGCCGATGGGCGAGCCGGAGCATCGCTACCTGGCCGAGTGGGAGTTCGCCGACGACGAGGCGTTCGCGGCGGCGACGAAGAGCGAGGAGTTCATGGCGACGGGTCGCGACGCGCGCGAGCGCGGGCTGCCGCGGCCGACCGTCGAGTTCGTCCGCTTGTAGTGGCTAGCCGAAGTCGGGCGCGCGCTTCTCGCGCACGGCGTCGACGCCCTCGTGGACGTCGGGCCCTGCGAGGTCGAGGAACTCGAGCGCGAGCGAGGCATCGAAGGCGGGGCCTGCGAGGCGCAGCCAGTTGTTGAGCGCGAGCTTCGTGTGGCGGATCGCGGGCTGCGCGCCGCGCGCGAGGCGCGTCGCGATCTCGAGCGCGCGGTCGTCGAGCTCCTCGTCGGGCACGCACAGCGAGACGAGGCCGATGCGCTCCGCCTCGACGCCGTCGATCGGCTCGCAGAGCAGCAGGTGGTACTTCGCCTTGGCGAGCCCGCAGAGCAGCGGCCAGACGAGCACCGCATGGTCGCCGGCCGCGACGCCGAGCTTGGTGTGGCCGTCGACGATGCGCGCGGAGGGCGTCGCGATCGAGATGTCGGCGAGCAGCCCGACGGCGAGACCGGCGCCGACCGCAGGCCCCGTCATCGCCGACACGATTGGCTTCGGGCAGGCGACGAGGTTGTGGACGAGGTCGCGGGCCTCGTGAAAGACGCGCCGCCTCGCCTCTGCGTCGTTTGCGATCTCGACGACGAGGTCGAGGTCGCCTCCGGCGCTGAACGCTCCGTCGGCGCCGCGAACGATCACCGCGCGTGTCTCGTCGTCGTCGCCGATCGTCCGCCAGATCGCCGCCAGCTCGCCGTGCATCGCGCCGCTCACGGCGTTCAGCCGTCCGGCCGCGCGCAGCGTCAGCCGCAGGACGTGCGGCGCGGGGCGGTCGAGCTCGAGGCTCGGGTAGGCGGCGTAACGATCGGGCATCGCGCCCGACTCTAGTGTCGGCTCAGGCCGTTATGTTCTGTCGCTGTGCCCGAGGTCGAGCTCACTCGCAGCGACGGCGTGCTGACGATCACGCTGAACCGGCCCGACGTCCTGAACGCGCTCAACAAGGCGGTGCACGACGGGCTCTACGCCGGCCTCGAGCAGGCCGCGGCCGACCCGGCGATCCGCGCAGTCGTCATCACCGGCGCGGGACGCGGGTTCTGCGTGGGCCAGGACCTCCAGGAGTTCTCGTCCGGCGCGCGCGACGTCGCCGGGAACCTGCGGCAGAACTACCACCGCAACGTCCTCGCGATCCGGGCGTTGCAGAAGCCGGTGATCGCTGCCGTGAACGGCCCCGCGGCCGGTGCGGGCCTGTCGCTCGCGCTCGCGTGCGACGTGCGGATCGCCGCGGACGCCGCCAGCCTCGTGCCGGCGTTCATCTCGATCGGGCTCGTGCCCGACTCGGGCGGCACCTGGCTCGCCCGCAGGCTGCTCGGCACGGCCCGTGCGTTCGAGTGGCTCAGCACCGGACGCCGGCTCGGCGCGGAGGAGGCCCGCTCGTGGGGGCTCGTCTCGGAGGTCGTCCCGGCGGCGGAGCTCGCCGAGCGCGCACAGGAGGTCGCGCAGCTGTTCGCGGCAATGCCGACGCGCGCGGTGTGGGAGACGAAGCGGCTGCTCGACGCGGCCGAGACGACCACGTTCGATGAGCAGCTCGAGCTCGAGGCGCGAGCACAGGCCGAGCTGACGCAGACGCGCGACTTCCGCGAGGGCGTCGCAGCGTTCCTGGAGAAGCGGCCGCCGGAGTTCACCGGCGCCGACGTCGAGTGGACGCATCCGGTGCGCCTTGTCGTCAACGACGACCTGAAGCGCTGGCGGCTCACCGTCTTCCTGCGCTGGCTACTCGCCCTCCCGCACCTCGTCGTCCTGTCGGCATGGTCGATCGTCGCGCTGCTCGTCGCGATCGTCGACTGGGTCGTCACGCTCGCGCGCGGCAGCTCGCCGGAGCGCGTGCACACCTGGCTCGCGCGCTTCGTGCGCTACCAGACGCACGTCTACGCCTACCTCTATCTCGTCGCGGATCCGTACCCGCGCTTCCGCGGCTACCCGGGCACGTATCCGGTCGACCTCGCGATCGCGCCGCCGGCGCTGCAAGCCCGCTGGAAGACGCTGCTCCGCATCGTGCTCGTGATCCCGGCGTACGTGTTCGCGGTCGCACTCACGTACGTGCTCGAGATCGTCGCCTTCCTCGGCTTCTTCGTCGCACTCGCGGTCGGTCGCTATCCGCGCGGCTTCCGCGACCTGAGCGCGTACACGCTGCGTTACCAGGCGCAGACGTTTGCGTACCTGCTGCTGCTCACCGACCGCTACCCGGCGCTGGCCGAGACGCGCGCGGCCACTACGCCGGCCAGTTCGTCAGCGCCAGCTGACAGAACGTAAGCCCGAGCTTCTGCGCCTGCGCGTGGATCTTCGCGCTCAGCGCCTTCGCCGCCGCCTGCTCTCTTCGCGCGGCTGCCCAGCTCCGTGTGACGAGCGCCGCGTGCACGTCGACGATCTCATCGGCGAGCCGATCCGCGAGCGCGATCAGGCGCTGGAAGCGCGGCTGGTCGGCGAGCGGCGGCCGGAGCTTCTCCATCTGGGCGATTCCGACCCGCGCCGCGCGGGCGGCCTTCTCCCAGCCCACCGGGTTGCGTGAGAGCGCGCCGACGCGGTAGACGCGCCGGTCCGACCGCAGGCACACGAGGTTGCCCTCGGTGGTGAACGCCTTGAGCGTCAGCCGCGCCGTCGGCGGGTGAGAACCGGCCGTTGTCGTCTGCGTGGCCGGCGACGCGCCGCATCCCGCGAGCGCGGGCACCGTCAGCAGGAACCAGGCGACTCGCATCTTCGGCGCCGAGCGTACTCGCGGTCACGTTGACCCTGTGTTAGGCGCTCGGGCGCTTATGCAAGTCCCTCAAGTTCGGTACCCCGTCTGCCGATTGACCGCCTGGCGCATCCCACTGCGGCCCGGTGCGACCACCCTGGTCGACATCAGGTGCGTCACCCTCGACAAAGAAGGAGTCAGTCGGAAATGAACGATGTCTACGCGGCGATTTTCGCGAACAGGGCGCGGCTGGCCGTCGCCCTCGCGCTGATCGCGGTCGTGATCGCAGGCGGTGTGACGCTCGGCAGCTGGGCCGTGGGCTCGGATGCGGGTAACGGCTACGCGGCTGCGACCGCGCCCCAGAACCTGACCCTCGGCACCACCGTATCGGCCTTCACGACCGGGCTGCTGTATCCGGGCGGTCACGGCGACGTGAAGGTGAAGATCACGAACCCGAACCAGTTCCCTGTGACGATCGGCTCGATCAAGGGCGCCGGGACGATCACGGCGAGCGATCCGGGGTGCACCGCCACCAGCGTCACGTTCACGGATCAGACCGGCCTCGCCCTGAGCCTGGCCGCGACGGCGACGAATGAGTTCGTCCTCGCCGGCGCAGCATCGATGGACAACACGGCGAATGCTGCCTGTGAGAACGCGACCTTCACGATCCCCGTCACGGTCACGGCGAGCAGCTAACGACTGATGACACTGCGGTCTGCACTGAAGATCATCGCCGCGGACAGGGCCAGGTTCCTCCTGGCCCTCGCCGCGGTGGGAATCCTTGCGACAACGGCGATCACGCTCGGGTCGTGGACGGTCGGGTCGTCGGCCGGCAACGGGTACTCGAAGGCGATCACCGCCCAGAACGTCACGCTGTCGGACGCCTCGGGCCAGACGACGGCGCAACTGTATCCGGGCGGCACCGGCGACCTGGTCGTCAAGGTGACCAATCCGAACTCGTTCGCGGTCACCGTCACCGGCGTCTCCGGCGCCGGGACGATCACCTCCGACAAGGGCACCGCGTGCAACAACGCGACCGGCGTCACGTACACCAACACCACCGGCCTCAGCCAGGTGGTCGGTTCGGGCGCGACGGTGACCTTCTCGGTCGTCGGGAAGGTCGCGATGTCGACTGCTTCCGACAACTCGTGCCAGGGAGCGATCTTCACCGTCCCGATCACGGTGACCGCCACCAGCTAGGGGCCCCGGTGGCACGTCGCTTCATCCTTCTGGGAGGCCTCGTCGTCGCGCTCGCGGCCAGCGGCGCGGCCGAGGCTTCCTGGAGGATGGGCGGTACCGGGAACGGCTACTCGAAGGCTGCGACGATGCCCGGCTCCTCCGCGCCGACGCACACGATCGCGACCTGGCCGAACGTGGCGCTCAGCTGGACGGCCGGGACGGTGGGGGGCGCGCCCGTGTCCTTTCTCGTTCGTCGCTACGCGGAGGGCGGCACGACGGCCCAGGCGATCGGCGCCGCCTGCAGCGGCACGGTTGCCACGAACGCCTGCACCGAGAACGGCGTGCCCGTCGGGCGGTGGCAGTACACGACCCAGGCGACAAAGGGCAGCTGGATCGGCGCAGAGAGCGTCAAGTCCTCCACGGTTGAGATCGCAGCGGCACCGACAAGCCTGACGTGCCCGCTCTGCCACACGTACGGGACGACGACCTACATCAATGCGGCGAACGCGACCAACGTCCAGCTGAAGGCGACCTTCGCGGCGACTTCGCTCGCAACCGACGCCGCGAACCTCTCGCTGACGGACAGCGCGAACCACACGGTCTCGACGAGCTCCGCGGCGCCCGCCGGCGCTGGGACCGTGAGCTTTCCGTCGCTCAGCACCTCCACGCTCACCGACGGAACGGTCACAGCCGGCGCGCACGTGACCGCGAACACCGGCGACCTCTCCCCGACCACCTCGCTCGGCCTCGTCCGGGACACCGTGTCGCCCAGCGCGGCCAACGTGCTCGGTGCGAACGGCTCCGGCTCGACCGCGAAGAAGGTCGACAACGGAGACACCCTTACCTACACATTCTCCGAGCCGGTTGATCCAGGCACGATCGCGTCCGGTTGGACAGGCTCGTCGAAGAGCGTGTCGGCAACCCTCTCGAGCTCGGGCTCCAGCACCACGGTCGCCGTCGCCAACACGAATCTCGGCACGGTCAACACGCAGGCGAACTACGTCGTGTTGACGGTCACGTGCAGTTCGTCGACGATGGCGATGAGCGGGTCCGTCGTGACCGTGACGCTCGGCGGTTGTGGCGGCGCGCTCGCCCTTCTGCTCGCCTCGACCAACGTGACACCGTCGAAGTTCGTCTGGACGCCGACGACCACCGTCACGGACCTCGCCGGCAACCCGATGTCGGCCACCGCCGTGACGGGCTCGACCGGAGGCTTTTGATGCGCCGCCTGCGCTCGATCGTCGGCGGCCTCGTGACCCTGACCATCCTGGTGCTTGTCGGCGCCTATGTGGGACTGATCGTGCTCGGGTTCCAGCCGCTTGCCATGCAGACCGGCTCGATGAGGAAGACGATCCCGGTCGGATCGCTCGTCGTCGACCGGACGGTACGGCCTTCGTCGCTGCGTGTGGGCGACGTCATCTCTTTTCACAAGCCGATCGGCGAGGTCGGGATCGACACGCACCGAATCATCGAGATTCAGCGCTCGAACGGCCATGTCGTCTACCGGACGAAGGGCGACTCGAACCCGGTCCCGGATCCGTGGGCGATCGTCTACGAGCGCAACATGCAGGCGCATCGGATGGTCTGGCACGTCCCCTATCTGGGCTACGCGCTGCTCTTCGCTCACTCGCCGCTCGGAGTCGTGCTGTTGATCGGCTACGTGTGCCTCGTCCTCGCGGTCACGGTGCTCAAGGTTGTCGCCGACTCGTCGCCACGGCGCTCCGCGTCCGGGGGGGCAGCCGCACGGCCGCGCTCATTCGGATCGGGCGGCTGACGTGCTCGCCGAGTCGCTCACCGTCCTCGGACGCCACGTCGCCGTCTTCGGGCTCGCGCTAGGCGCCATCTCGTACTTCACGACCGGCCGCTACGGCAGGCCTGCGCGCGGCGCCTGGACGCGAGGGCAGAACCGCGTTGCGAAAGCTGCAGCAGTCCCGCTGCTCGTCGTCGGCGCGATCGGCTTGGTGCTCTGGCTCGTCGGAACGGTGCGGTGACAAGTCATCAGATCGTCTTGAACTGCTCGAACGGCTGACGGCAGCTCGCGCACCAGCGGATCGAGCGGCACGGCGTCGGGCCGAAGAGGTTGTCGAGGCGCGTGTCGGTCGAGCCGCAGTAGGGGCAGCGGAACGCCTTCGACTGCAGCTGGACGAGCGTCGTCGCCCCCGCGGCGCGCGGAGCCGGCGGCGCGAAGCCCGCGGCGCGCAGCTTCTCGCGGCCGGTGGGCGTGATCCTGTCCGTCGACCAGGAGTCGTCGCGGACGATCTCGATCTCGGCGTCGCCGCCGAGCGCTGTCACCGTCTCTTCCAGCGACCGCCGCATCGCATCGAGCGCGGGGCAGCCGAGGAACGTCGGCGTGAGCTCGATGCGCACCGCGTCGCCGTCGACCTCGACGTCGCGGATCACGCCGAGCTCGACGAGCGAGATCACCGGGATCTCGGGATCCGGGATCTCGCCGATCGCCGCCCACACCTGCTCGGCCGTCACCATTGCGCCCCCGGGACGCTCCGGCGCACCTCGGTCATCTCGAGCCAGAGCGGCTCGAGCTCGTCCGAATGTGTGCCGCGAACGTGACCTTGTAACAGACTGTTACTTGGCGTGCGTCCCACCAGACGGGCGAGCTCGCCGCGCTGCTCGGGCGGAAGCATGCCGAGCGCGTACGGCCACAGCTCCTCGACGGCTGCCGCGAAGCGAGGCTCGTCGCGCAAGCGGTCGGCCCAGAGCTCGGCGTGCAGGCGGTGATAGACCTCCTCGCGGTCGATCTTCGCCGCGAGCCCGGCCAGCTCGGCGTCGGCGGAGGCTGCCAGCGCGGTGATGCGCACGCGGTCTGCCTGCTCGTAGAGGTAGCGC
>DATBIC010000159.1:0-1618 GCA_036557145.1 Gaiellaceae bacterium
CAAGATCGCGTCGGGCGACCTCACGAACACGCCGCTCCTCCGCCACGTGGGCGAGCTCGGGAAGCCCGTGATCTTCTCGACCGGCGGCGGCACGCTCGACGACGTGCGGCGCGCGTACGAGACGCTCGCCGAGGTGAACCCCCAGATCGCGATCCTGCAGTGCACGGCCGGCTACCCGGCCGAGTGGGAGGAGCTCGACCTTCGTGTGATCACGACGTACCAGCAGCTCTTCCCGGACGCCGTCGTCGGCTTCTCGAGCCACGACAACGGCATCTCGATGCCCGTGGCCGCTTACGTGCTGGGCGCGCAGATCGTCGAGAAGCACTTCACCCTCAACCGCGCGATGAAGGGCACCGACCACCGCTTCTCGCTCGAGCCGGTCGGCCTGCGCAAGCTCGTCCGCGACCTGCAGCGCACGCGCGTCGCGCTCGGCGACGGCAACAAGACGATGTACCAGAGCGAGGCGGCGCCGATCCTCAAGATGGGCAAGAAGATCGTCGCGGCGCGCGACCTCTCTGCCGGGCACGTGCTGCGCCGCGAAGACCTGGCGCTCAAATCGCCGGGGGACGGCCTGCCGCCGTACGAGATCGAGCGCCTGATCGGCCGCACGCTGCGTCACCCCGTCGGCGAGGAGATGACACTGACGTTCGAGCTGCTCGAGGAGCTCGTACCCGAGCTGATGGAGGAGGCGCTCTCCAGCTCGGACTATGAGCGCTGACCTCGAGGGGGCCGTTGCCGTCGTCACCGGCGCACACGGCCGTCTTGGTCCGGTCTGGATCGCAGCGCTGGCAGGGTCGGGGATGCGCGTCGCCGGGGTCGACGTCCAGGCAGGCGACGTCCAGGGTGCGGCGTTCGTGGCCGACGCGGACGTGACCGATGCGGCGGCGCTGCGCGAGGTGCGCGAGCGGATCGAGCGCGAGCTGGGCACGCCGTCCGTGCTCGTGAACAACGCCGGTATCGACCAGCCGCCGGATCCGGACGCGGCCGTGGGGGGGATCGAGGGCGTCTCGCCGGAGCAGTTCCTGCGCGTGCTCGACGTGAACACACGCGGCACGTTCGTCGCCACGCAGGCGTTCGGGCCCGCGATGGTCGCCGCAGGCCGGGGCTCGATCGTGAACATCGGCTCGCTGTACGCGTCGGTGGCGCCCGAGCCGGGCTTCTACGACCACATCGCCGGCTTCGTCAAGCCGCCCGCGTACGCGGCTTCCAAGGCCGGCGTCGTGGCGCTCACCCGCTACTTCGCGCGGCTCTGGGGGCCGCACGGGGTGCGCGTGAACGCGCTGTCGCCGGGCGGGGTCAGCGGCGACCAGGACGACGAGTTCCGCCGGAAGTATTGTTCGCGCGTGCCGCTCGGACGGATGGCGGAGCCCGGCGACCTGACCGGCCCGCTGCTGTTTCTCGCCTCGGACGCCTCGCGCTACCTGACCGGTCACGAGCTGCGCGTCGACGGAGGGTTCACGGCGTGAGCATCGCCGCCGCGCGCGTGGTCGGGAACGTGATCGGCGGCCTGGAGCGCGCGGCCGCCGACGGCCGCACGTTCGAGAAGCTCGCGCCCGCGACCGGCGAGCTGCTGAGCGTCGTCGCCCGCTCGGGCGCCGCCGACGTCGACGCGGCGGTC
>DATBIC010000160.1:0-48494 GCA_036557145.1 Gaiellaceae bacterium
GCGATGCGACTCAGCAGCGCGCCCATCGACTGCGTGCCGAGCAGGTCGCGGTTCGCGACGTAGTTCGAGTCGGGCACCACCACGCCCACCACCCCCTGGCGCTGCAGCTCGTCCCTCGACGGGACCCGGAACAGGTCGTCCCAGACGACGTCGCTCGCGACGAGCCTGTCGGCCTGCTGCGACAGGAGCTCGGCGGCGCTCGACTTCGTCGAGCCGGCCGTCGACTTGAACGCGTTGGCAAGCCCCTGCGTACCGCTGACCCGGAGCTGCAGCGACTCGATCATGTGCCCGTTCTCGTCGCGCAGCTGGCCCGGCGCGTCGAGCTTCATCGCGGCGTCGACGTTCTGGCGCTCCTGCGCGGCGATCCCGAGCAGCTTCTGGTTCAGCTCGGCGGCCTTGATGCCGGGCGTGATCAGCGCGTTCGCCACGGCGGCGCCGTTGTCTTGCGAGCTCTTGGCGATCACCGAGACCTTGTCCATGTAGTGCGCATAGGTGTCGTGCTTCGAGGTGGACGCGCAGGACTGGAGCAGCAGCCCGAAGATGACGAGCACGACGATCAGCCCGATCACGAGCCCGAGGAGCCGCAGCAGGGGGGTCAGGTTCCGGTGCTGGCCGGGCGGCCGCTGGGTGCCGCTGCCGCCGCGCCGCGGAAGGCGTCCGCGTGGCGGCTGCTGCACCTCCGTCGTGGCGGGCTCGTCCTCGAAGAAATCGAAGTGGATGTCGTCGTCGGTGGGGCCCATCGACCCCCCGAGGGTACAGGGCTTCGCGGTCGGAACCGGACCGGTGGAGGAGTCGTCCCGCCGGCGGTGTAAGCCCCTGTACGTGTCTCAAGTCGCGGTCCAGCACGACCTCTTCCTCGGCCGCTACCGGCCGGTCCGCCCGCTCGGATCGGGCGGGATGGGGCACGTCTGGCTCGCGCGCGACGAGCGCACCGGCCTCGACGTCGCGCTGAAGATCGTCGCGCGCGAGGGCAAGGCGGGGCACCGCGCCGAGCGCGAGGCGCGAGCGGCCGCCGCGCTGCGCCATCCACGCTGCCAGCGCATCCGCTCGCTGGCGCACGACTCCTCGCACGTCTACATCACCTACGAGTACGTGCCGGGCAGAACGCTGCGCGAGGCGATGCGCTCGGGCGAGCTCGACGACCGCGCGACGATCGAGGTCGCAGCGCAGATCTGCGACGCGCTCGCGCACGCGCACGGGCGCGGGATCGTCCACCGCGACGTCAAGCCGTCGAACGTCCTGCTCGCCGAGACCGACACGGTCGACATCCGCCTGCTCGACTTCGGGCTCGCACAGATGGCCGAGTTCGACACGCTGACCGCGCTCGGCGACGTCCCGGGCACGCTCGCATACATCTCGCCCGAGCGCCTCGGCGGGGCGGTCGCAACACCCGCAGCCGACGTGTGGGCGGTCGGCGTGCTGCTCTGGGAGGCGCTCGCCGGCGAGCACCCGTTCTGGCACGGGGACCTGAACGAGACGACCCGGCGGATCGAGCAGGGCGCGCCCTCGCTCGCCACCTTGCGCCCGGACCTTCCGTCATCGCTCGTCGAGACCGTCGCGGGCGCGCTCGTGGTCGACCCGGCGCGCCGTCCGACGGCCGCTCGCCTGGCAGCCGAGCTCCGTTCGCTGTCGACGAGGCGGCGCAAGCCGCGCGGATCGCGGCCGTCGGCGCCGGCAATCGACCGGCGGGCTCTGCTGGTCGACCGCGTGCTCCCGGCCGCCGCCGCCGGGCTCGCAACCGGGTGGGCGACCTCGACGCTGCCGTTCTACCCGTCCGGCTGGTCGCTCGGGCTCGGCGCCCTCGCCGCCGCGGCGACCCTCGCCGGGCCGAGGCTCGGCCTGGTCACTGCGCTCTCCGTCCTCTTCTTCCCACTCGCGAACATCTCGTCCGGCCTCGCCCTCGTCTACGCGGTCGCCGCCGCCGGCTGGATCGTCCTCACCTGGCGCGACGCCCGCGCGGGCCTGCTGCTGATCGTCGGGCCGCTGCTGGCGCCGATCGCGGCTCTCGGGCTCGTCCCGCTCGCGGCCCAGCTCGCCCGCGGCAGCGTGCGGCGGGCGGCCCAGGCCGCCGGCGCGGTGCTGCTGGCCGGGCTCGTCGCGGGCCTCCGCCACGTCCGGCTCCCCTTCGACGTCGCGCAGCCGCCGCTCGGGCTCGGGATCGCCGGCTCGACCAGCCCGACCGCCGTCGCGCACGCGCTCGTCGCCCAGGTCGGCGCCCACCCGACGATCCTGGCCGAGGCGCTGATCGTGGCGGTCGCGGCCGCCGTGCTCCCCCTCTTCCGCTGGCGCGGCCCGTGGGCCGCGGCCGCCTACGGAGCCGCGCTGCTGGCGGCCACCGCCTTGACCGCTCCGGCGGCCGCGGTGCTGCCGTTGATCGTGGCCGCATGGCTGTCGGCGGCCGCTCTGGCCGTCGATTCGAGGCCGTAGACTGACCGCCGGGAAAGCCTCCCGCGCCCGCCCATGCCCGTGCTGCGCAGCATCGAATCGAAGCTCGAGTCGCTCTTCGAGGGCGTCTTCGGACGTGCATTCCGCACGAACGTCCAGCCCGTCGAGCTGGCCCGGAAGCTCGTCAAGGAGATGGACGACCATCGCAACGTGTCGGTATCCCGGGTGTACGTCCCGAACGAGTACACGATCTACCTGGCACCGGCCGACCACGCGCAGTTCGCGAGCTACGAGACCCAGCTGACCGACGAGCTCTCGGAGTACCTCGCCGCGCATGCGAAGCGCGAGAACTACGCGCTGCTCACGGCACCGCGCGTCCTGCTCGAGACCGACGACGACCTGTCGGTGGGCATCTTCGGGATCGCCACCCGGCTCGCAGAAGGCGAGCAGAAGCCGCTTTCGGCGCCCGAAGCGGCCGCACGAGGTGCAACCATGGTCTACGCGCCCATGCCGCCCGTCGCCCAGGAAACCGAGGCCGTCCCGCCGCCCGCCGCCCCCGTCGAGACGGAGATCGGCGTGCTGACCTGGGAGGGCGGCCGCCACGAGGCGACGAGGCCCCGCGCGGTCGTCGGCCGCTCGAAGGACGCCGACATCCAGGTGCCCGACCCCAACGTCTCGCGGCGCCACGCGGAGCTCCGCCGGGAGGGCTCGGCGTTCTGGCTCGTCGACCTCGACTCGACCAACGGGATCGAGGTGCGCGGCAAGCGTGTGAAGCGCCTGAAGCTCGAGGACGGGACCCGGTTCACGATCGGCTCGACGGAGGTCACGTTCTCGCGGGAGACCCGTTGACGCAGGTGGAAGCGGTTCTCGGCTCGGCGCAGGTCGAGACAACGCTGCTCGCCCTGAAGATCGCGTTCCTCGTCCTCCTCTACCTGTTCATCTGGCGGATCGTCCGCTCGGCCGCGCGCGACCTGCGCGCGCCGCAGGAGTCGATGATCCTGTCGCCGCTCGACGCCGCCAGCCTCTCCGCGAAGCCGGCGGAGCGGCCGAGCGGGAAGCTCGTCGTGCTCGAGAGCCCGGCGCTCGACGGCGGCGAGGTCTACGCGCTCGACAGCCGGCCGCTCACCGTCGGCCGCGGGACGAACAACGACCTGGCGCTCGCGGGCGACGAGTACGCGTCCGGCCGCCACGCGCGCTTCGAGAGCCGCCGCGACGGCGTCTGGCTTGAGGACATCGGCTCGACCAACGGCACCTTCGTGAACGGAATCCGGCTGACGCGCGAGCGGCGGCTCGCTCCGGGCGACGTCGTCCGGATCGGCGAGACCGACCTGAGGTACGAGTCGTGATCGTCGTCACCCAGTCGTTCGGCAGCACCGACACCGGCCGCAAGCGGCGTCGCAACGAGGACGCGTTCGTGTGCGAGCCGCCGCTATTCGCCGTCGCCGACGGCATGGGCGGCGCCCAGGCGGGCGAGCTCGCGTCCGGCCTCGCCGCCGCCGCGCTGCGCGAGGGCGGCTCGGGCAGCGACACCGGCGAGCGCCGCGTCGCCGAGCTGATCCAGGAGGCGAACCGCCGCGTCCACGACCGCGCGATCACCGACGCGGCCGCGAGCGGGATGGGAACCACGGTGACGGCTGCGCTCGTCGATGCGACGGGCCACGTGGCGTTCGGCCACGTCGGCGACTCACGCGCCTACATCCTGCGGGACGGCCGGCTCGACCAGTTGACCGACGACCACTCGCTCGTCGCCGAGCTCGTGCGGCGCGGAGAGCTGTCGCCGGCCGAGGCGGAGTCGCATCCGCAGCGCTCGGTGATCACGCGTGCGCTCGGAACCGATCCCGACGTCGACGTCGACACCTTCTCGGTCGACGCCCGGACGGGCGACGTCTTCCTGATCTGCAGCGACGGCCTCTCCTCCTACGTCGACGGCGCCGAGATCGAGCAGCTCGTGCTGCAGCACCGTGGCGACCTCGCGGCCGGCACGCGCGCGTTGATCCAGGCGGCGAACCGCGGCGGCGGCGACGACAACATCACCGCCGTCCTTTTCGAGGTCGGGACGGCCGGCGAGCCCGACGAGCGGACGCGCGAGTACGCGACCGCCCCCGCGCCGCCGCCCGACGACGAGGACACACTGCATCCGGAGGACAACGTCGTGCTGCCGCCCGAGCTGCTCGACGGCCACCCCGCCGACGACACGGTCGTCGTCTCGGCCGCGGAGCTCGCCGCCGCGCGCGAGAGCGCGGCCGCGGTGGCCGCCGTGCCCGCCGAGCCGGAAGCCGGGCTCGGCCGCCGGCTGCTCGCCTCACTCGTGATCGTGGCTCTGGTCGCCCTGATCGTGGTGCTCGCATGGTGGGGACTGGCGCGCTGAGCAACCGCAACCGCGAGCTCCTCTACCTCTCGGTCGTCGGGGTGCTGACGGGGCTCGGGTTCGCGTCGGTCTACATCGCCCGCCAGTCGGTGGTCAGCTGGGGCTCGCTCGGCTACGCGCTCTTCTTCATCGGCCTCTATCTGATCGCGCACCTGGTCGCTCGCTTCGCGACGCCGAACGCCGATCCGTACCTGCTGCCGATCGCCGCGCTGCTGGCCGCGGTCGGGCTCACCGAGATCTACCGGCTCGGCCCGAGCGACGCGTTCAAGCAGGGTCTCTGGATCGTGATCGGGCTCGTGCTCTTCGTGCTCGCGCTGCTCCGGCTGCGCCGCGACTACCGCGTGCTCGAGCAGTACAAGTACCTGTTCGGGATCGGCGCGATCGTGCTGCTCTACCTGCCGCGCCTCCCCGGCCTCGGCGCCTCGGTCAACGGTGCCCGCCTGTGGGTGGAGGTCGGGCCGGTCCGCTTCCAACCCGGCGAGCTCGCGAAGATCTCCCTGATCGTCTTCCTCGCCGGCTACCTGCGCGAAAAGCGCGAGGTGCTCGCCCAGGCGCGGCTGAAGGACCTCGGGCCGCTGCTCGTGATCTGGGGCGGCTGCATGCTCGTGCTCGTCGCGACCAACGACCTCGGGTCGGGGCTCCTTTACTTCGGGATCTTCCTGGCGATGCTCTACGTCGCAACGAACCGGCTGTCGTTCGTCCTCGGCGGCATCGGCCTCTTCGCGGTCGGCGGCTTCGCCGCGTACGAGAAGATCCCGCACGTCCACGAGCGTGTGACGATCTGGCTGCAGCCGTGGACGACGGGCCGCGTGTATTGCCCGCAGACCGGCGGGCTCGCGCTGCGGCAGGACTGCGAGAGCTACCAGCTCGTCAAGTCGCTCTACTCGATCGGGAACGGCGGCTTCGGCGGCGCGGGGCTCGGCAAGGGCGTGTTCACGTCGGCGGACGGGCACGCGCTGATCCCGTACGTGAACACCGACTTCATCTACTCGGCGCTGGCGCAGGAGCTCGGGCTGATCGGCGCCGCCGCGCTGCTGCTCGTGTTCATGCTCTTCGTGGCGCGCGGGATGAAGGTCGCGCTCCAGGCCGACGACGGATTCTCGAAGCTGCTCGCGGCCGGCCTCACGTTCGGCTTCGCGCTGCAGACGTTCATCATCGTCGGCGGCGTGCTGCGGATCATCCCGCTGACCGGCATCACGCTCCCGTTCGTCTCCTACGGCGGCTCGTCGGTGGTGGCGAACTTCCTCGTCCTCGCCGGGCTGCTGCTCGTCTCCAACCGCGCGAACGCACCGGCATGAACAAGCAGATCTCACGCCTCTCGATCGTCGCGCTCCTGCTGCTCGCGTCGCTGATCGTCGCGACCACCTACTGGCAGTCGTGGGCGTCGGCCGGCCTCGCGGCGAGGCAGGACAACTCGATCCAGCGGGTCGCCGAGTTCACGATCAAGCGCGGGCTGATCTATGCCGCCGACGGCAAGACCGTGCTGGCCGCGAACCGGCGGGTGAAGAAGAGCGGGCAGACGTTCTACTTCCGCCGCTATCCGACGAACGGGCTCGCCTCGCAGGTGGTCGGCTACTCGACGCAGGGCCGCTCGCGCTCCGGCGTCGAGCGGCAGCTGAACGGCTACCTCACGGCGTCGAACGCCAACCTCGGCACGATCATCGACAAGCTGAGCGACAAGCTGCGCGGGACGACCGTCACCGGCAACAACCTGACGTTGACGATCCACCCCGGCGCGCAGAAGCTCGCCGAATCGGCGCTCGCCGGCTCGTGCGGGGCGGCGGTCGTGCTGAACCCGAAGACCGGCGCGGTCTACGTGATGGCGTCGTCGCCCGGCTTCAACCCGAACAAGATCGAATCGTCGGCAGGCTACGCGTCGATCCTCAAGTCGCCGAGCGCATGCCCCGGCTCGTCGTCTGCGCTGCTGAACCGCGCGACGCAGGGGTTGTACGCGCCCGGCTCGACCTTCAAGACGGTCACCGCCGCGGCGGCGCTCGACGCGGGAATCTACAAGCCGGACTCGCGCTTCTTCGACCCGGGCTACTGCACCGAGTACGGGAAGAAGGTCTACAACTCGGGCAACCCCGACCAGAACGGCCCGGAGATGTACGGCAACGTCGATCTCGTCGAGGCGTACCAGCACTCGATCAACGCCGTGTTCTGCAACATCGGCCAGCGGATCGGTGCGCGCCGCATCCTCGACAAGGCGAAGGACTTCGGCTTCTACTCGACCCCGCCGCTCGAGCTTCCGTCGAATGAGCGCGCGCCGAGCGGCCTCTACGACTTCAAGCACCACAAGCTGATCGACGACGCGTCGCAGGTCGACCCCGGGCGGCTCGCCTTCGGCCAGGAGCGCATGCTCGTCACGCCGCTGCAGATGGCGCTCGTGGCGGCCGGCGTCGCGAACGGCGGCAAGGTGATGACGCCGTTCCTCCTGAAGGAGGTGCGCAGCCCGGGCGGCAGCCTGGTCACGAAAACGAAGCCGAAGCTCTGGCGGAAGGCGATGAAGCCGAGCACCGCCGCTGAGCTAAACCAGATGATGCAGGCGGTCGTGACGGGCGGAACCGGCACGGCGGCGCGCATCAGCGGGATCAAGGTCGCGGGCAAGACGGGCACCGCCGAGACCGGCATCCCGCACGTCTACACCGCGTGGTTCATCTTCTTTGCGCCGGCCGATAACCCGCAGGTTGCGGGCGCCGTCGTCGTCGAGCACCAGCTGAACGGCTTCGGCGGCTCGGTCGCGGCCCCGATCGCGCGCGAGCTGATGCAGGCGATTCTCCCGGACGCGTCGAAGCAGTAGCCGCCGAACCATGGCCACGACCGACACTCGCATCAACCGGATCTTCGACAAGCGCTACGTGATCAAGCGCAAGCTCGGCTCGGGCGGCATGGCCGACGTCTACCTCGCGGAGGACCAGGAGCTCGGCCGCCGCGTCGCGCTGAAGCTGCTCGACGACCGGCACTCGTCCGACGAGCAGTTCGTCGAACGCTTCCGGCGCGAGGCGCAGAGCGCCGCCGGCCTCAACCACCCGAGCATCGTCTCGGTCTTCGACCGCGGCCACGCCGAGGGCACCTACTACATCGCGATGGAGTATCTCGACGGCCGCACGCTCAAGGAGCTGCTGATCCGGAACGGCCCGACGCCGCCGGCGATCGCGATCGATTACGCGCGCCAGATCCTCGGCGCGCTCGCGTTCGCGCACCGCAACGGGATCGTCCATCGAGACATCAAGCCCCACAACATCATCGTGCGCCCCGACGGCCGGTTGAAGGTGACCGACTTCGGGATCGCGCGCTCCGGCGCGTCGCAGATGACCGAGGCGGGCTCGATCGTGGGGACGGCCCAGTACCTCTCGCCGGAGCAAGCGCGCGGCGCGCCGGTCGACCCGCGCTCGGATCTCTACTCGCTCGGAATCGTGCTGTACGAGATGCTCACCGGGAAGGTGCCCTTCACCGGCGACACGCCGGTCGAGATCGCGATGAAGCACCTCTCGCAGGTGCCGGAGCCGCCGTCGAAGCTGCGGCCGGACATCCCGCACGACCTCGACGCGGTCGTGATGCGCGCGCTCGCGAAGGATCCCGACCAGCGCTACGGGTCGGCCGAGGAGATGGACGCGGACCTCGCTCGGGTCGCGCGCGGCGTCGCGGTCTCGCGCGAGACCGAGGACGCGATGACGCAGGTGCTCGCCGGCGCCGGCGTGACCGCGTCGCAGACGATGGTGACGCGGCCGCGCCCGGTGGCGACACCGCCGATTCCGCCCGCGTACCGGCCGCCGTCCCCGTACTACGACTACGAGGACTCACCGGGGCGCCGGTCGGTGTGGCCGTGGCTGCTCGCGGCGCTGCTGATCGTCGCCGTCGCGGCCGGCGGGTGGTTCCTGTACTCGAAGGTGCAGGACCAGCTGGCCGACACGAAGCCGGTGGCCGTGCCCGGCGTCACGCTGCTGGCGAAGAACCTGGCCGTGCAGAAGATCGACGAGGCGGGATTGACGGCGAAGGTCGTCTACTTGCCTGACGACACCGTGCCGAAGGGCTCGGTCTCGGCCCAGAACCCGGGCGACGGCACGAAGGTCGCGAAGACCTCGACCGTCACCCTGACCGTCTCCACCGGAATCGCGCAGGTCGCCGTGCCGGGGGTGGTCGGGCTCGACCTGACGAGCGCCGTGCAGGCGCTCGCGCAGAAGGGCTTCAACCAGAAGATCCGCCGGATCTACTCCGGCGAGCCGCCGGACACGGTCACGGCGCAGCTCCCGACGGCCGGCGCCAAGGTCGACAAGGGCTCGACGGTCACGATCAACGTCTCGAAGGGCGCGAAGCCGATCACGGTCCCCGACGTCACCGGCGAGCCCTTCGCCAACGCGCAGTCGGCGCTGATCGGCGCCGGCTTCACGGTGACGCGCGTCGACCAGGCGTCCGACCAGCAGCCGGCCGGCGTCGTGCTCTCGATGGACCCGCCGCAGGGCAGCCCGGAGCCGCGCGGCACGCGGATCACGCTGACCGTCTCGAAGGGGCCGGCGACGACGCAGGTTCCCGACGTGACCAACCTCACCGCGGCCGACGCCACCAGCATCCTCCAGGGAGCCGGGTTCACCGTGTCGACGATCACCCAGCCGGTCACCGACCCGAGCAACGACGGGATCGTGATCGACCAGAGCCCGCGCGGGAACTCGACCGGCCAGCAGGGCGAGGTGATCACGATCACGATCGGGCAGCTGCAGACGGGCCCGACGGGCGGCACGACCACGACGCCGGCGACGACGACCACGGCGACGACGACGCAGGAGACGACGACTACCACCACGACGGTGCCGTGAAGCGCCGCGTCGCCGTGATCCTCGGCGGCCGCTCGAGCGAGAACCCGATCTCGATCGCGTCGGCGCGAAGCGTCGTCGAAACGCTCGAGTCGAACGGCGCGGACGTGGTCGCGGTGGAGATCGACCGCGGCGGACGCTGGCAGCTGCAGGCCGGCCGGCGGGCGCTCGAGGCGGGCTCGGAGCGGCCGGGCACCGCCGTCGAGCGACTTCCCTCTCAGAGCGTGGCGGCGACCCTCGGCGAGGTCGACGTCGTCTTCCCCGTGCTGCACGGGCCGTTCGGCGAGGACGGCACCGTGCAGGGACTGCTCGAGCTCGCCGGCGTCCCGTACGTCGGCGCCGGCGTACTCGCCTCGGCGCTGTGCATGGACAAGGACGTCTTCAAGTCGGTGATGCGCGACCACGACATCCCGGTGACGCGGAACATCACCCTGCGGCTCGGCGACGAGCCGCGCAACCCGTTCGGCTATCCGTGCTTCGTCAAGCCGGCGCGCCTCGGATCGTCGATCGGCATCACGAAGGCGCACGACGACGACGAGCTGCGCCGCGGCGTCGAGCTCGCGTTTGCTCACGACGAGAAGGTGCTCGTCGAGGAGCTCGTGAACGGGATCGAGGTCGAGGTCGGCGTGCTCGGCAACCTCACACCGATCGCGTCGATCCCCGGCGAGATCCTCGTCACGCACAACGAGTGGTACGACTACGAAGCGAAGTACGACGAGGGCGAGATGGACCTGCGCGTCCCCGCCGCGATCACCGATGAACAGAGCGAGCGCGTGCAGGAGCTCGCGGTGCGCGCGTTCGTCGCGACGGACTGCGAGGGGATGGCGCGCGCCGACTGCTTCGTCCGCGACGACGGCGTCGTGCTCGTCAACGAGCTGAACACGATTCCCGGCTTCACGCCGACGAGCGTGTACGCGCAGCTGTTCGCCGCCTCGGGCATCCCTTACGGCGAGCTGCTCGAGCGGCTCGCCGACCTGGCCGTCGAGCGGTTCGAGCGCCGCGGCGGGCTCAGGTTCTAGCTCGCGCGGACCTCGTTCAGGTGCACGACCATGTGCCCGCCGAGGCTCGTGATCCAGACGAGGTAGTAGGGATGCGCGCTCCCGGTGATCGCGAACGTCGTCGACGACGAGACGACCTGCGGCCCTGAGACGACGTCCGGGAACGAGTCGTCGGCATCGCCGGCCTTGATCTCGGCGGTGAAGCCGGGCGTGTCGGTGGTGACGACGAGCTGCTTGACCGCGCCGGAGCCGCCCGCGCGCAGCACGAGGCCGACGCCCTTCTTGCCGTTCAGGTCCTTGTCGTAGTAGCGCTCGGTCGGCCAGTACGTCGCCTCGTCGCGGTCGGTCGCGAGCCCCGCCTTCGTGTTGTTCTCGCCCGGCGTGCCGGTGCCTTCCGGGTCGTAGGCGGTCGTCGCCTGCACCGTCGCCGTCCCGCCACCGCCGCCTCCGCCGGACGGCGAACCGCCCGAGTCGTGGAACAGGAGGTAGGCGCCGATCGCGCCGACCGCGATCACCCCGACCAGCACGAGCACGAGCGGCCACGCCGCCGAGCGCCGGCGCGCGCGTACCGGCTTCGGCTTCGGCGGCGGCGGGATCACCCGCGTCCCCGCCTCGGTGTCGCCAGCGCACGCCTCGAGCTCGCGGCCGAAGTCGGCCATCGTCGGGAAGCGGTCGGAGGGCTCCTTCGCCATCGCCCGCCGGACCGCAGCGTCGAGGCGCGGCGTCACCTCGGGCCGCGCGGCGCACACCGACGGCGGCGGCTCGTTGATATGCCGCATCGCGACGGCGACGAAGTTCTCGCCCGGAAACGGCACGTCGCCGGTCAGGAGCTCGTACAGGACGACGCCGAGCGAGTACACGTCGCTCAGCTCGTCGACGTGCATCCCTTGCGCCTGCTCGGGCGCGATGTAGTCGGACGTGCCGAGGACGGTGCCGGTCTCGGTCATGCCGCGCTTCACGTCGAGCGAGCGCGCGATTCCGAAATCCGTCACCTTGGCCTGGTGGTCGCCGTTCAGGAGGACGTTCTGAGGCTTGACGTCCCGGTGGACGAGCCCGCTCCGGTGAGCGAATGACAGCCCCCGCGCGACCTGAATCGCGAGCTCGAGCGCGGTCGTGACCGGCAGCGGGCTCTCACGCTGGATCAGGCGCTTCAGGTTCTCCCCGTCGACGAACTCAAAAACGATGAACTGCCGTCCGTCCTGCTCGCCGCGGTCGATGACCGTGACGATGTTCGGATGGGAGAGCACCGCCGCCGACCGCGCCTCGCGCCGGAACCGCTCGACGCTCTCGGGGTCCTGCATCTGGTGCTCGTGCAGCACCTTGAGCGCGACCGTGCGGTCGAGGAGACGGTCGTGCGCCCGGTAGACGCTCGACATGCCGCCGGATCCGACGAGCTCCTGGAGCTCGTAGCGGTCTAGGAGAACCTCCCCGACCATCCCTCGGTGGAGGGTAGCCCCCGCCGGCGCTAAACCGCGGCGCCGAGCGCGTCTTCCCAGAGGTCGAGCGCCTCGGCCAGCTCGCCGTCGGCGATCACGAGCGGCACGAGCACCCGGATGCAGTTGCCGCTGACGCCCGCCCGGAGCAGCAGCAGGCCGCGCTTGAGCGCCTCCTCCTGGACGCGGGCGGCGAGCGCGGGCGCGGGCTCCTTCGTCTCGCGGTCCTGCACGAGCTCGATCGCGAGCATCGCGCCCAGGCCCCGCACGTCGCCGACGGCCGGGAACCGGTCGCGCCACGCCTCCATGCGGCCGCGCATCGTCTCGCCGATCGCTGCGGAGCGCTCGACGAGCCGCTCCTCCTCGATCACATCGAGCACGGCGACCGCCGCGGCCTGCGCGACGGGATTGCCGACGAAGGTGCCGCCGACGCCACCGGGGACAGGCGCGTCCATGATCTCGGCCTTGCCGAGGACGCCCGACAGCGGCAGCCCGCCGGCGATCGATTTCGCGACGGTGATCAGGTCGGGCTCGACGCCGAAGTGCTCGACGGCGAAGAAGCGGCCGGTGCGTGCGAACCCGGACTGCACCTCGTCGCACACGAGCACGATTCCGTGCTCGTCGCAGATCGCGCGCAGACCGCGCAGGAACTCCGTGTCGGCGGGAACAAAGCCGCCCTCGCCCTGCACCGGCTCGACGACGATCGCGGCGACCGTCTCGGCGGCGACGACCGTCGCGAACGCGCGCCGCAGCGCCGCGAGCGCATCCGACGACGACGGCCCGCGGTAGGCGTTCGGGAACGGCACGCGGTACACCTCGGGCGCGAACGGCCCGAGCCCCGCCTTGTACGGGTGCGTCTTCGACGTCAGCGACAGCGAGAGCAGCGTCCGTCCGTGAAAACCGCCCTCGAACCCGATCACGGCGGGACGGCCGGTGTACGCGCGCGCGAACTTGACGGCGTTCTCGACCGCTTCCGTGCCGGCGTTGAAGAACGCGGCCTTGGCCGGCACGGTGAACGGCGCCAGCGCGAGCAGCCGCTCCGAGAGCTGGGCGTAGATCTCGTAGGGGACGACCGTGTAGTCGGTGTGCGTAAAGCGCTCGAGCTGCTCCTGCGCGGCGGCGACGACGCGCGGATGCGAGTGGCCGACGTTGAGACAGCCGACGCCGCCCGCGAAGTCGATGAAGACGTTGCCGTCGACATCCGTGATCGTTGCGCCCCGCGCCTCGGCGGCGACGAC
Organism: Gaiellaceae bacterium; assembly: GCA_036557145.1. Classification (GTDB taxonomy): domain Bacteria; phylum Actinomycetota; class Thermoleophilia; order Gaiellales; family Gaiellaceae; genus PALSA-600. The sequence goes on from DATBIC010000160.1 coordinate 13,234, forward strand.
CGGGAACGTGAGGTCGAGAGGCGACGCCACGCTGGCGCGCAGCCGCTCGACGATCTCGGTCGAGCGCGGGCCCGGGACGTCCGTGGCGATCTGTGCGGTGCGGGTGACGGCCATCTCAGTCGAGGGTAGCGAGTCGTGCGGTAGTTCGACGAGCCGTACGCCGCCTTCGCTAGCCTCGGCGCGTTCGCCTGGAAGATGTCGACCTCCGAGACAGGAACACGCGCCACGAGCTGGTGGGCGAAGTCGCACGGCGCCGCCGACGGCGCTCTCGCCGCCTACTTCAGCATGGAGTTCGGCCTCGACGCGCGGCTCCCGATCTACTCGGGGGGCCTCGGCATCCTCGCCGGCGACTACCTGAAGGCGGCGTCGGAGCTCGCGGTTCCGCTCGTCGGCCTCGGCCTCCTCTACCGCGATGGGTACTTCCGCCAGTCGGTGGACGCGGGCGGGCAGCAGCGGGAGGAGGGCGAGGGATTCGACCCGGCCGCGTTCGGGCTCGCGCGCGAGCCGGTCGCCGTCCAGGTCGACCTGGCGGACGACGTGGTCGAGGTCGCGATCTGGCGCCACGACGTCGGCTCGGTGCCGCTCTACCTGCTCGAGGCCGAGGGGATCACCGACGGCCTCTACGCGGGCGACCGCGAGCATCGATTGCTCCAGGAGCTCGTGCTCGGGATCGGCGGGGTTCGCGCGCTCGCCGCACTCGGGCTCGCGCCGCGCGTCTACCACGTGAACGAGGGGCACGCGGCCTTCCTGACGATCGAGCGCGCGCGGATGCTCGTCGAGTCCGGCGTCTCGTCCGCAGCCGCGCTCGAGGAGGTGGCCGCGACCACGGTGTTCACGACCCACACGCCCGTGCCCGCGGGCAACGAGGTGTTCGCGGACGAGCTCGTCCTCCGCTACGTCGGCGGGCCTGCCGCCCGGGCGGGCATCTCGGGCGACGAGCTGCTCGGGCTCGGCCGCGCGAACGGACGCGGAGACTTCGGGCTGACGCCGCTGGCGCTTCGCCTCTCGGCGCACGCGAACGGCGTGTCGGAGCTCCACGGCGAGGTGGCACGCTCGATGTGGGCGGATCTCCCCGAGCGGGAGCGGGCGCCGATCGGGCACGTCACCAACGGCATCCACCTCGGCACGTGGCTCGCGCCCGAGCTGCGCGAGCTGCTGCGGGCGGCCGGCGTCCGGCCGGAGGCTCCTCCTGCGGAGGGCAACTGGACGGCCGCACGTGAGCTCGACCTCGCTGCGCTCCAGGGCGTCCGTGCGACGCTGAGGCGCCGGCTCGCCGAGCGCACCGGGCTCGACCCGTCGCTGCTGACGATCGGCTTCGCTCGGCGCTTCGCGACGTACAAGCGCGCCTCGCTCGTGTTCAGCGACCTCGAGCGGCTGCTCGCGCTGCCGGTGCAGATCGTCGTCGCCGGCAAGGCCCACCCGCAGGACGCGGCCGGGAAGGAGCTGCTCCAGGAGATCGTCGCCCTCTCGCGCGGCCCGGCCGCCGGGCGCGTCGTCTTCCTCGAGGGCTACGACATCGACCTCGCGCGGCTCCTGATCCCGGGCTGCGACCTCTGGCTGAACACGCCGCAGCGCCCGTACGAGGCGTCGGGCACGAGCGGGATGAAGGCGGCGGTGAACGGCGTCCTCAACCTCTCGGTGCTGGACGGCTGGTGGGCGGAGGCGTACGACCCGGCGTACGGATGGGCGATCGCGGGCGGCACGGACGCCGAGGACGCGGCCGAGCTCTACGGCCTGCTCGCGGAGCACGTCGTCCCGCGCTTTGCGGCGCGGGACGAGTGGGGAGCGATGATGCGCGCGTCGATCGCGCAGCTCTCGCCCCGGTTCTCGATGCAGCGGGCCGTGATCGAGTACACCGAGCGCTACTACCTGCCGGCCGCGGCCGACGGTTAGATCTCGGGCTGCGGGTCGGTCGCGGCGTCGCCGAGCCGCCCGAGCAGCTCCTCGACGTTCTCGAGCTCGCGCTCGAGGTGCTCGCGGTAGCCGGTCAGGCGCTCGACCAGCTGCTCGCGGCTCGGGAAGCCGTGCCGTCCGCCGAAGCGGAAGCCCCGGCCGCGGCCGCGCTGCTCGCCGTGCTGGTGATGATGGTGCCCTTCGCACATGGATACGCTCACCTCCTTCCGTGTCTTTCGATAATAGTTATCAGATGATAACTGATGCGCGATGGTAAGGAAACGCGCCGACCTGGACGCGCTGCGGCACGACCTGCGCCGGGTGATGCGCGGCCTCTGGCAGCGGCGCCGCCCGAGTGACGAGCTGCTCGACTTCGTGCACGGCGAGCCCCGGCTCTCGCGGCGCCACGTGGCCGTCCTCGCCCATATCGGCACCGAGGGCGAGCGGACGGTCGGCGAGCTCGCCCGCGAGCTCGGGCTCTCGCTGCCGGCCGCGAGCAAGCTGACCCGCGACCTCGAGGACCACAGCCTCGTCCACCGCCGGGAGCACGCCGACGACCGCCGGCGCACGGTGGTCGACCTGAACGCGCTCACGTCGGCGCGGGTGGAGGCGTGGCTCGCGCGCCGCGACCGTCCGTTCGAGCGCACCCTCGCGGCCCTCAGCGATCCCGAGCGCGAGGCGTTCCTCAAGGGCCTCCACACGCTCGCGGACGCCCTGATGGAAGAATCCGCCGATGGTCCTCTCCGACCGCACCATCGAGCGGCTCATCGACGAAGGCCGCATCGCCATCGACCCGTATGACGCGTCGCTGCTGCAGCCGTCGAGCGTCGACGTGCGGGTCGACCGCTACTTCCGCGTCTTCCACAACGCACGCTACCCCTACATCGACGTCAAGCAGCCGCAGGAGGAGCTGACGGAGGAGGTCGAGGTCTCGGACGACCAGCCGTTCATCCTCCATCCCGGCGAGTTCGTCCTCGGCTCGACGCTCGAACGCGTCACGCTGCCCGACGACCTGGTGGCGCGGCTCGAGGGCAAGAGCTCGCTCGGCCGCCTCGGGCTGCTGATCCACTCGACCGCCGGGTTCATCGACCCCGGGTGGGACGGTCACGTCACGCTCGAGCTGTCGAACGTCGCCAACCTCCCGATCACGATCTACTTCGGGATGAAGATCGGCCAGGTCTCGTTCATGCAGCTCTCCGAGCCGGCGTCGGCGCCGTACGGGACCGCTGCCCTCGGCTCGAAGTACCAGGGCCAGCGCGGGCCGACACCCAGCCGCTACTGGCAGAACTTCGACCGATGAAGGTCCTCGTCGCGGGCGGCACGGGATTCGTCGGCACGGCGATCGTTCACGCGCTGCGGGCGCGCGGGCTCGACGTGCGCGTCCTCGCGCGCCGTCCCGAGGCCGCAGCCGCCCTCGGTGCGGATGTCGTACCGGGGGATCTCACCGATGCCGGCAGCCTTGCGGCTGCGGTCGAGGGCTGCACGCACGTCGTGAATCTCGTCGCGATCCTCAAGGGCAGTCCGGAGGAGTTCAGGCGCGTGATGACCGAGGGGACTGCGTCGCTCCTCGACGCGGCACGCGCCGCAGGCGTCGAGCGATTCGTGCAGATGAGCGCGCTCGGGACGAGCGAGCAGACGAAGGACCTCGTGCCGTACTACGAGGCCAAGTGGTCGATCGAGCGCGCCGTCGAGAGCTCCGGGCTCGAGTACGTGCTCGTCCGCCCCAGCTTCGTCTTCGGCAAGGACGGCGGCGCACTCCCGACGTTCGTGCGCCAGGTACGGCTGTCACCGGTCGTCACCGTGATCGGACCGGGCACGCAGCGCATCCAGCCGGTCTGGCTCGACGACCTCGCCGCCTTCTTCGCGACCGTCGTCGACGACCAGCGGGCGCCCGGCCGCATCTGGGAGCTCGGCGGCCCGGACGTCGTCACCTGGAACGAGCTCTACCTCGCGATCGCCGGCGCGCTCGGGAAGCAGCGTCGGCTCCTCCACGTTCCGTTCTCCGTCGCGCGCACGGGAGCGAGGCTCACGCAGTGGGCGCCCGGTGCGCCGCTCACGGCCGACCAGGTCGCGATGATCGAGGCGGGCGACAACGTCTGCTCCAACTCCGATGCCAAAGACACCTTCGGCCTCCGGCTCGTCCCGCTCGACGAGCAGCTCCGGCGCGCGGCCGCCTGAGCGGCGGCTGTCGCTGCTGCTGCGGCTCGTCGCCGCACATCAGCGCATGGCCCAGCTCGTGCAGCGGGAGCTCGCGGCCGACGCGGTCGAGGACGACGGCTACGCGATGCTCAGCTTGATCGGCGTGCGCGCACCGGTGCGCCTGACCGAGCTGGCATACGACCTCGGCCTCCCGCTCACCACGGCCTCCGACGTCGTGCGACGGCTCGAGGCACGCGGCGACGTCCGGCGGCGCCCGAACCCGGACGACGGCCGCTCCTACCTGTTCGAGCTCACGCCGGCAGGCACGCGCACGTGGAAGCGCGGCTGGGGCGCGCTCGGCCGCATCAACGAGGCGCTCGTACGCGAGCTCGAGGACGAGCAGCGCGTCGCCCGTGCACTCCAGGAGCTTGACGCAGCATTCGCGCGCGCGCTCGACGAGGGCAATTGATCCGCAGCCGTAGCATCTAGTCCGGTTCCGTAGTAGTATCGCGCGATGCGCTTGCTCGCTCTCCTCGTCGTCGCGGGTGGGGTCGCGGCTGCGGCGGCGGGCGCGGTGCGGGCGCCGATGGTCGTCGCGAAGATCAAGGTCGCTCCGAGCGCCGCGCCGTGCGCGACGGCTGCGGCCGGCGGCTCGGTCTGGGTCAGCGAGTACGGGTCGCCGTACCTCCTCCGCATCGACCCGAAGACGAACAAGGTCGTCTCGAAGACGCGCATCGGCTTCGGCTCGTGCGGGCTCGGCGCAGGCGACGGCTCGCTGTGGGTCGAGGACACGAGCTCGGGGACGCTGAGCCGCGTCTCGGTGAAGACGCGCAAGCGCACGGCGATCCCGGTGGGCAGCCAGCCGTACGACGCGACCTTCGCCTACGGCGCCGCCTGGGTGACGTCCTACGGCAACAGCGACGTCGAGCGCGTCGACCCGGCACGAAACAAGGTGGTCAAGCGCTTCCCGCTCGAGCTCGCGACCGGTGTCGTCGGCGCGTTCGGGTCGGTCTGGGCGGCCGGCGGCAACACCGTGCTCCGCATCGACCCGGCCACGAACCGTGTGGTCGCCAAGGTGCCCGTGGAAGGCGCCGGGTGGACGGCGGCGTCGGACGATGCCGTCTGGATCACTGCCCCGGGCGTGCTCGTCCGCATCGACCCGAAGACGAACACGGTCGCGGCCACGATCCCGATCCACGTCCCGGCGCTCGGCGACCCGTCGGTCGTCGGCGGCATGGTCTGGGTGCCGGAGATCCGCCAGAACGCGATCGCGCTCGTCGATCCGTCGACGAACCGGGTGAGCGGCACCGTGAAGGTCGGCGCCGGCCCCTTCGTTGTCACCGAGATCGCCGGCCAGGCGTGGGTGCCCAGCTGGAAAGGCGCCGACATCTGGCGCATAGCGCCTCGGTAAGAGAACTGGTCGACCTCGTCCGGTCGTCGAAAGAACGTGCCAGGCACCGTGGTGCCTGGCACTCGACTCTCGCCTCTCCGCAGCTCCACGGGGACTCTTTCGCAGAACGGGCTCGTATCTCGCACGATGCGCCTCTTCCTCGGGTCGCTTGCGCTCCTCACCGGCCTTCTGGCTGTCGAAGCACCGGCCGCCGACCCGCAACTGCCACGCCACTGGAGCGATAGCCGATCCGGAATCGCGGTGCGCTACCCGGCCGGCTGGCACGTGAGCCGGACCCCCTGGACGCCTGTCACCGATCCCGTCCAGCGCTTCGTGCTGTACAGCGGCGGCTCGCTTCCGAACACGCGGCTCGCGCCGAGTGCACACCACGTGATCGCCCAGCTCGACGAGCAGATCCCGCCGCTCCCGCTCGACCTGAAGGCCTTCCCGCCGCGCCCACGCCACTTCCGCCTGGGGCCGCTCGGGCGAATGGAAGGCTTCGACGGAAAGCGCTGGGACGAGATCGTCTTCCGCGAGCGCGGCCGCGCCTTCTATCTCTTCGTCGGCGTCGGCAGCGCCGCCCAGGCGAAGGAGACGCAGCAGCTGCTCGCCGCACTCGACTCCCTCGTCATTCGCCCGCGTTAGACCTCCGGTCGTCGAGGCGCAAGCGGATGCCGCCGAAGCCCGGCTTGGCCGGGCGAGAGACGAAGCGCGCGCCCGCGACGCACGCGCAAGGGAGGGATAGGCCTTGGGAAGGGAACCGTAGGCGCCCTTCCCAACAAAAAGACGAAGGCCGCCCGAGGGCGGCCTTCGATCCGGTAACCAGCTGGTATTTCGTAGAGGCGCTTCCGGCCGATCACGGCGGCGCGTAACGCGAGTCCCCCACGCTGGCTAAGCGATTCCCCGTCAGGTCACGGGGACACGCCTCTACGAGCCGGTACCTCCACTGCCCGTACTCGAAGTCTCCAACGCCGGACCACCTCCTTTCCGCGGTTGCCCTCACCTTAGCGGATCGGCCAGGACGGATGCCCGCTCGCGCTCGACCTCGTCGCGCACCCAGCACGACGCGAGGTGGTCGTTGACCACGCCGCAGGCCTGCAGCGCGGCCTGGACGGTCGTCGGGCCGACGAAGCGGAACCCGGCTGCGCGCAGCCGCTTCGAGAGCGCCGCGGACTCCGGCGTCGAGGCCAGCCAGTCGCCGTGCGCGCGCGGTGCCGTGCGCGCACGCGGCGGATCCGCCCAGACGAGCTCGTGGAGCGGCGTCCCGGCCTCGCGCAGCGCGAGCGTCGCCTGCGCGTTCGCGATCGCCGCCTCGATCTTGCCGCGATGACGGACGATCCCCGCGTCGGCGAGCAAGCGCTTGACGTCTCGCTGCCCAAACCGTGCGACCGCCTCCGGCTCGAACCCCGCGAACGCCTCGCGGAACGCCTCGCGCTTGCGCAGGATCGTCAGCCACGAGAGGCCCGACTGGAATCCCTCGAGCGTCAGCCGCTCGTAGAGCCCCCGCTCGTCGCGGACCGGCCGCCCCCACTCCTCGTCGTGGTACGCGAGGTAGAGCGGGTCGGCCGTCTCCCAGCAGCGGATCAGGGCTGCACGTCCGCGACGACGACCATGACGACTCCGTCGCGCACGACCACCTCGTAGGTGTCGACCGGCTCGAACGCGGGCAGTGAGAGCGGCCGCCCGCTGCGCAGGTCGAACGCGGAGCCGTGGCGCGGGCAGATCACGCGGCAGGTGTCCTCTTCCCAGTCGCCCTCGCAGAGCGGGCCGTCGTCGTGCGAGCAGCGGTCCTCGAGCGCGAAGAGCTCGCCGCCGCAGTTGTAGACGCCGATCGACGTCCAGCCGACCGTGACGATCTTCACCGACCCGGGCCCGAACTCGGCCAGCGGCGCGACGTGGATCTCCGGCACGTCAGTGGCCCACTAGTCGAACTGCAGGCCCTCGGAGAGGCCGCGCCACTCCTCGGGAAGCGGCGTCCCCTTGGCGCGGTGCAGCGCCACCTTGAGCACGCCGAGGCCCAGGATCGCGCACTTCAGGCGGATCGGCGTCAGCGGGATGCCGATCTCGTCGAGCAGCTCCTCCTTCGGCAGCTCGGCGACCTCGCTCGCCTTCCGCCCCTTGACCATCTCGGTGAGCATCGACGTCGCCGCCTGCGAGATCGCGCAGCCGCGGCCTTCGAACCCGACGCCGTCGATCGTCTCGCCGTCCGGCGCGAACCGAACCGAGATCGTCACCTCGTCGCCGCACAGCGGGTTCTGCCCCTCCGCGTGCGCGTCGGCGTCGTCGATCAGCCCGTGCCCGCGCGGGTTCTTGTAGTGGTCGAGGATCACCTCGCGGTAGAGCTGGTCGAACTCGCTCATCCCCGCTCCGGCACCGGCAAAGCCGGCACCTTCGCTCCTCCAGGTGCTCCGTCGAGCCTACGCACTAGACACCAAAGGTCTCCTTGACCTTGAGCAGCCCGGCCGCGAGTCGGTCGACGTCCTCCGGCAGCGTGTAGAGGTAGAAGCTCGCGCGCGAGGTCGCGGCGACGCCGAGCCGCGTCATCAGCGGCTGCGTGCAGTGGTGGCCGGCGCGCACGGCGACGCCCTCCCAGTCGAGGATCTGCGCGACGTCGTGCGGATGCACACCGTCGAGCTCGAAGCTCACGATTCCGGTGCGCCGGTCCGCAGGTGGGCCGAAGACGTGCACACCGGGGATCTCGGCGAGCATGTCCATCGCCTGGACGAGCACCTCGTGCTCGTGCTGCTCGATCGCCTCGAGCCCGACGGCCGAGACGTAGTCGATCGCGACGCCGAAGCCGTACGCCTCGGCGATCGCCGGCGTGCCCGCTTCGAACTTGTAGGGCAGCTCGTTCCAGCTCGTCTTGTCGAGCGCGACGGAGCGGATCATCTCGCCGCCGAGGTTGAACGGCTGCATCTCCTCGAGCAGCTCGCGCCGGCCCCAGAGCGCGCCGACGCCGCTCGGCCCGCAGAGCTTGTGCGACGAGAACGCGAGGAAGTCGCACCCGAGAGCCTGGACGTCGATCTTGCGGTGCGGCGCTGCCTGGGCCGCGTCGACGACCATGATCGCGCCCTGCGCGTGCGCCCACTCCGCGAGCTTCTCGACGGGGTTGATGGTGCCGAGAGTGTTCGAGACGAGGTTGTTGGCGACGACCTTCACGTTGCCCCGCGACGCGAGCCCGTCGAGCGCGTCCAGCTGGAGCTCGCCGAGATCGTCGATCGGGATGTGCGCGAACTCGGCGCCGGTGCGCTTCGCGATGAACTGCCAGGGGACGAAGTTCGCGTGGTGCTCGAGCTCGGTGACGACGACGACGTCGCCCGGCCCGAGGTTGTCGAGGCCCCATGCGTACGCGACGAGGTTGAGCGCCTCGGTCGCGCTGCGCGTGAAGATCACCTCGCGGTTGGACGGCGCGTTCACGAACGCCCGCACCTTCTCGCGCGCGCTCTCGTAGCCGGCCGTCGCGCGCTCGGCGAGCGCATAGACGCCGCGGTGCACGTTCGCGTACGAGTGCTCGTAGAACTCGCGCATCGCGTCCAGCACCTGCCGGGGCTTCTGGGTCGACGACGCGGAGTCGAGATAGGCGAACGGCCGGCCGTTGACGAGCTCTTCGAACACGGCGAAGTCGGCGCGCAGCTTGTGCACGTCGAGCGACGATTGAGCCTTCACGGCCACGGATCTACTGTACCCGGGAGGGTCTGGCTGCTCGGCACCGAGCTCGGCAACGGTTTGGTACGGTCCCGGCGTGTCCGGGCAGGCAACCGGTGCGGGCGACGCTGGGCTGTTCGTCTCGGCCGGGTTCAGAGATCTCCCGCACGACGAGGCACGCCTGCGCGACCTCCGGCGGCAACTCGACGACGAGGGTGTGGTCGAGCTTCGCGACTTCCTCGAGCCGGACGCGCACGCACGACTGCGCGAGCAGATTCTCGAGCTCGAGCGCAAGGCGACCTCGAGCTTCGATGAAGGCAACCGCAAGTACGCGGTGAAGGGGAATGCGCTCGCGCCGACGGTCGTCGGGGAGCTGGCCCGCTCGTCGTACATTCTCGAGCTCGTCAACCGCTTGCTCGGGCCGTTCGACGACGCTCCGAGTCAGACGAGCGATCCCGTCGCGCCGGACGAGATCGTCCCGGGCATCAACATCATGCGCGGCCCGGGTGACGTGACCGCATACCACTTCGACGGAACGCTTCTGAACCTCATCTTTCCTGTGACGATCCCGAAATTGCAGGGCGCACACCGCGGCCAACTCGTCATCTACCCGAACATCCGATCGTTCCGCCGGACGTTCTGGGACCGTAAGGTCGTCCCCGCGATCGGCCGTTTCGACGTGCTGCGGAAGCTCTGGAAGCGGCGCGAGGTCGACTACGAAGAAGGTGGGCTCTACATGTTCTACGGCTACCGGAGCCTGCACGGCGTCGAGTCACCGGACGAGCCGGGTCTGCGCTGCATCACGAACATGACCATTGCGCCGCGCTTCTAGGCGGCTGCCGGCCGTCAGCGCTTGCGGAACGAGACGGCGCCGTACCCCGCCGCCGTCACCGTCACGCGCGTGCCGCGGCGGAATACTGCGAGGCTCGCCTTGCCCACGGCAGCGGTCTTGACGGTGCGCCCGCCTCCCTTGAGGATCGCCTTCACGCCGGCGCCGTCGTCGGTCACCGTCACCGACGAGGCGGTCGCGTGCACGGTCAGGGTCGGCTGGAGAACGGTGCGCTCGATCGAGCTGCCCGTGTCGACGTAGACGGCGACGCTGCCGTTCGGCAGCGCGAGCGCCGCGAGCTGGTAGGCGGTGACGGCACCGAGCGAGACGGTCGACACGGCGCCGAAGTGATGCGCGGCGCTGCGCGAGCGGCGTGCATGCACCACGCCGCCCTGCGTCCAGACCGCCCACAGCCGGTTCGCCGGGTCGACCGCGAGCGCCATGTGCGGGTCGCCGCCCGAGAAGGTGCCCCCGGCGACGACGCTCGAATAGCCGAGGTTGCCGCCGCGGAACGCGTTGACGGCGAAGCTGGTCGCTGACGGGTACCCGCCCGACCAGCCCATGAACGTGTTGCCGAGACCGTCGGCGACGAGCGGCACGTCGTCGTCACGCGGCGCGGTCTGCGGCTGCCCGAACGCGCGGCCGGGGCCGGCCTGGGCGCCGGCGCCGTCGAGCCCCTCGTAGACGAACTGGCTCGGGAACGGGTTCGCGTTCGACCAGAACGCGAGCTGGGCGTAGTTGGCGGTATCGACGGCGAGCGACTCGGCGTAGCCGCAGCAGACCCCGAACGCGGTGTGCGACACCTCGCCGTTCAGCCCTTGGTAGACGACGACGCCGGCCGTGCCGTCTTGCGTGAACATCGGCGTCCCGTCGGGCCGGACGGCGGCGGCCTGCACGTCGGCGAGGCTGGTCGAGTGCGTCGGCAGCGGTCCCGTCCACGAGGCGCCGGCCGACGTCGACTCCCAGCGCAGGACACCCTGCTCCGCGAAGCCTGCGGTGGTCGCGGGCGCATACAGCTCGAGTGCACCGGACGGAAGCTGCACGAGCGCCGGCTTGCCGACCGACAGGAGGCCTGTCGCCACCGTGTGGTCGCCGCTCGCGCTCGACCAGACCTTCAGCGTGCCCTTGCCGTCGCTGTAAGCGGCGAGCTCGACGCCCGACGACGTCCGCAGGACGCCGGGCTGCATCGTGTTCGACACCGGCACGGTCGAGATCGTCGACCAGGCAGCGGAGGCCGTGGGCACTGCGGCCAACAGTGCGACAACGATCGCGGCGAGAACGCCCCTGCGCATCCCGACCGTCATCGGCAGGAGACGCGCAGCGCTTGATCGCCTAGCGGTGGATGATCTCGCAGCCGGTGAGCCGGTCGCTCCGGTCGGCCCAGACCGTGTCGCGGCCCGGGCCGCAGTCGACACGATCGGTATGTCCGTCGTTCGCGTGCACGCGGTCGTTGCCGGCGCCGGCGACGATCACGTCTCCCCAGAGCGGCGTGCCCTCGATCGCATCGGCATGCGGCGTGCCACGAACCTCGCAGGTGCCCGTGACCGGCCCGTTGTCGCCGCTGTCGATCCAGATCCGGATCACGTCGTGGCCGGGACAGCCGGGCCGCGGACCGGCGAACGCGACGAGGTCCCGGCGCGGGTCGAAGCCGGCACCGATGCCGGTCGACGGGGTGAGCACGACGGACTTGCCGCCGAGGTAGCTGATCTCGATCGCGCCGCGGCGGCTGTAGGCGACGGCGTCGCCCTCGGACGACCAGCTCGGCGCCGAGGCGTCCGGCATGCCGCGGGCGATCGTGTGAGCGGGAACGACCGACGGCCCTGCCACCCAGACCTCCTCGCCGACGGTGAAGGCGAGCATCGAGCCGTCGGGCGACCACGCCGGCGCTCCCGGCTCGTCGCCGCCGAACCAGAGCGCCCCGCCGCCGGGGCCGGCCGCCACGTAGATGCCGTTGTCGCGCTGGAAGGCGATCCGCTTGCCGTCGGGCGACCACGCCGGATGCCCGATCACCGCCTTCGCCCAGACCACGCCGCCCACGACGAGACTGCCGTCGACTACCCGCGCGACCGACGGCCCGTACGCCGGCGCGCCGCCGGGGCCGAGGCGCGACGTGGCGCCGCCGAGCGTCGCCACGAAGACGCTTCCGTGCGACTGATAGGCGATGCGGCTGCCGTCGAGGGACCAGCTCGGCTCGAGCTGGTACGCGTTGCGCGCGATCGCAACCGGGCGCCCTCCGGGGCGGAGCACCTCGAGCGTCATCCCGGAGGAGTCGATGCGCGTGAAAGCGATGCTCCGCCCGTCCGGCGACCAGACCGGCCAGGCGTCCTGCGCCGCGAGGATGCGCGGCGCAGCCGCCGACGCCGGAAGTGCGAGGACGAGCAGTGCTGCCGCCGCGACGAGCAGCTTCATGCGCAAACGCTACGGCGCCTGAGTCAGCGAAACGTGAAGGTATCGTGACCCGCGCGTGAGCAGCGACTACGTCTTCACGATGTTCCGCGCCGACAAGTTCTACGGGCCGGACCGCCAGGTGCTCGCGAACATCTCGCTGTCGTTCCTGCCGGGCGCGAAGATCGGCGTGCTGGGGCCGAACGGCGCGGGCAAGTCGACGCTGCTGCGGATCATGGCGGGACGGGAGGAGACGTCGTCCGGCACCGCGGAGCTGGCGCCGAACGCGACCGTCGGGCTGCTCGAGCAGGAGCCCGAGCTCGACGCCGCGAAGACGGTGCGCGAGAACGTCGAGGACGGCGTTCGCGAGGTTCGCGACCTGCTCGACCGCTTCAACGTCATCTCGGCGAGCTTCGCCGAGCCGGATGCGGACTTCGACGCGCTGCTCGCCGAGCAGGCGACCGTGCAGGACCAGATCGATCGCCGCGACGCCTGGCAGCTCGAGGCGCAGCTCGATCATGCGATGGACGCGCTCCGCCTGCCCGACGGCGACCGCGACGTGGCGACGCTCTCGGGCGGCGAACGGCGGCGGGTGGCGCTCTGCCGCCTCCTGCTCCAGGCACCGGATCTCCTGCTGCTGGACGAGCCGACGAACCACCTCGACGCCGAGTCGGTGCTCTGGCTCGAACGGTTCCTCGCCGACTACCGCGGGACCGTCGTCGCGGTCACGCACGACCGCTACTTTCTCGACAACGTCGCCGGCTGGATCCTCGAGCTCGACCGCGGGCGCGGCATCCCCTACCAGGGCAACTACTCGGGTTGGCTCGAGCAGAAGCAGGAGCGGCTCGCGCACGAGGAGAAGGCCGAGTCGGCGCGGCGGCGAACGCTGCAGCGCGAGCTCGAGTGGGTGCGCATGGCGCCGCGGGCGCGGCACGCGAAGTCGAAGGCGCGCCTCGGCGCCTACGAGAAGCTGCTCGCAGAGGAGCAGAACGTGAAGCTCGACCGCGTCGAGATCCACATCCCGCCCGGCCCGCGGCTCGGCGACGTCGTGATCGACGCCGACGGCGTGACGAAGGGCTTCGGCGACCGGCTGCTCGTCGAGAACCTCACCTTCTCGCTCCCGCCGGCGGGCATCGTCGGCGTCGTCGGCCCGAACGGCGCCGGCAAGACCACGCTCTTCCGGATGATCGCAGGCGAGGAGTCGCCCGACGCGGGGGCCCTGCGCATCGGCGACACGGTGCAGCTCGCGTACGTCGACCAGTCGCGCGCCGACCTCGACCCCAAGAGCACGGTCTGGAAGGAGATCTCCGGCGGTCAAGACGTCGTGCTGCTCGGCAAGCGCGAGGTGAACTCGCGCCAGTACACGTCGTGGTTCAACTTCAAGGGCGGCGACCAGCAGAAGCCGGTCGGGATGCTCTCCGGCGGCGAGCGGAACCGCGTCCATCTCGCGAAGCTGCTGCGCAGCGGCGGGAACGTGCTGCTGCTCGACGAGCCGACGAACGACCTCGACGTCGACACGCTGCGCGCACTCGAGGAAGCGCTGCTCGACTTCGCCGGCTGTGCGGTCGTGATCACGCACGACCGCTGGTTCCTCGACCGCGTCGCGACGCACATCCTCGCGTTCGAGGGCGACTCGCAGGTGACCTGGTTCGAGGGCGACTGGGCCGAGTACGCCGACTGGGTACGGGAGACGCGCGGCCCCGAGGCGCTCGAGCCGCACCGGATCAAGTACAAGCCGCTGGTGCGCACGTGAGCTTGCTCGCATGCGCACCGGGGAGGGGGACTCGGGGGAACCGAGAGGTTCCCCCTTGCGCTGCGCCGCAGCTTCGCTGCGGTGCAGCGGAGATCCTGGTTCGCGCATGAGCCTGCACGTCCAACAACTGGGCGCGGTCGAGCTCCGCGTCCTGGGGTGCCTGATCGAGAAACAGCGCACGACGCCGGAGCAGTACCCGCTGACGCTGAACGCGCTGCGACTCGCCTGCAACCAGTCGACCAACCGCGACCCGGTCACGGCCTACGACGAGGACACCGTGCGCGCGGCGGCGCAGAGCCTCGGCACGCGTGGCTACGCGCGGCTCGCGACCGGCCCGGGATCGCGCACGCCGAAGTACCGGCAGCTCTTCTCCGAAGCGCTCGACCTGATGCCGGCCGAGACCTCGATCCTCGCGGTGCTGATGCTGCGCGGCGCGCAGACCGCCGCGGAGCTGAAGACACGTTCGGCAAGGCTGCACGCGATCGTCGACGTCTCGCCGGTGCTCGACGGACTGGCGGGCAAGGAGCTCGTCCATCGGCTGCCGCGGCAACCCGGGACGCGCGAGGACCGGTGGGCCCACCTCCTCGGCGACGCACCGGCCGACGGCCCCGGTGAGACGCCGGCCGAGCCCGCCGCGCCGCTCGAGCGGCGGCTCGCAGAGCTCGAGAGTCGCGTCGCCGAGCTCGAGCGCGTGCTCGACCGGTAGTCCGCACGGACGACGCGGCGTCCTCCGTGCGGGTGACCGCGGAATCGACACGACGGCCGATGTGCGGCGGCTCCGGGTGCAGGACGATCGCCTCCAGACGAGCCCACTCGCAGGAGGAGCGATCGAATGACGCAGCTACGCAGCACAGAAACGCTCGACAGCTTCGACGCGCGCGACCTCGCCGCGCTGATCGACGGTGCCGTCGTCGTCTTCGGCGACGAGGACTGGGACGAGGCACGGCAGGCCTGGAACCTTGCCGTTGACCAGCGGCCGGCCGCGGTCGCGATCCCGGAGAGCGTGGGCGACGTCGTCGAGATCGTCGAGTTCGCGCGCGAAACCGGCCTACGGGTCGCGCCGCAGGGAACGGGGCACGGCGCCGCCGCGCTCGGGTCGCTCGACGGCACCATCCTCGTCAAGCTCCACAAGCTGACGGGCGTCACCGTCGATTCGCAGACGCGGAGGGCGCGCGTCGCGGCCGGGACGATCTGGATGGAGGTCGTGGAGGAGGCCGCACGGCACGGGCTCGCGACGCTCGCGGGCTCGTCGCCCGACGTGGGCGTCGTCGGCTACACCCTCGGCGGCGGACTGTCGTGGCTCGGGCGCAAGCACGGCATCGGCGCGAACCACGTGACAGCCGTCGAGCTCGTCACCGCAGACGGCCGCCTGCGGCGCGTCGACCGCGACAACGACCCGGACCTGTTCTGGGCGCTGCGTGGCGGGGGCGGCAACTTCGGGATCGTCACGGCGATCGAGTTCGGCCTCTTCCCGCTCACCGAGGTGTACGCCGGGGTCCTCTGGTTCCCGGTCGACCGCGCTGCCGAGGTGCTTGCCGAGTGGCGCGCGTGGACGGACGGGCTGCCCGACGAGACGACGTCGGTGGGCCGCATCCTGCAACTCCCGCCGATCGAGGAGATCCCCGAGCCGGTGCGCGGCAAGTCCTTCACCGTCGTCGAGGTGATCCACGCCGGCGGCGAGGACGAGGGACGCGCGCTCGTCGCGCCGCTGCGGGCGCTCGGGCCGGTCATGGACACGATCGAGCAGATCCCGGTCGAGGCGCTCGCGCACCTGCACATGGATCCCGAGCACCCGGTGCCGGGAAGCGGCGACGGGCTCACGCTCGACGCCGTCGACGAGGACACGATCGACGCGGTCGTCGCGACCACGGTCGGCTCGCCCCTCCTCTCGGTCGAGATCCGCCAGCTCGGCGGCGCGATCGCGCGCAGCCGGCCCGAGCACGGTGCGCTCGCCTCGTTCGACGCACCGTTCATTCTCTTCGCGGTCGGGATCGCGCCGACGCCGGACGCGGCCCGGGCCGTCGAGGCCACGCTCGGCGAGCTCCGGACGGCGATCGCGCCCTGGGAGTCGGGGCACACGTACCTCAACTTCGCCGAGACCAAGCGCGACGCGAGGACCCTCTGGAGCGAGACGAGCCACCGGCGACTTCGCCGCATCAAGGCCGCCGTGGACCCGGACAACCGGATCCGCTCGAACCACGAGCTTTAGTGGCCTCGTCCACAACGGTGAAAGGGGCGCCCGGCACGCCCGGGCGCCCCGGCTTCACCCGAGCCGGCTAGAGCTGGGCGGAGGTGTTCGAGGACGACGAGCCGCCCATGTTCGGGCAGTTCCCGTTCCCGTGGCTCCGCTGCATGCTGCCCGCCGAGTACTGCCTCGGCATCGCGTGCGTGGCCGGCTTCGAGCTGTGCGAGCTGCCGTGATTCGCCGCGAGCGCGACGCCGCCTCCGGTGACGGCGAGAGCGACGGTGCACGTGGCGACGACTGCTCTGCGACCGAGCATCAGGTCTCCTTTCGCTCGGGTCCCGCGCATCGTCGCACGCCTGCCTAAGAAAACGCGCAGCGGCTAGGATCGCGCCGGTGGGAGGGGTCGAGCGCACCGGCGGTTGCCTGTGCGGCGCCGTTCGTTATCGGGTTCGCGGCGAGCCGGTGCACGTCGGCCGCTGCCACTGCGCAGACTGCCGAAAGGAGTCCGGCAGCGCGTTCACGGTCTACGGCCAATGGCCGGTCGAGGCGTTCGAGCTGGAAGGAGAGGTGGCGACCTTCCAGGGGCGCGGCTTCTGCCCGCGCTGCGGCTCGCGCCTGATCGACCCGCCCGGGCCGGGGGACACGCTCGTCGAGGTTCGGATCGGCTCGCTCGACGACGCGCCGTTCGAGCTTCGGCCGCAAGCAGAGGTCTGGGTGAAGCGCCGCGAACCGTGGCTGCCACCGGTCGAGGGCGCCTCCCAGCACGACGAGAATCGCTGAGAGGCGCCCGCTATCGCCCTACTCGGACGGCTCGACCACGATCAGCGAGTTGCCGTCCGGGTCGCGTACCCAGAACATGGGCGGGACCGGGCCGCCGTAGCGCGAGACCTCGTCGTCGACGTCCGCACCGGCGGCCTTGAGCGCGGCGTGGTCGGCGTCGACGTCGGTCGTGTCGATGCAGATGCCCGTTTCGCTGCCGCCGGCGTCCCTCCCCTGCGGCGGGGGCGCCAGCGCGATCGTCGTGACGGCATCGGGCAGCTTCACCTCGACCCAGCGGCCGACATCGCCCATCGGGACGTCGACGACCTTCTCGAAGCCGAGCGTGCCGACGTAGAAGTCGATCGCGCGGTCGGTGTCGGCGACGGTGACGCAGACGCGGCCGACCTGCGTCAGATTCAGCTTGGACGTGACCTTGGACATCTGAGCCTCCTCGCTCGTGGTGACAACCGTAGGACGGCCGAGGTCCGCGGAACTCATCGGCGCGAAGCCGGGATCAGGCCTCAGGGATGCGCGCCTCGAGGGCGGCTCCGAGCGCTTCGCGCACCGGCTCGAGCTCGATCCGGTCGAGCACGTCCTGGAAGAAGCCGCGCACGATCAGCCGCTCCGCCTCGGCGCGCGAGAGCCCGCGCGTCATCAGGTAGAAGAGCTCCTCGCGGTCGACGCGTCCGAGCGTCGCGCCGTGCGTGCAGCGAACGTCGTTCGCCATGATCTCGAGGCCGGGGATCGAGTCGGCATGTGCCGTGTCCGACAGCAGCAGGTTGCGGTTCTCCTGGTACGCGTTCGTCTTCTGCGCGCCCTCCTCGACGCGGATCATCCCGCGCCAGACCGCGCTCGCACGCTCGCGCAGGGCGCCCTTGAACGCGAAGTCGCTCTCGGTGTTGGGCGCGATGTGCTCCTGGAACGTGTCGTAGTCGAGGTGCTGGTCGCCGTCGGCGAAGTAGGCCCCGGTCACCCGCGAGGTCGCGCCCGGGCCGGCGAGGTCGTTCTCGACCCAGACCTTGCCGCGCTTCGAGCCGAACCCGCCGATCACCCAGTCGAGCTCGGCGTCGCGGTCGAGCAGCGCACGATGACGGCCGAAGTGCCACGTCTCCTGCGAGAGGCTCTGCAGCGACACGTACTCCACCTTCGCGCTCTGCTGGACGAACAACTCGACGACGGCGTTCGTGTAGGCGATCGCGTCGGGCGCCGACGAGGAGATGTCCTCGATCAGGGTGAAGCGCGACCCCTCCTCCGCCTCGACGACCATGCGCCAGTACAGCGAGCCGCCGTTGGACGTCACGGTCACGTAGAGCGGCCGGTCGAGCTCGACGCCCTTCGGTACGCGCACCAGCAGCCCGTGCCGCCAGTTCGCCAGGTTCTCGAGCGCGAAGCGGTCGTCCTCTGGGATCAGCCGCGCCTCGTAGTCGGCGGGGAGCGGCTCGAAGGTGACGCCGTCCGGAGCCGAGACGATCTCGATCCCGCTCTCGTTCATCGCCGCGCGACCGGCGACGTCGAGGTCGAGCATCGCAGAACCGGTGCCTCGCACCTTGGTGCCAGGCACGTCGGTGGGATCGAAGCCGCGCAGGTCGGTGAAGCGCCAGTGCTCGTCGGCCGTCGACGGCAGCGGCAGCTCCGCGAAGAGCTTCGCGGCGGTGTCGCGCGTGAGCGTCGTCATGCGGGAGCCGCGTCGTGCCGGCGGTGCAGCATCAGGACGTTCCCGTCCAGGTCGCGGAAGAACGCCATCCTGCAGACGGGCGTCTCGTGGGTCTCACCGTCGAAGACGACGCCGCGCTCCTCGAGCTCCGCGCGCGTCGCCTCGACGTCGGGGACGCGCAGCGCGATCGACCCCGAGTTCGGGCCGGTGAACTCTCCGCCGTAGCTCGTCGGATCGACGAGGTAGAGGCTGACGTTCGCGCCGAGCTGGAACTCGGGGAAGCCGCCGTCGCCGATCTGCTCGAGCCCCAGCGTCTCCTTGTAGAAGACGGTCGAACGGGCGATGTCGGTCACCGGCACGGACACGAAGTCCGTCCGCTCGACGATCACCCGACACCTCGAAATCCGCTTGCGGATTTCGAGCTAGCCGACACTGCCCTCCATCTGCAGCTGGATCAGGCGATTCATCTCGACCGCGTACTCGAGCGGCAGCTCCTTGGTGATCGGCTCGACGAAGCCGCTCACGACCATCGCGCTCGCCTCGGCCTCGGAGAGGCCGCGCGACATCAGGTAGAAGAGCTGCTCCTCGCCGATCTTCGAGACCGTCGCCTCGTGGCCGATGTCGACCTCGTTCTCGTCGATGCGAATGTACGGGTACGTGTCGGAGCGCGACTCCTCGTCGAGGATCAGCGCGTCGCAGACGACCTTCGACTTGGCACCGTGGGCGCCCTTTGCGACCTCGAGCAGGCCGCGATAGCCGGCCCGCCCGCCGTTCTTCGAGATCGACTTCGAGGTGATCACGCTCGTCGTCCGCGGCGCGACGTGCACGCACTTGCCGCCGGCGTCCTGGTGCTGGTGGTTGCCCGCGAACGCGATCGACAGCACCTCGCCGTGCGCCCGCTCGCCGAGCAGCCAGATGGCGGGGTACTTCATGGTGAGCTTCGAGCCGAGGTTTCCGTCGACCCATTCCATGGTCGCGTCCTCGTATGCAACGGCGCGCTTGGTCACCAGGTTGTAGACGTTGGTCGACCAGTTCTGGATCGTCGTGTACCGGCAGCGCCCGCGGGGCTTCACGACGATCTCGACGACGGCCGAGTGCAGCGAGTCGGTCGAGTAGATCGGTGCGGTGCAGCCCTCGACGTAGTGCACGTAGGCGTCCTCGTCGACGAGGATCAGCGTGCGCTCGAACTGCCCCATGTTCGCGGCGTTGATCCGGAAGTACGCCTGCAACGGCAGCTCGATGCGCACCCCCGGCGGGACGTAGATGAACGAACCGCCCGACCAGACGGCGCTGTTCAGCGCGGCAAACTTGTTGTCGTTCTGCGGGACGATCGTCCCGAAGTACTGCTTGAAGAGATCCTCGTGCTCGCGGAGCGCGGTGTCCGTGTCGAGGAAGATCACGCCCTGCGACGTGAGCTGCTCCTGCAGCTTGTGGTAGACGACCTCGCTCTCGTACTGCGCTCCGACCCCCGCGAGGTACTTCTTCTCCGCCTCGGGGATGCCGAGCTTGTCCCACGTGTCCTTGATGTCGGGAGGAAGGTCCTCCCACGACTCGGCCTGGTTCTCGGTCGGCTTGATGTAGTAGTGGATCGAGTCGAAGTCGATCTCGCGCAGCGACGGCTGACCGCCCCACGTCGGCATCGGCCGCGCGAGGAAGTAGTCGAGCGACTTGTGGCGGAACTTCCGCATCCAGTCCGGCTCGTTCTTGTGCGAGGAGATCGCGTCGATCAGCTCGTGCGACAGCCCCTTCCCCGACTTGAAGAAGTAGTCCTCGGGAACGTGGAAGCCATACTTGACTTCGTAGTCCGACCCGATCCCCTGGACGATCTCTGTCTCGGTCTGTGCCATCAGGCGGTCACCTTCGATTCTTCCCATTCCTCGTATCCCGAAGCCTCGAGCTTCTCGGCGAGCTCCTTGCCGCCCTCCTCGACGATCCGGCCGTCGACGAACACGTGCACGAAGTCCGGCTCGATGTAGTTGAGGATCCGCTGGTAGTGCGTGATCACGAGCGCGCCCATGTCGGGGCCGACGAGATCGGAGACGCCGCTCGCGACGATCTTGAGCGCGTCGATGTCGAGGCCGGAGTCGGTCTCGTCGAGCACGGCGATCGACGGCTTGAGCATCGCCATCTGCAGGATCTCGACGCGCTTCTTCTCGCCGCCGGAGAAGCCGTCGTTCAGGTAGCGCGAGGCGAGCTCGCGGCTCACCCTGAGCCGGTCCATCTGCGCCAGCAGCTCCTTGCGGAACTCGGGCACCGGCACCGGGTCGTCGACGCCGCCCGCGCGCGCCTTGCGCGTCGCGTTCATCGCCTGCCGGAGGAAGTTCGTCACGGTCACGCCCGGGATCGCCTGCGGGTACTGGAAGGCGAGGAACAGGCCCGCCTGGGCGCGCTCGTCCGCCCCTGCCTCGGTGATGTCGGCGCCGTCCAGCAGGATCCGGCCGGACGTGACCTCGTAGGCCGGATGGCCGGCGATGGCGTACGCGAGCGTGGACTTGCCGGAGCCGTTCGGCCCCATCACCGCATGCACTTCGCCCGACGAGACGGCGAGATCGACTCCCTTCACGATCTCGGTGCCGTCCTCGAGGGCGACGTGCAGATCTTTCAGCTCGAGCGTCGCCATCGCTTCCGTGACTCATCGTAGCCGGACGGGGGTGGTACGCTCCCCACATGGGGAGCATCGGTCCTACTGAGATCATCCTCCTGCTGCTCGTCGCGCTGCTGCTGTTCGGCGCGAAGCGCCTGCCGGAGATCGGTCGCTCGCTCGGAAGCGGGATGCGGGAGTTCAAGGACTCGGTGACGGGAACGGGCAAGCCCGAGGTCACGCAGGCCTCCGAGCTGCCGCCCGCGCCGCCGGATCCGGCCGTCACCCCGTCCCGCGAGAACGAAACCGTCCGCTAGGCAAGGACGTGGCCAGGCTCCCGCGGCGCCTGGAGCACGGCGAGGAGGCAACGCTCGTCGAGCATCTCGAGGAGTTGCGCCAGCGCCTGTTCGTCTGCATCGGCGCACTGCTCGTCGGCTTCGTGCTCGCGTACGTCTTCCACTCCGAGCTGATCCACCTGCTCACGCGGGCGCTGCCGCTGGGGCACCGCCGGCTCACGACCTTCACGCTGGGCGAGCCGTTCATGACCTCGATCTGGATCAGCCTCTACGCGGGCATCCTCTTCGCGATCCCCGTTTTCCTCTGGCAAGGCTGGCTGTTCTTCAGCCCCGCGATCGACCCCGGTCACGCCCGTATGGTCCGTCTGTTCACGCTGCTCGCGACGGTGCTGCTCGTCGCGGGCGTCCTCTTCGGCTACTTCCTCGCGCTGCCCGCGGCCGCGCACTTCCTCGCGCACTACGACAGCTCGAGCTACCGGCAGTTCATTCGCGCCCGCGACTACATCACCTTCGCGGCGAAGGTGCTGTTCGCGATGGCGATCGTGTTCGAGCTGCCGATCTTCGTTGTCGGGCTCACGCGCACCGGGATCCTGACGACGCGGAAGCTGCGCAAGAACCGCCGCATCGGTTACTTCGTCGTCGCGTGCGTCGCCGTCGCGCTGCCGGGCGTCGACCCCGTGACCACGATCATGGAGGGAATCCCGCTCGTGATCCTCTACGAGGCGTCGATCTGGCTCTCGGTGCTGCTCGACCGGCGCTCCGCACGCGCACACGCGGCGACCGCCGGTACGTGAGCTCCGGCGAGCTCTCGGCCGACTGGGTGCTCCCCGTCGACGGCCCGCCGATCGCCGGCGGCCGCGTGCGCTACACCGACGGCGAGATCGTCGAGGTCGACGTGGGACGCGCCGAGCGCCACTACCCGAACGCGGCGATCGTGCCTGGCTTCGTCAACGCGCACTCGCACCTGGAGTACGCCGTCTACGCCGGCTTCGGCGATGGGCTCTCCTTCGGACCGTGGATCGCCACCCACATCGAGCGCAAACGCCAGCTCGACAGTGAGCACATGCTGGCGATCGCGCGCCGCGGCGTGCTCGACTCGCTGCGGTCGGGGATCACCACGACCGCCGACTACGCGTATGCAGGAGTGGCCGCGGCGGCGGCCGGCGAGCTCGGCCTGCGCGCGATCGTCTACCTCGAGGTGTTCGCCGTCGACCCGCGCGTGGCCCAGCAGCAGTTCGCCGCCAAGCTGGCCGAGGTGACGGAGACGGAGCTCGTGCGAATCGGCATCTCGCCCCACGCGCCGTACACGTGCTCCCTCGACGTCTACCGCTGGTGCCTCTCGCTCGGCATCCCCGTCGGCACCCACCTCGCCGAGTCGCGGGCCGAGAACGACTGGCTCGAGCGCGGCGAGGGAGGCTGGAGCTCGCTGCC
This sequence comes from Gaiellaceae bacterium, assembly GCA_036557145.1. Classification (GTDB taxonomy): domain Bacteria; phylum Actinomycetota; class Thermoleophilia; order Gaiellales; family Gaiellaceae; genus PALSA-600. The sequence continues at coordinate 36,174 of DATBIC010000160.1, forward strand.
GAGCCCGCCGATCGCGCCGACGGGGAAGCGCAGCGTCGCGACGCTGGCGCCGGTGCTCGGGCCCGAGCTCCTGTGCGCCCACTGCGTCGACCTCGACCCCGGGGAGATCGCCCTCCTCGCCGACCGGGACGTCCCGATCGCCCACTGCCCGCGCTCGAACGCCCTCCTCGGCTGTGGCACGGCGCCGCTCGCCGAGCTGCGAGAGGCCGGCGCCAGGATCGGGCTGGGAACGGACTCCCCGGCGTCGGCGCCGTCGTTCGACGTCTTCGAGGAGATGCGGACGGCGGTCTACCTGGCGCGGGCGGCGGCCCGCGACCCGGGGGCGCTCGATGCGGCGGCCGCGCTGCGGCTCGCCACGGTTGACGCAGCCGGGGTGCTCCAACTGGACGATCGGGTCGGTACCCTGGCGGCCGGAAAGCGCGCCGATCTGACGGTGGTGTCGCTCGACGGAAGCCCCTACCATCCGGTGGAGGACCCGGCGGCGGCAGTCGTGTTCGGCGGCTCGCCGGAACGTGTGCTGGCGACGGTCGTCGACGGCAAAACCCGATACACGAGCGAGGACGAGAAGACGTGGCAAGAGGTACGCAGCACCGCAAGCGCAGCCCGAGGGCGAATGCTGGCGCTCAGGCCGCGGTAGCGCGCCCGCACAAGGGGAAGCCGAAGCCGCCGCAGTGGCAGGAGGAGCTCTTCTTCCAGCGGCTGCGGAACCATGCCAAGTGGATCTACGTCGGCCTCGCGATCACGTTCGTCCTCGGCTTCGTCCTCCTGGGAGTCGGCTCCGGCTCGACCGGCATCGGCGACGCCCTCCAGAACGCCTTCAACTTCGGCTCGAACGGCGGCACGTCGATCTCGAGCCTCGAACACAAGGTGGCCGACCACCCGAACAACGCCGCCGACTGGCGCGCGCTCGCAACCGCCTACGAGTCGAAGCAGCGCACCTCGGACGCGGTGACGGCGCTCGAGCGCTACACGGCGCTCCGCCCGAAGGACACTGACGCGCTCGGCGAGCTGGCGACCCAGTACACGGCCCTCGCCAACGTCTACAACACCGACTACGCGAACGCGCAGACGGCGGCCGCACTCGCAGCGCCGGCTCCGTTCACGCCGCCGTCGTCGTCACCGCTCGGCCGCGCCTTCAACAACCCGAGCGCGCTCCAGGACCCGATCTCGACCGCCGTCCAGAGCGCCCAGACCTCGGCCCTGTCCGCAGCGGCGACGAAGCTCCAGGCGACGGCGACGAAGGCCGAGGCGGCGTACCAGAAGCTCGCCGCCCTGACGCCCGACGACGCCACCCTGCAGATCCAACTTGGCCAGGCCGCGCAGACGGCGGGCGACTCGGCGACGGCGGTGGCCGCCTACCGCCGCTTCCTGAAGCTGGCGCCGACCGACCCGTTGGCGCCGCAGGTCAAGAAGGTGATCAAGAGCCTGGCCGCCCAGGCGGCTGCGCAGAGCACGACCCAGCCGTCCGGTTAGACTCTCGGCGGCGCGGGCCTCCAGCAGGCGGGCCCGGGACCGAGGGGTTGCCATGAACTTCGACATCAAGACCGAGCAGCTGGCGAACAACACGTACGCGATCTCGCTCGCGGGCGAGATCGACCTGTACACGGCGCCCGAGTTCAAGCAACAGCTGCTCGAGGTGATCGGGGAGGGCGCGACGCACGTGATCGTCGACCTGACATCGACGACGTTCATCGACTCGACGACGTTGGGCGTGCTCGTCGGCGGCCTGCGGCGGCTGCGCTCCGCGGACGGTCGCATGACCATCGTCTGCAGCGACCCGAACATCACCAAGATCTTCGAGATCACGGGGCTCGACCGGGTGTTCGACCTCACCGAGTCGCGCGCCGAGGCCCTCTCGCCGTCTTGATCCCGCGTCGAGCCCTCCTCGTCGCCGCCGTGGTCGTGGTCGCGATGCTCACGGCCGGGTGCGGCGCCGTCGGCCGCGTCACCGAGGGCGATCCCGGGCACGGGAAGCTGTTGTTCACGACGCCCGCGAAGCCCGGCGACCCGGATTGCGGCTCGTGCCACACGCTCGCCGACGCGAAGACGACCGGCACCGTCGGCCCGAACCTCGACGACGCGTTCTCGAGCGACAAGGAGCAGGGCTTCTCGATCCAGACGATCCAGGACGTCGTCCGCGGCCAGATCGCGTATCCCGAGCCGCCGATGCCCGCGAACCTCTACACGGGCCAGGACGCCGACGACATCGCCGTCTACGTCGCCAAGTGCTCCGGCAACCCGACCTGCGGCATCACGGCGTCGGGGCGCAAGCCGACGCCGTCGCCGCACACGGCGACCGGCGGGCCGGCGGTCAACGGCAAGGACGTCTTCGAGACGGCGGGCTGTAGCGGCTGCCACACGCTGAAGGACGCCGGCTCGACCGGCACGGTCGGCCCCGACCTCGACCAGCTGAAGCCGTCGAAGGCGACGGTGGCGCATCAGGTCGAGACGGGCGGCGGAGCGATGCCGTCCTTCAAGGGCCGGCTCAGCGAGGCGCAGATCCAGGCGGTCGCCGGCTACGTCTCGTCGGTCGCCGGCAAGTAGCGGATCCGCTTCCCGAGGGCGATGTACGGCGGGTAGCCGCGCCCGAAGTCGACCTCCGCCAGCTCTTCCCACCCGTTCTTCGCGTAGAAGCGGCGCGCGGGCCTCGAACCGGCCTGGGTCGTCAGGACCGCGCGGCGGTGCCGCTGCCGTGAGAGGAGCTGCGCGAGCAGGGCGCTGCCGATCCCGCGACGCTGGGCGGGCGGCCGCACGTGCAGCTCGACGACCTCGAAGTGCGGACGGTCGAGCCAGTCCTCGCGCTGCAGCTTCGTGAGCGCCCGGGCGACGCGATCGGTCCACCACTGCCCGTACGCGCCGGTGTAGCCGTAGCCGAAGCCGGCGACCGTGTCGCGGTCTCGGGCGACGAGGAAGACGAAGCCGTCCCGTGCCGTGTGTCGCGGGAGCCGATCGTCGGCCCACTCGTCCGACAGCGCTCCCGCCCCGAGCGCGGCGCGGTGCACTGCGCGGAGCTCGTCCCGGATCGGGAGCGGATCGACGGCCTCGACCCGTAGCGCTGTCGCGGTCATCGGCGTCGCTAGCCGACGGCGTCGAGGTCGACGACGACGTGGTCGAGTGGGATGTCGAAGCGCTCGCGCGCCCGTTCGACCACGTCGCGCTCGAGCCAGTGCGAGCGGCCGGGCGGATGCGTCGAGACGACGAGCTCGTCGGGCCGGAAGATGCGAAGCGCGTCCTCGATCGCCTGCAGCGGGTCGGCGTCGCCGATCTCGCCGGTCGCGTCGAGGCCGGCCGCGCGCATCGCGATGAGGCTCGCGAGCAGCCGTTCGTTCGCCGCCGAACGCGCCGCGTCCTCGTCGGACGTCCAGTGCTTGACGTGCGAGTTGAGCGCCGGGCACACGACGAAGACCACGGTGCGCCCGCCCGCGGCGCGCCGGCGCAGCTCCGCCAGCAGCTCGGCGCCGCCCACCGTCTCGTTCGCGACGACGAGCACGCGATGCTCGTCCGGCGGGCTCGCGGCGGGCGTCTCCCGGACCGGAGGCACACGCCGGCCGCGGTGCATGATCCAGGCGATCCCGACCGCCGACAGCACGACGAACACCGCGAGCCCGAGCCACCTGTCGATCTCCCACGCGATCCCGATCAGCACGAAGTAGCCGAGCGTGACCAAGACCAACCGGAACGCCGACTGCTCGCTCCGGAAGGGGTTCTGCACGTCGTCGCTCCGTTAGAGGATGTACACCGTGAAGTAGACGACGATCCACATCACGTCGACGAAGTGCCAGTAGATCCCGCCGAGCTCGATACCGTGATGGTGCTCCGGCGTGAAGTGCCCCCGGAACGACCGGATGATCATCACCATCAGGATCGTCAGGCCGACGAACACGTGGGCGCCGTGCAGGCCGGTCAGCCCGTAGAACGTCGCGGCGAACGCGGTGTCGCTCGTGTTGAAGCCGACCCGGTGGTACTCGATCAGCTGGATGAGCAGGAAGGTGAGCCCGAGCGCGAACGTCAGCACGAGCCCGGCCTGGAGGCCCGCGCGGTTCCCCTTCTTGATCGACGTGTCGGCCCAGTGCATCGTGAAGCTCGAGGTGACGAGCAGCGCGGTGTTGATCCCGGCGACGAACGCGGGAATGTGGTACGGAGGCGGCGGCCAGTGGCCGCCCCAGAACGCGCTGTTGACGACCCGGATGAAGAAGTAGACGGTGAAGAACGAGCCGAAGAGCATGATCTCCGACCCGATGAAGAGCAGGATCCCGAGCGTCGCCGGGGAGACGCGCGAGCTGTAGTGCGGCGTCGGCGGGTGCGCGCCGTGCGCGTGTGCCTCGGCGGCGGCGCTCATTCCCGCTCCAGCGCCGGCAAAGCCGGCACCTCCGCTACCTGTGAGCCTCCGTCGAGCCTACGGCTCATCTACTTGCCGCCACTGCGCCCGAGACGACGTGGTCGACGGGCAGGCCCGTGTCCTTGCGCAGGCGCTCGACGAGGTCGCGGCGCAGCCAGCCGCTCTTCTCGCCCGGGAAAGTCGAGACGATGATCTCGTCGACGCGCTCGTCGTTCACGACGTGCAGCGCCGCGGTGTACGGATCGGGGTGCACGACCTGCCCGTGCGCGTCGATGCCCTCCCCACGCAGCTCTCTGAGCGCGAGCTTGAGGCGGCGCTCGGCATCGGCGTGCTCCTCGTCGTCGCTCTGCGGCGCCACGATCAGGAAGCTGGCGGAGCCCTGCTCCGCCCGCTGCCGGATGCGGTCGAGCAGCTCCGGCGAAACGACGGTCTGGTTCGCAACGACGAGGACATTGAGGTCCTCGCCCGCCGACCGGTCGACGACGACGTGCTTTACCGGCACGCCCTTCGCGCGTCGCTCGATGTCGCCGACCACGTCGCGCCGCAGCCAGCCCGAGCGCTCCGGCTCGTGTGTCGACACGACGATCTCGTCGATCTTCGGCTCGAGCTGCGCCAGCGCGTCCGCGGCGGCTTGAACCGGTCCCGTCTCGACGACGAAGCCCTGGGCGGACAGGCCCCCCTCGCGCAGTGCCTCGAGCGTCTTGTCGAGCCTCCGGCCGGCGGACGCGCGGCGCGTGTCCTCGTAGACCACGTACCCCTGGTTCGGCTCGTTGACCGGCGCGATCACGGTCACGAACGCCGAGGTGCCCGCCGCGCCGCGGACCGCGTCGAGCAGCGTCTCGGAGGCAGCGGTCTCGTTCGCGATCACGAGGATGTGCTCGGGCACCGGGCGATCAGTCCGCCCCGACCGGCTCCGGCGCAGGCGCGCCGAAGATCGCGTGGCGCGCGCCCGGGACGCCGTACTCGTACGGGTTGCCCACGACCTGCGGGATCTCGTCGAAGTTGAACACCGGCGGCGGCGAGGACACCTGCCACTCGAGCGTGAGCGCATGCCAGGGGTTCGCCTCGGCAACCGGGCCGTGCGCCCAGGAGTACGCCATGTTGTAGAGGAAGACGATCGTCGAGGCGCCGAGCCCGAACGAGGCGATCGAGATGAAAAGGTTGATGTCGGCGAACCGGTCGGCGTAGTCGGCGACGCGGCGCGGCATCCCCTGCAGGCCGATGTAGTGCATCGGGAAGAACGTCAGGTTGAAGCCGACGAACGTCAGCCAGAAGTGCAGCTTCCCGAGCCTCTCGCTGTACATGCGGCCGGTCATCTTCGGGAACCAGTAGTAGATGCCCGCGAAGATCGTGAACACGGAGCCGCCGAAGAGCACGTAGTGGATGTGCGCGACGATGAAGTACGTGTCGCTCGCGTGGATGTCGATCGGCACCGACGCGAGGTAGATGCCGGAAAGCCCGCCGATCACGAACATGCTGAGGAAGCCGAGCGCGAACAGCATCGGCGTCGTGAAATGTATTCGCCCGTCCCACATCGTGGCTAACCACGAGAAGATCTTGATGCCGGTCGGCACCGCGATCACCATCGACGTCACCATCATCGGCACGCGCAGCCAGCTCGCCATTCCCGCGACGAACATGTGGTGCGCCCAGACCGAGAAGCCGAGCACGAGGATCGCCATCAGGCTCAACGCCATCAGCCGGTAGCCGAAGATCGGCTTGCGGCTCATCACCGAGATGACCTCGCTGATGATCCCGAACCCGGGCAGCATCATGATGTAGACGGCCGGGTGCGAGTAGAACCAGAAGATGTGCTGGTAGCCGAGCACGTAGCCGCCTTGCTGGTACTCGAAGAAGTTCGTGTGCATGACGCGGTCGAACATCACGAAGAACTGCGACCCGGCGATGAACGGCGTCGCGAGCACGACCAGCAGGCTCGTCGTGAAGTTCGCCCACACGAGCAGCGGCATGCGCCAGAACGTCATGCCCGGCGCGCGCATGGTGATGATCGTGACCAGGAAGTTGAGCGCGGTCATGATCGAGCTCGCACCCGCCCACTGCACCGCCATGTTGAAGAACACCTGCCCGACGGGCTGGTGCGAGCAGAGCGGCGCGTAGCACGTCCAGCCGGCCGACGGGCCGCCGCCCGGCGCGGTCATCCCGATGAGCAGCATGAAACCGGCGATCGGGAGCAGCCAGAACGACAGCGCGTTCAGCCGCGGGAACGCCATGTCGGCGGCCCCCAGCATGAGCGGGATCACGTAGTTCCCGAGGCCCGCGAACGCCGGGATGATGAACAGGAAGATCATCAGCGCCGCGTGGTCGGAGACGAGCACGTTGAACGTCTGCGGGTTGAAGTACTGGTCGCCCGGACGCGCGAGCTCCGCACGGAAGAGCATCGCGAGCAGGCCGCCGCAGCAGAAGAAGAAGATCGTCGTGACGACGTACTGGACGCCGATCACCTTGTGGTCGGTGTTGATGCGGAAGTAGTCGCGCCAGCTCTTCGCGCCGTGGCCGGAGTGATCCTCGGCCCGCGTCGGGCGGCCCGACGCGTAGTACACCCAGTAGTCGAAGCCCCCGAGCCCGACGAGGAAGCCGAGCGGGACCGTCACCAGCTGGACGGTGACGATCGGCACGCCGTCCCAGATCGGGTCCCAGCCGACGATCCACCTGATCCCGCAGACGAGCGCGAAGCCGATCCCGGAGAACAGCGGCATCGTCCACAGGACGCGCAGCCAGCCCGGGCGCAGGAAGCGGTGGATGCCCGTGCCCGGCGACGGCGGTGCGTGGACCTCGGGGGGATGGTGAGCCGCGGTCGTCATTTCTGGGCGTTCGACACCAGATACTGCACGAGTTGGTCGAGGTCGGCGGGCGGGATCTGCGACTTGAAGGTGTGGGGCATCAGATCGTTGTAGTGAGGCTGCAGGTACGCGGCCGGCGAGACGATCGACTCACGGATGAACGCCTCGAGCGAGCCGCGGTGCGCCTCCTTCGCGTACTGGACGAGGTTGTCGAGGTCGGGCCCGATCGTCCCGCTCGCGCCGGCGGCCTTGAGCGTATGGCAGCTACTACAGCCGTTCTTCTGGAAGACCGCGAGCCCCGGCGGGCCGGACGTCGTCCCCTTGTTCGCGACGAACTTCGCGAACGCATCCTGGCTGACGATCGTCACGTGGCTGCGCATGATCGAGTGGCCGAGACCGCAGAGCTCGGTGCAGATCACCGGGAACGTGCCGGTGCGCGTCGGCGTCACGACGATCGAGTTGTGCTGGCCCGGCACCGCGTCCTGCTTCTGCGAGAGCTGCGGCACCCAGAACGAGTGGATGACGTCCTTCGACGTGATGTCGAGCTTCGTGTGCCGGCCCTCGGGCAGCGTGAGGTAGCCGTAGGTCTTGCCGTTCGCGTAGGTGAACTCCCACGCGAACTGCTGCGCGACCACCTTCACGAGGACGGGGTTCGAGCCGGCCTCGCCGTTCTTCGCGAGCACGATCGCGCTGACGATCGAGATCGCGGTTACGAGCAGCGCCGGGATCGCCGTCCACACGATCTCGAGCGTCGTGTGCCCGTGCGTCGGCGGCCCGTCCGACCAGTCGTCCGGCGGCGCACGGAACTTCCAGACCGAGTAGGCGAGCACCGCCGCGACCACCGAGAAGACGACGATCGCGATCGTCGTGGTGAACCAGTAGACGAAGTCGATGCGGGCCGCCTCGCGCCCGGCGGCGACGGGCATCCACGGGATCGCCAACGCGACCACGGTGCAGATCGCCCCCGCGATCAGTCCGATCGCGACGAGCTGGATGACGGACCCCTTGCGCACCCGCGCCCAAGCCTAATCAACGGGCCGGAACCCCGTCATTTGAGCCGTTGAACGTGGTGTTCGACACCAGGAAGGCGGCTCGATGGCGCTTGACAAGCGCCATAGATGATGTCAAAGTGCTGTCACGATGAATCTGACGATCATGCTGAACGGCGTCCAGGAGGACCTCGAGGGGCTGGCGGAGCTGGGCGACGACCGCTCCGCGCAGATCGCGCGGCGGCTGGCCGAGTCGCTCGGCTCGAGCCTCCGCCTGAAGCTGCTCGACCTGCTCTCGCAGGCGGCGGTCGAGCTCTCGTCGAAGCTCCCCTCCGGCCACGTCGAGGTCCGGCTGGCCGGCCAGGAGCCGGAGTTCGTCTACATCGACACGACCGGCGAGGGCGCCGGCGTCGTCGGCGAGGAGCTCTCGGCACGGATCAGCCTGCGCCTGTCGGACACCCTCAAGCTGACGGTCGAGAAGGCTGCCGACCGCGAGGGCGTCTCGACGAACACCTGGATCGTGCGCGCGATCGCGCGCGCGGCCGAGTCGCGGCCCGCACGGACGACCGGCAAGCGCCTGTCCGGGTACGCGCAGAGTTAACAGAGGAGGCGAGACGAATGCAGAAGCAGTTCGAGGTGGCAGGAGCGATCGAGGTGGACGTCCGCCTTGCCTCCGGCGAGGTGGAGATCGACGCGACGCTCGACGGCCGTGTGGAAGTCGAGCTGGTCGGCCACGACGAGGAGTCGCACGCGCTTGTCGAGGCCTCGACGGTCGAGCTCCGCGAGCACGGCGCGCAGAAGCTCGTGGTCGACGTGCCGCAACGGAAGTCCGGGTTCGGCCTCGGAATGTTCTTCGGCCGCGAAGGCGTCAGCTGCCGCGTCCGCTGCCCGTCCGGTTCGAGCCTGACTGCGCGCACGAAGTCGGCCGACGTCACCGCGCGCGGCCTGCTCGGCGGCGCCAACGTCGCCACCGCGTCGGGTGACGTCGAGCTCGAGCGCATCGACGGGAGCGCCACGGTGAAGAGCGCGAGCGGCGACGTGTCCGCCCGCGAGGTCACCGGAAGCGTCAGCGTCCAGACCGCGTCCGGCGACGTCAGCGTCGAGATCGTCGGCGGGCCCGTGACGATGACGACTGCGTCCGGCGACGTCGAGATCGGCGAGGCCTACGACAGCGTCAGCGTCAACACCGTGAGCGGCGACCAGCACCACCGCGCGGTGATGCAGGCCACCGTCGGTGCGCACTCGGTGTCGGGCGACGTCGAGATCGGCGTCCGCAAGGGATCGCGCGCCTGGCTCGACTGCAACACCGTCAGCGGCGACACGAGCTCCGAGCTCGAGCTGTCGTCGGACGTTCCGGACGGCGACGGGCCGCTCGTCGAGATCCGCGCCAAGACCGTCAGCGGAGACATCAAGATCACGCGGGCCCCGGCGCCCGCCGGAACGATGGAGGTGCACGCATGAAGCGTCTGACCTGGGACACCACCGCTCCCCGCCGCATCACCGGCACACGCCGCTCGCTCACGCCGCGGCCCGAGGACGCGGTCTCCGAGCAGGCCGAGCTGACCCGGCTCACCTGGGACGAGCTCCGCCGCGGGCCGCGGGGGCAATAGTGGCCGCGTCCATAGGTTGCTTCGTGATTGGCCGAGCGAAAAGCAAGCAGGCCAAGGACGCAGGGAGCCCTCGTACCTGAAAGGTACGGGGGCGACCGAGGACGCGGGCATGCGCCGCTTTGCAGCCGGCCAAGCGCACAAGCGAACCTGTGGACGGGGCCACTACAAGACCCGCGGCCCCGGCTCGCGCGGCGGTCAGATCCGCCGGGCGCCGACGTAGCCGCCGCCGTAGGCGGCGAGCGACGTGATCTTCACGACGTCACCCGTGTGCGGCGCGTGCACGAACTGGCCGCCGCCGATGTAGATGCCGACGTGGTCGAGCCCGTCGAAGAAGACGAGGTCGCCCGGCTGGAGCTCTTCGCGCGGCACGGACACGCCGAGTTGGTACTGGGCCGCGGCGTAGTGGGGAAGCGTGATGCCGAGCTGGGCGAAGACGTAGGCGACGAGCCCCGAGCAGTCGAACCCCGCGGGGCTCTCGCCGCCCCACAGGTACTTCACGCCGAGATAGCGGAGCGCGATCGTCGCCGCCTGCGGGTGCCCCGCGGGCAGCGGCACCGCCGGAACCTCGGCCGTCGTCGTCGCCGGCGTCGTGGTCGCGGGGTCGGTGGTGCCGGCCGGCTCGGTGGTCGACGGCTCCGTTGTCGCCGGGAAGAGCGTGGTGGTCGTGGGCGGAGCGGTCGTCGTCGTGACGACGGTGGTCGTCGTGGCCGGATGCGTCACCGGCGGCGACGACTGCTGCTTCTTCTTCAGCTCCGCCGCGGCCTGCGCGGCCTTCGCGCGCTCGGCCGCCGCGCGGCGCAGCTCCGCCTGCTCGGCGGCGAGACGCCGGCGAGCCTCCGCTGCAAGCGCAGCCTGACGGCGAGCCTCCTGCGCGCGCATCACGGTGATCTCCGACTGCACCGAGGCAAGCAGCCGCCTGCGCTGCGCGAGCATCGCCCCGATCTGCGCCTTCTGGTCGGAGAGCTGGTGCACCGACGTGGAGCGGCGCCGTTCGGTCGTCCGCAGCGCAACGCGCGCGGCGGCGAGCTGGTCGCGGACCTGCACCGCATGCTGCGCGAGCAGGTCGTCGGACTTCGCCACCGAGCGTTCGGCCTGCAACCGGTCGATCAGGCTGTTGAGGCTCGTGCTGCCGAGGACGACGTCGATCGTCGTCGGCTCGTCGCTCTCGTAGATCGTCACGAGCCGCTGCCGCACGAGCTGCTGGGTGCGATGCTGGGCGCGCTGCGCGACGGTGAGCGAGGCCCGGTTCGTCGCGAGCTGCTTCCGCACCTTGTCGAGGTCGTAGCGCGCCCCGTCCCACTCCTCGACCGTCTTGCCGAGCTGCTCGTCGAGCGCGCCGACCTGCGCGAGCACGACCTGCGCCTCTTTCTGCTTCTCCTTGATCTTCCCGGCGGGCGACGCCGCAAGCGGGGCGGCCCCGAGCCCCGCGGCGAGCGCGGCGGCAGCAAGCGGGGTGAGGAGGCGGGCACGTCTCATCGGCGGGGGTGCGATGGGAGGACCATCGGCAGCAATTCTGCAGCCCGTGAATGGCCGCCTTCGGAGTCTCCGCGGGGACTCCTTCCCAAACGCCGACAGCGTCTACCTTCCCACCATGCCCCGCACCGCGATCGTCGTCCCCGGCAACGGCCGGCTCGAAGCCGCCGGATACCGCATCAGCACACGCTGCCGGCGGCTCGTGGTCGCGGCCGAGGGGCTGGCCGAGCGGTTCGCCGCCTCGACGGTCGTCTTCACGGGGTGGTCGCCGCACGGCGGGCCGTCCGAGGGCGAGCAGATGCGCGATGCCTGGCGTGGCCCCGGGGTCGAGCTGGTCGTCGAGCCGACGGCGGCGTTCACCGCCGAGAACGCGGCGCGGACGCTGCCGCTCCTCCGCGAGCGCCGCATCGAGCTCGCGCTCGTCGTCTGCGCCCCGCTGCACTACGCGCGCTCGCGCTACTTCTTCCGGCGGCTCTACGCCACTGCGGGGATCGAGACGGAAGTCCACGTCGTGCGCGTCCCGCGCTCGACCGGCGCGCTCGCGTGGGAGCTTGCCGCGCTGCCGTGGGCGCGCGGCCAGCTGCGGCGCGCGCTCGCGGAGGTCGACCGAAGGTGAGCCGTAAGCTCGACGGAGGCGACCCAAGAGCGAAGGTGCCGGCTTCGCCGGCGCCGGAGCGGGAACCAGCGGACACGCTCGTGTTCATCCCGGCGTGGAACGAGGAGGAGAACATCCCGGCGGTCCTCGGCGACCTGCACGCGGCGCTGCCGGATGCCGACGTGCTCGTCGTCGACGACGGGTCGACCGACGGGACCGCTGCCACCGCGCGCGCGGGCGGGGCACAGGTGCTGTCGCTCGGCGCGAACCGCGGGCTGCGCGTCGGCGTCGCCGCGGGCTACCGCTACGCCCACGAGCACGGCTACGCGTTCTGCGGCCGCGTCGACGCCGACGGCCAGCATCCGGGCCACGAGCTCGCGCGCCTGCTCGCGCTCGTGCGGAGCGACGCGTGCGACGTCGCCGTCGGTTCGCGCTTCGTCTCCGGCGAGGGCTACGCGCCGTATCGCTACCTGCCGAGCCCGGCGCGCCGATTCGGCACCGCCGTGCTCCGCCG
>DATBIC010000161.1:0-24207 GCA_036557145.1 Gaiellaceae bacterium
GTACCGCGGCGCTAGATTCCCATGGGACTACTCGAGGAGGCACCGCGATGACCGAGACGATCGACGCGCCCGTAGCCGTCAAGCCGATCAACCACTGGATCTCGGGCGGCCCGCGGGCCGGCACGTCCGGCCGCAGCGGCGCCGTCTTCAACCCCGCGACGGGCGCCCAGTCCGGCGCGGTCGACTTCGCCGGCGTCGAGGAGGTCGACCAGGCGGTGCAGGCCGCCAAGGCGGCGTTCCCGGCCTGGCGCGCGCTCTCGCTGGCGAAGCGCGCCGAGCTCTTCTTCGCGATCCGCGAGCTCGTGCACGAGCGCCGCGAGGAGATCGCCAAGATCCTCACCTCCGAGCACGGGAAGGTGCTTTCGGACGCGATGGGCGAGGTCACGCGCGGGCTCGAGGTGATCGAGTTCTGCTGCGGCATCCCGACGCTGCTGAAGGGTGGGATGACCGAGCAGGCCTCGACCGGCGTCGACGTCTACTCGATCCGCCAGCCGCTCGGCGTCGTCGCGGGGATCACGCCGTTCAACTTCCCGGCGATGGTCCCGATGTGGATGTGGGCGCCGGCGCTCGCCTGCGGCAACACGTTCGTGCTCAAACCGTCGGAGAAGGATCCGTCCGCGTCGGTCTACACGGCCGAGCTGCTCAAGGAGGCCGGTGTCCCCGACGGCGTCTTCAACGTCGTGCACGGCGACAAGGTCGCCGTCGACGCGCTCCTCGAGCACCCCGACGTCGCCGCGGTCTCGTTCGTCGGCTCGACCCCGATCGCGAAGTACGTCTACGAGACGGCGACCCGGGCCGGCAAGCGCTGCCAGGCGCTCGGCGGCGCGAAGAACCACATGATCGTGCTCCCCGACGCCGACGTCGACATGGCGGCGGACGCCGCCGTCTCGGCCGGCTACGGATCGGCCGGCGAGCGCTGCATGGCGGTGTCGATGGTGGTGGCCGTCGGCGACGTCGCCGACCCGCTGATCGAGGCGATCAAGCAGCGCATCCCGGGCGTGAAGGTCGGCGACGGGATGGAGGCCGGCAGCGAGATGGGCCCCCTGATCACCCGCGAGCACCGCGACAAGGTCGCGTCGTACATCGACGACGGCGGCGGCACGGTCGTGGTCGACGGACGCGAGAGCTGCCCGGACGAGGGTTTCTTCCTCGGCGCGACCCTGCTCGACGACCTGAAGCCCGGCATGCGCGCCTACGACGACGAGATCTTCGGGCCGGTGCTCGGCATCACGCGCGTCTCGAGCTACGACGAGGCGGTCCGCCTGGTCAACGAGAGCCCCTACGGCAACGGCACGGCGATCTTCACGCGGGACGGTGGCGTCGCGCGGCAGTTCCAGTTCGACGCGCAGGCGGGCATGGTCGGCGTGAATGTGCCGATCCCGGTTCCGGTCGCGTACTACAGCTTCGGCGGCTGGAAGGCATCGCTGTTCGGCGACCGCCACATCTACGGCCCGGAGGGGATCGACTTCTACACGCGGACGAAGGTGGTCACCGAGCGGTGGCCGGACCCGGCGACGTCCAAGGTCGACCTCGGCTTCCCGCAGACGCGCTGAGCGGGCGTTGAGGATCCTCGTCGTCGGAGCGGGCGGCGTCGGCGCTGCCGCGGCGGCGATCGCTGCGCGCCGTGACTTCTTCGAGCGGATGGTGCTGGCCGACATCGACGCCGCCCGCGCGGGGCGCGCAGCCGCGCCGCTCGGCTCCCGCGGCGGCGCCGTGCAACTCGACGCGTCGGACGCGGGCGCGATCATCGAGCTCGCGCGCAGCCAGCGGGCCGACGCGATCCTGAACGCGTGTGACCCGCGGTTCAACCCGCCGATCTTCGAGGCGGCATTCGCCGCCGGCTGCACGTACCTCGACATGGCGATGACGCTGTCGCAGCCGCACCCCGAGCTCCCGTACTCGGAGGTCGGCGTGATGCTCGGCGACGAGCAGTTCGCCGTCGCGCAGCGCTGGGAGGACGCGGGCAAGCTCGCGCTCGTCGGGATCGGCGTCGAGCCCGGGCTGTCCGACGTCTTCGCGCGCCATGCCGCGGACGAGCTCTTTTCGGAGATCGACGAGGTCGGCATCCGCGACGGGGCCGATCTCGTCGTCGCCGGCTACGACTTCGCGCCGTCGTTCTCGATCTGGACGACGATCGAGGAGTGCCTCAACCCGCCGCTCGTCTGGGAGCACGACCGCGGCTGGTTCACGACCGAGCCGTTCTCCGAGCCGGAGGTGTTCGAGTTCCCGGAGGGCATCGGCGCGGTCGAGTGCGTGAACGTCGAGCACGAGGAGGTCGTGCTGGTACCGCGCTGGGTCGAGTGCAGGCGCGTCACGTTCAAGTACGGGCTCGGCGAGGAGTTCATCGACGTGCTGAAGACACTGCACAAGCTCGGCCTCGACTCGACGAAGCCGGTGACGGTGCGCGGCGTCGACGTCGCTCCGCGCGACGTCGTCGCGGCGACGCTCCCCGACCCCGCGACGCTCGGGGACCGCATGAGCGGCAAGACGTGCGCCGGGACGTTCGTGACCGGGAAGGGCAAGGACGGCTCGCCGCGCGCGACCTACCTGTACCACGTCGTCGACAACGAGCAGGCGATGCGCGAGTACGGCCATCAGGCCGTCGTCCTGCAGACCGCGGTCAACCCGGTCGTCGCGCTCGAGCTGCTGGACGCCGGCACCTGGAGCGGCTCCGGCGTGCTCGGGCCGGAGGCGTTCCCGGCGGCGCCGTTCCTGGAGCTGCTCGCCGGCTACGGCATGCCGCACGGGGTCGAGGAGCGGAGCGCATGAGCTCCGCCGCGGTTGCCGCCGCGTGCAGCGGGGCGTAGGCTCGCCGCAGCCGCGACCCGAGAGGCGCGGTGAGAACGAGAGGAGGAGCGGCATGGAGGCGAACAAGCAGGCCTCACGCAGGATCCTCGGGGAGATCTTCGGTGCGGGCGACTACGACCTCGCCGACGAGCTCGTGCGCGCCGACGCGGTCGGTCACGACGCGGCGTCGCCCGAGCCGATCAAGGGGCCAGAGGGGGTGAAGGAGGCCGCGGGCGGCTATCGCGCGGCGTTCCCGGATCTCGAGGTAACGGTCGAGGACGTGATCGCCGAAGGCGATCTGGTCGCGGTCCGCTGGACCGCACGGGGCACGCACCAGGGCGATCTCTTCGGGATCGCCCCGACGGGAAAGCAGGCGACGGTCACCGGGATCACGATCGACCGGTTCTCGGGGGGCAAGGTGGCCGAGTCCTGGACGAACTGGGACACGCTCGGCCTGCTGCAGCAGCTCGGCGCCGTGCCGACTGCGATGCAGACGGCCTGAGACGCACCGGCGGGCGGGCCGGTCCCGGCCCGCCCGCCGCCGTTCGCGAGGAATCTGCCCGTGAAGCACGTATCGGGAAGCGTCGAGCGTGCTCGGTTCGGTATGTCCCTCGCGTTTCCCAAACCCGACCACATGCCCTGCCCCGTCTGCGGCGCTTCGGTGCCGGTCGACGCATCGGGCGCGCACGTGTGCGAGGAGAGCCGGCGGCTCGAGTTCCGGCTCGCCGAGCTGCGCGACGAGATCGAGCGGTTCCCGGCCGACTTCGGGAGCTGGCTCGAGACGCCCGCAGGCCGGTTCGCGCAGTGGCTCGCCGAGCGCGACCGCTGACCGCTACCGCGTGCCCAGGCGCATTCCGAGCAGGCGCGGCAGCGCCGCGACCGCGCGTGCCGGAAGCGGCGGTCTGAGGCCCGCCTCGTCCGCCTCCTCGCAGGCGAGGATCGCCTGCCGGACCGCCGTGCCGCCGGCGTAGCGCAGCGGCTCGCCGGGAACGCGATCTCCCCGCGCGCGCACGAGCGGCAGCGCCCTCCACTCGTCGTCTCGTCCGGTCGCGAGCGAGGCGAGCGCCTGACCCGCGAGGTACGACGGCCCGACGCCGTTCCCCGAGAAGCCGGCCGCGAAGTGGATGCCGCCGTCGGGCGCGGTGCCGACGAACGGGATGTGGTCGGCGGAGACGTCGATCGGACCGCCCCACGAGCGCTCGATCCGCGCCGCCGCGAGCCCGGGAAGGAGTCGTCGCAGCCCGAGCTCGGCGCGGGCGGCGGTCGGAGCGTCGTGCGTGAAGCGGCGGTCGATGCGGTTCGCGTAGCCGATTGGACCGGAGCCGGAGCCCATCAGCACGCGGCCGTCCTCCGTGGTGCGGAAGTAGTGGAGGAACATACGTGCGTCGACGATCGCCTCGCCGCCGGTCCAACCGATCTCCGCGAGCAGCTCGGGCACCGGCTCGGTGAGGACGACGTAGCTGCCGAAGACGGTGAGCCGTCCGTGCACGGGCCGCCAGTCCGTCATCGCCGCGTTCGTGGCGACGACGATCTGCTCCGCGCGCACGTGCCCGCCGGGCGTCGTCACCCGGCCGCGCGCGTACGCACGCGCCGGCGTTCCCTCGTACAGGCGGACGCCGCGCGCCAGCGCCGTTCGGCGCAGCGCCCGGACGAGCCGACCCGGGTGCACCGTGCCGGTGTCGGGGAAGAGGACGCCGCGACGGAAGCGCGGCGAGCGGCAGCGTTCCCCGACCTCCTCGCGGGTGAGCGCGACCGCCTGTTCGGGTCGGCCCGCGGCGGCGGCGGCGAGCGCGTGGTCGAGGACTCGCTCCTGTGCCGGCGTCGTCGCGACCATCAGCATCCCCGCCTCGCGCAGCCAGACGTCCTCGCCGAGGGCGCGAATCGCCGGGCGGATCCCCTCGCCCGCGGTCGCCAGCAGCTCGGCGCGCTCCGTGCCGAACAGCTCGACGAGCTCGGCGAGCGCGGGCCAGTAGCCCTCGACGAAGCCGCCGTTCCGCCCGCTCGGGCCCGCTCCGCAGAACTCGGCCTCGAGCACCACGACGTCGGCGGACGGATCCCGCTCGAGCACGGCGAGCGCGGTCCATAGCCCGGTGTAGCCGCCGCCGACGATTGCGACATCGGCCGTGACGTCCTCGCCGAGCGGCTGCGCGTCGATTCGGCCGCCTTCGGCGGCGAACGCGTCGTCGAGCCACCACGGCGGTGCTCCGCCGGGCGCGACGGTCGGGCGCATGCCTACGCCCGGGCGAGCGCGGCCGGCTTCAGCTCCTCGCCGAACCTCGCGCGCTTCACGAACCGGCCGCTCCCGGGTTGGGCGAGCAGCCTGTCGCCGTCGACGATCACGTTCCCGCGCAGCAGGACGGTCTCCGGCGACCCCGTGACCTCGGTGCCCTCGAACAGGTTGTAGTCGGTCGCCGAGTGGTGCGTCGACGCCGAGATCGTCACTTTCTTCGCCGGGTCGAAGACGACGACGTCCGCGTCCGAGCCCACCGCGAGCGTTCCCTTGCGCGGGTAGAGGCCGAACAGCTTCGCCGGGTTGGTCGCGAGCAGCGCGACCATGCGGTTGAGCGTGATCCGGCCGGTGCGCACCCCGAACTCGTGGATCATCTGCAGCCGGTTCTCGAGCCCGGGGCCGCCGTTCGGGATCTGCGAGAAGTCGTTCTTCCCGTGGTCCTTCTGCCCCTTGAACAGGTACGCGCAGTGGTCGGTCGAGATCGCCGAGAGCACGTCGGTGCGCACGGCGTTCCAGAGGATCTCCTGGTTCGCCTTGTCGCGCGGGGGCGGCGTGTACACGTACTTTGCGCCCTCGAAGCCGGGACGATCGAGGAACGTCTGGTCGACGAAGAAGTACTGCGTGCAGGTCTCCCCGTGCACGTTCCAGCCCTTGTCGCGTGCGATCGCAAGCGGCTCGACGGACTCCGCACAGGAGACGTGGACGACGTACAGCGGCGCGCCGGCCACGCGCGCGAGCTGGATCGCGCGGTTCGTCGCCTCGCCCTCGAGCTCGGGAGGGCGCGTGAGTGCGTGGTGGATCGGGTCGGTGTTGCCGGCGGCGAGCGCCTCGGCGATCAGCACCTCGATCGCGTCGCCGTTCTCGGCGTGCACCATCACCAGCGCTCCGGTTCTCGCCGCGACCTGCATCGTGCGGAACAGGGTCTCGTCGTCGACCATCAGCGAGTCCTTGTAGGCCATGAAGAGCTTGTAGGAGGTGACGCCGTGCTTCTCGGGAAGCTCGGCGAGCTCGTCCAGCGTCCCGCCTTCGCGAAGATCGGTGACGGCGATGTGGAAGCCGTTGTCGATCATCGCCTTGCCCTCGCGCTTCGCGTGCCACGCCTCGAGTGCCTCGGCGAACGTCTGCCCTCGCCCCTGGATGCAGAAGTCGACATGCGTCGTCGTCCCGCCGAACGCCGCCGCGGCGTGGCCCGACTCGAAGTCGTCGATCGTCGTCTCGCCGCGCCACGGCATCGCGAGGTGCGTGTGCGGGTCGACGCAGCCCGGCAGGACGTACTTGCCGGTCGCATCGATCGTCGTGTCGGCCGAGACGTCGAGCGACTCGCCGATCAGGGAGATCCGCTCGCCGTCGATGAGCACGTCGGCGACGTAGTCGTCCGCCCCCGTGATGATGCGGCCGTTCGTGATCAGCACGGACATAGCGGATCTCCCTTCTCGGTGGGTCTCTACTTCCCGCCTGCAGTCAGCTTGACGGTGGCGGGCTTCCAGCTCTTGCCGTTCACGTCGACGCCCGCCGACTTCAGCTGGGCGAGCGCCTGTCGGGCGTACGTGTAGTTCGTCGCGCCGACCGGCGTCTTCTTGATCACGCCGTACTTCTTCGCGATCTGGATCGTGTAGTTGAGCGATGAGGTGGGCACGAGCCCGATCCCGCTCGTGTTCGGCCAGATCAGCTTGTTGATCTCGTTCAGCTCCCACGTCTGGTGGCCTTTGCCGAGCAGCGAGCCGTTCTGCAGCACGATGTTCACGCAGGCCGACTGGTGGTCACGGCAGTAGATCCAGCCCTGGTCGGAGGCCTTCAGGAAGGCGACCGCCGTCTTCTGGTTGGCCGGGTCCTTGAGCCAGTCGCCGCGGACGAACACGTCGTCCTCGAGCATGCCGGTCCCGACCTGCGGGCTCGCCATCTTGAACACGTGCAGGTCGTTCATCGTGTAGAGCTTGCCCGTCTTCGGGTTCTTCGTCTCGAGCACCTGCGCGAGCTCGTTGTAGGTCATCGCAGCCGCTGCATCGACCTGGTGGTTCAGGAACAGGTTCATGTCGAACGGCTGATTGACGATCGTGACGTCCTTTGCGTTCGCCGGGTTGATCCCGTTCTTCGTCAGCGCCGCGAACAGCTCCGGCTGGTTGCCGCAGCACCACACGCCGACCTTCTTGCCGCGCATCTTCTTGATCGAGGTGATGCCGCTCGACTTCCACGTCAGCTCCGTCATCCCCGAACGCTCGAACATCTGGGAGATCGACACGAGCCCGCTCCCCTTCTCGCGTGTCGCGAACAGGTTGGGCAGCCAGTCGAGCCCGAAGTCGGCCTGCTTGCCGACCACCACGGTCTCGGGCGTGATGCTCGGGCCGCCGATCTTGATCTTCACGTCGAGCCCGGCGTTCTTGTAGTACCCCTGCGCGAGGGCCGCGTAGTAGCCCGCGAACTGCGCCTGCGTCACCCACTTCAACTGGAGCGTCACCTTGGTGAGCTTCTGCTGCTTCGGCGCTGCGCTGGCGGTCGCGCCCCAGATCGCCAGCCCGGTGCAGGCGAGTACGAGCGCCCCCAACACCACCACGTGCCTCCGATTCATACGCCTCTCCTCTCGGGTGCCTGCGACCCGGCCAGGCCGCTCGGTCGCCATTCTCACGTTTTTCGTCATTCGTTGGAAACCGCCCGCGCCGACGGGTGCCAACCGGTGGTTGCGTGCTCGACTGCCGCCACCAGGGCGTACAGGCCGATGCCGAAGGCGCTTGCGAGCATGATCCCGGCCCAGGCGCGTGGGAAGTTGAACAGCTGCGAGTCGTTCAGGATGCTCACACCGAGCGCGTTCGTCGGGCCGCCGAAGTACTCGCCGACGATCGCGCCGATCATCGAGAGGACCGCCGCGATCTTAAGCCCGGTGAACATGAACGGCAGCGAGTTCGGGATGCGCACGCGCCGGAAGGTCGCGATCTCACCGGCGCCGTAGGACCGCATCAGCTCGATCGACGACGGGGAGACCGACATCAGCCCGCGCAGGGTGTTGATCATCGTCGGGAAGAAGCACAGCACTGCCGCGATCGCCATCTTCGAGACCGGGTTGAGCAGCCCGAACCAGTTGTTCGTGATCGGGGCGAAGGCGATGATCGGGATGGCGTTCGCCGCGATCGCGAACGGCATCAGCGCTGCTCCGACGGTGCGGAAGCGCGCGAGCAGGAGCGCAGCGAGGATGCCGAGCCCGGCGCCGATCGCGAAGCCTCCGAGCGCCTCCTTGAGCGTGTAGAAGCCGGCGCTCCAGAGTGCGCCCTTGTTGTCCCAGAACGACTGCGCGATGTCGCTCGGCCGCGGCAGCAGGAACGTCTGCACGTGGAAGAGCGCGGTCAATCCCTGCCAGAGCGCGATCCCGATCAGGAACACCGCCAGCACGGGAAGCCACTCGCGCAGGCGCCGCTTCAGAACCGCTCCTTGCCGGCGCCTGCCGGCGGCGCGTCGGCGCCGTGGCCGGCCGCGAGCGTCTCGCGTACCGCGGTGATCAACTCGAAGAAGCGCGGGTCCTCGCGCGTGGCCGCCGTGCGCGGCCGTGCGAGGTCGACGGGGATCACCCCGGCGATGCGGCCGGGGCGGGCGGACATCACGACGACGCGCGTCGAGAGGAAGACCGCCTCGGGGATCGAGTGCGTCACGAACACGACCGTGCTCCCTGCCTTCTCCCAGATGCGGAGCAGCTCGATGTTGAGCCGCTCGCGCGTCATCTCGTCGAGCGCCCCGAAGGGCTCGTCCATCAGCAGCAGAGCCGGGTCGAACGACAGCGCGCGCGCGATCGACACGCGCTGCTGCATCCCGCCCGAGAGCTGCCACGGGCGATTCGACTCGAAGCCGGTCAGCTCGACCAGGTCGAGCATCTCGGCGACGCGCTCCCTGCGGCGCGTCCGGTCCCAGCCGAGCATCTCCAGCGGCAGCGCCACGTTCTTCGCGACCGTGCGCCAGTCGTAGAGCACGGAGTCCTGGAAGACGATCCCGTAGTCGTGGTCGAGGCGCGCCTGATGCGGGGACTTGCCGTTCACGCGGGCGGTTCCGGTGGTCGGCTGGATGAGATCGCCGACGATCCGAAGGAGCGTCGACTTGCCGCAGCCCGACGGGCCGATCAGGGAGACGAACTCGCCCGCGTGGATCGCGAGCGAGATGTCCTGCAGTGCCGTGACGCCGGTCCGGAACGACTTTGTCAGGCCGTCGATCTCGACGACGGTCGGCGCCGCGTCGCTCATGCGAAGTGCTCCGGCGCCCGGCGCAGCACCAACCGCTCGGTGCCGGCCACGGCGAGGTAGAAGACGATGCCGAGCATCGCGCACACGACGTTGGTCGCCCAGAGAAACGTCGGCTCGAGCGAGTAGTACTGGTTGAAGTTGACGATCGCGCCGCCGAGCCCGCTCTGGATCGACGCCGGCGTCTCGCCGATGATCGCGCCGATCACGCTCGCGGTGGCGGAGATCTTGAGCGCCGTGAAGATGTACGGGACCGACGACGGGACGCGCAGCTGCCAGAGCACGCGCCAGCGCGACGCCGCGTACGAGTCCATCAGCTCGACCGCGCGCGGGTCGACCGCGTGCAGGCCGCGCAGCGTGTTGATCGCCACCGGGAAGAACGTCAGGTAGGCCGCGAGGATCGCGACCGCCTTCCAGCCGGCGACGCCTTTCGAGCCGAGCCCGACCACCACCATCGGTGCGATTGCAAGGATCGGCACCGTCTGCGAAGCGACGATGTAGGGCAGCACTCCGCGCTCGAGGAAGCGCGACTGCGAGAGCAGCACCGCGAGCGTAAAGCCGACTGCGCCGCCGAGCAAGAAGCCGGCAAGCGCCTCCTTCGCGGTGAACCAGGCGGCGTCGAGCAACGAGTGGATCAGCGGCGGCCCGCCGGTCGTCGTCGGCTGCCAGAACGCCGCGACGATGTCGTGGAGGTGCGGCATCGTCGTGTCGTTGACGGCGAACGGCCACGTCCAGCCGGCGGACTCCCACAGCCACTTGTAGCCCTCCCAGAGACCCCAGAGCGCTGCGACGACGAGGATCGCCGTGAGCACTCGCCGGACGAAGGGGGGCGTGCGGTCCTCGAGCGTTGCGACGGCCGCGGTCACGGCTGAGTGCTTACCACACCGGTAGCGCGGTTGTATTCTCGCCGCGTGCCGCTCGACCCGTCACGGACGGTCGCAGAGCTCGAGGAGCTGCGCGCGCTCACCGGTGACGAGAACGGGGCGCAACGCGTCGCGTGGACGGAGACGTGGGAGACGGCGCGCGCGTGGCTTCGCGATCGTGTCGAGCCGACGGGCGCGGTCGAGACGATCGACGCGGCCGGGAACCAGTGGTTCACGCTCGCGGGCGACTCCGAGCGGGCGCTGCTGATCGGCGGCCACATGGACTCGGTGCCGAACGGCGGCTGGCTCGACGGGTGCCTGAACGTCCTCGCGGGCGTGGAGGTGCTGCGAGGGATCGCCGAGGACGGCACTCCGCCGCTGACGGTGCGTCTCGTCAGCTGGGCCGACGAGGAGGGCGCGCGCTTCGGGCGCTCGCTCTTCGGTTCGTCGGCGGCTGCGGGATCGATGCGCGACCAGGACGAGCTGCGGAAGCTCGTCGACCGCGACGGGATCGCGCTACCGGATGCCCTGCGTGCGCACGGCGTCGACCTCGACCGGGCGTTCGACGCGCGCTCGGAGCTCGAGGGCGCCGTCGCGTACCTCGAGCTGCACATCGAGCAGGGCCCGGTGCTGGAGGCGCTCGAGCTTCCGCTCGGTGTCGTCCTCGGCACGTTCGGCGTCGAGCGATCGCGTTTCACCTGGCGCGGGCAGGCGGCGCATGCCGGCTCGACGCCGATGGACGCGCGGCGCGACGCGCTCGCGGGCGCGGCGAAGCTCGCGCTGGAGATTCGCGAGATCGCGCGCGAGGTGGGGGGCGGCGCGGTGTGCACGTCGGGCGGCGTCGTCTGCCGGCCGGGCATCGTGACGTCGGTGGTCGAGACAGCTGAGCAGCTGCTCGACCAGCGTCACCTCGACGCGGCGAAGCTCGAGCGGATGCTCGCGCTGGCGCGCGAAGCGGCAGACCGGTTCGCGGCGGAGGAGCACATCACGGTCGACTGGGAGCGGATCTGGAGCATCGAGCCGATCCTGTTCGACGAGCAGCTGATCGAGCTCGCCGACGAGTCGGTCCGCGAGGTGGCGGGGACGTCGCACCGGCTGCCGTCGGGGCCGCTGCACGATGCGGCGGAGGTCTCGCGGGCGGGCGTGCCGACGGTGATGCTGTTCGTGCAGAGCCTGCGCGGCCTGTCGCACACGAAGCTCGAGGACACGAGGCGTGAGCACCTGGAGCTCGCCGTGCAGGCCCTCGACCGGCTGGCTTCGAAGACGCTGGCCGCCCGTTCGTAGCCGCACTCTCGGGGTCAGACCCGGGTCTGACCCCGGCCGTCGACCGCGGCCGTGACCGGAGCGGACCCCCCGGTCGTCTGACGCCGGTCAGACGCACGTCTGACGCCAAGGCCCCCGCGCACCGTTGAAAAGCCACCTGCGAGCAGGGAGTTTTCTTCGCGGACCTCTGAGCCGGTGGGTCGCCGCCGCACGGCCTTCCGGGCACCCCCTCGTCTGGCCGAATGGCCATGGCCGCCCGGGGCCCCCGTGGGTGTCGCGCCCGCCTACGACGCGAGCACGGCGCGGAGCAGCTCCGCGTACGGGGCCCGCTCGGCCGGCGACGCCCAGCGAAACTCGGCGTCCCGCGCGTAGAGCCCGTCGTCCGGCTCGCGCGGGAACACGTGCACGTGCAGATGCCAGACGTCCTGTCCGGCTCCGGGCTCGTTGTGCTGCCGCGTCGACGTGCCCGCGCAGCCGTACGCAGACCTCATTGCCGTCGCGATGCGCCTCACCGTCGCGTGCACCGTGCCGAGCAGCACCTCGTCGATCTCGTAGAGGTTCTCGACGTGCTCGACGGGGATCACGAGCACGTGACCCGGATTGCCGGGCCACCAGCGCGGCGAGACGAAGGCCGCGGTCGCCTCGTCGCGCCAGACGACGTCGTCGAGCCGGTTTCGCTCCGTCTCCTCGCCGCGAAGCAGCCGGCAGAACGGGCAGTCGTACCCCGATGGCTCATGCACGCGCGTCTTCGCGGACGACCGGGTTCGAGAGGATGCCGATGCCCTCGACCTCCACCTCGACCACGTCGCCGTCGGCGAGCGACACCTTCGGCTTGCGCGCCCAGCCGACGCCGGGCGGCGTGCCGGTGAGGATCAGGTCGCCGGGCTCGAGCGTGAAGACCGCCGAGACGTAGGCAACCAGGAACGGCACGCCGAAGATGAGGTCGCCGGTCGAGCCGTCCTGGAGCACCTCTCCGTTCAGGCGCTGGACGACGCGCAGTCCACTGCCGTCGCCGAGCTCCGACACCGGCACGAGCCGGTCGCCGAGGGGGCAGAACGTGTCGAAGCCTTTCGCGCGCGCCCACTGGCCGTCGCTGTACTGGAGGTTCCGCGCCGACACGTCGTTGGCGCAGCGGTAGCCGCGCACGTGGCGAAGCGCGTCGGCCTCGCGGATCCGGTGCCCGCCGACGCCGATCTCCACTGCGAGCTCCGCCTCCGCGTCCACGTGCGTCGCCTCCGGCGGCAGGACGATCGGGTCGCCCGGCGCGATCAGCGTGTTCTCGAACTTCCCGAAGAGCAGCGGCTCGGTCGGCGGATCGTCGCCGAGCTCGGCGGCGTGCTCCGCGTAGTTGCGGCCGACGCAGATGATCTTCACGCGTGCATCTTGACGCAGCTAGGCTCACGTGCGCGCGAGCTTCGAACTTCAGGAGGTCACGGAATGGCTCTGAGCTTCGGCGTCACCGTCCTGCCCGACCCACCGCATGCACGCTGGCTCGAGCTGATTCAGCTCGCCGAGCGACACGGGTTCGAGTACGCGTGGACGTACGACTCGCACGTGCTCTGGCAAGAGTCGATCCCGCTGTTCGGCTACGCCGCGCAGCAGACGTCGAAGATCAAGCTCGGCCACTTCGTGACCAACCCGGGCACGCGCGAGCCCACGGTGCTCGCGTCCGCGTACGCGACGCTGCACGACCTGACCGACGGCCGGATGGTGATGGGCATCGGCCGCGGCGACTCGGCCCGCCGCTACATCGGCCAGCAGCCCGTGAAGGTGGCGGAGTTCGAGCGCGCGTGCGCGATGATCCGCGACTTCATGAACGGCCGCGAGGTCACGTGGAACGACAAGGAGCTGCAGTTGAAGTGGGTGCGGCCGGAGCTGCCGCAGATCCCGATGTGGGTCGCCGGCTACGGGCCGAAGGCGCTCGCGGTCGCAGGGCGCGTCGCCGACGGCGTCATCATCCAGCTCGCCGACCCGGAGATCATCCAGTGGATCATGGGCACCGCGCGGCGCGCCGCCGAGGAGGCCGGGCGCGACCCGGCGCAGCTGAAGTGCATCGTCGGCGCCCCCAGCCACGTCACGAGCGACCTCGCCGACGCCCGCGAACAGGTGCGCTGGTTTCCGGCGATGGTCTCGAACCACGTGAAGGATCTCATCGAGCGCTACGGCTCGGACGGGAGCACGGTGCCGAAGGCGCTGACCGACTACGTTCTCGCCCGGAAGTTCTACGACTACGACGAGCACTCGCGGGTCGGCGCGAAGCACGGCGAGTTCGTGACGGATGAGATTTGCGACCGCTTCTGCGTGATCGGCAACGTCGAGCAATGCGTCGCGAAACTGCGTGAGCTTGAGGCAATCGGCGTCGACCAGTTCAACATCTACTTGATGACGCACGGCCAGGAGGAGACCCTCCGCACGTATGGGGACGAGATCATCCCCGAGATTGACGCCGTCGCGACCTCGAGCAGCTAGTCTCGCCCGCGGAATGAGCACCAACGGAGCAGTCGTCCAAGCCGTGGACCTGAGCCGCCGCTACGGCGAGGGCGAGGCCGCCGTCGACGCATTGCAAGACGTCTCGCTCGCAGTCCAGCCCGGCGAGCTCGTTGCGGTGATGGGGCCGTCCGGCTCCGGCAAGTCGACGCTGATGCACCTGCTCGCCGCGCTCGACAAGCCGACGAGCGGCACGGTCGCGATCGCCGGAGAGGACGTCGGCTCGCTGAACGACCGCGACGTGACGCTCCTCCGGCGCCGCCACATCGGCTTCGTCTTCCAGTTCTTCAACCTCCTGCCGATGCTCAGCGCCGAGGAGAACGTGAAGCTCCCGCTCTCGATCGCCGGCGAGAAGCCGGATCCCGAGTTCTTCGAGGACCTCTTGAAGCGCGTGGGGCTCTCCGACCGGCGGTCGCACCGGCCGTCCGAGCTCTCCGGCGGGCAGCAGCAGCGCGTGGCGATCGCGCGCGCACTCGTCTCGAAGCCGACCGTCGTGTTCGCCGACGAGCCGACCGGAAACCTGGACTCCCAGACGGGCGCCGACATCCTCGCGCTGCTGCGCGACTCGGCGAAGGAGCTCGATCAGACGATGGTGATGGTGACCCACGACGCGAACGCGGCCGAGATCGCCGACCGCGTGCTCTTCCTCGCGGACGGACGGATCGTCGAAGAGCTTCCACGGAGCCGCGCGCCCGAGATCCTCGCCGCGATGGCGCGCGCCGGGTCGTGACCCGGGTCGCGCTCGCCGGCCTGCTCGGGCGGAAGCTGCGCACGGCCCTCACCGCGATCGCGATCGTCCTCGGGGTCGCGATGGTGAGCGGCACGTTCGTGCTCACCGACTCGATCGACAAGGCGTTCAACTCGATCTTCACCGACGTCCGCAAAGGATCGGACATCGTCGTCTCCGGCCAGGCGGCCACGAGCACCGACAACGGCTCGACGAACCCGACGCTGCCCGCGTCGCTGCTCGGCCAGGTGCGTCAGGTCTCCGGCGTCGCAGAGGCCGAGGGTCAGGTCAACGGCGAGGCGCACCTGATCGGTCCGGACGGCAAGGCGATCGCCTTCGGCGGGGCGCCGAACCTCGGCTTCTCGATCGGGAACGGCACGTCGCCGTTCAACCCGCTGACGCTGGTGGCGGGCGCCTGGCCGCACGGGGACGAGGTGGTGATCGACTCTTCGACCGCGAACAAGAAGCACTTCGCCGTCGGCCAGACGATCGGGGTGCAGTCGGAGGGCCCGATCGTGAAGCTGCGCATCTCCGGGCTCGTGAAGTTCGGCGGCCAGAGCCTCGGCGGCGCGACTCTCGCCGGTTTCGACATCCCGACGTCCCAGCGCCTCTTCGACAAGCCGCACCAGTACGACGAGATCGCCGTCGCGACCGGCCCGGGCGCGTCGGTGAAGCAGGTGCTCCGCGACATCAACGACATCCTGCCGTCGAACGCCATCGCGCGGACCGGCGCGCAGCAGGCGGAGAAGGACGCAGAGGACACGGACTCGTTCATCTCGTTCCTGCGCGGCTTCCTGCTCGCGTTCGGCGGGATCGCGCTCTTCGTCGGCAGCTTCGTGATCGCCAATTCGCTGTCGATCACGATCGCGCAGCGTACCCGTGAGCTCGCGACGCTGCGCACGCTCGGCGCCAGCAGGCGGCAGGTGCTGCGCTCGATCATCATCGAGTCGCTCGTCGTGGGGACGCTCGCCTCCGTGCTCGGGCTGTTCATCGGCCTGCTGCTGGCGAAGGGCCTCTTCAAGCTGTTCGACTCGGTCGGCTTCACGCTGCCGAACAGCGGCCTCGTCTTCGGCACGCGCACCGTGATCGTCGCGCTCCTCGTCGGCATCCTCGTCACGCTGGTCGCCAGCCTGCGGCCGGCGATCCGTGCGACGCGCGTCCAGCCGATCGCGGCCGTGCGCGAGGGGGCGACCCTCCCCGAGTCGAGGTTCGCGCGCTTCCGGACGCTGGGGTCGACGATCCTCACCCTGCTCGGGTTCGCGGCGCTGATCTACGGCCTGTTCGGCAAGCACCTCGGCACGACCGCGGTGCTGCTCTGGATGGGCCTCGGCGCGCTGCTGATCTTCATCGGCGTCTCGATCCTGTCGATGCGCGTCGTCGGCCCCGCGGCCGAGACACTCGCGCCGCCGATCCGCTGGCTGCTGACGGCGGCCTGGATCGTGTTCCTGGTCACGCCGATCGGCTGGATCTACATCGCCTACCACCGCATCCACTACGGCGTGCTGCCGACGTTCGTCGACCGCTCGTCGTCGTCGGAGCTCGCGCGCGACAACGCCCGCCGAAACCCGCAGCGCACCGCTTCGACCGCCTCCGCGCTGATGATCGGCCTCGCGCTCGTCACCTTCGTCGCCGTGCTCGCCTCCGGGATCACCTCGTCGTTCACGGACGCGGTGCACAAGATCTGGCACAACGCCGACTACGCGATCACCGCGCAGAACAACTTCTCGCCGATCCCGGTCAGTTCGGCGAACGCCGTCGAGTCGGTGCCCGGCGTCCAGGCAGTCGGGAACGTCCGGACCGGCGACGCCAAGGCGTTCGGCCACAACTTCTTCGCGACCGCCGTCAACCCGCCGGGCGCGACGATGTTCAAGCTCGACTGGAAGGTCGGCTCCGACGCAACGATCGCGAATCTCGGAGCCGACGGCGCGTTCACCGACACGGGCTACGCGAAGAAGCACCACCTCGTCGCCGGCTCGCCGGTGCTGATGACGTTCTCGACCGGCGCGAAGAAGACGTTCCACATCAAGGGCATCTTCAAGCCGCCGCCTGGTGGTTCGCCCTTCGGCAGCGTGACCATCTCGCAGGCGACGTGGGACAAGTTCAACGAGAACCCGCAGAACCTCTATTCGTTCGTCCGCATGCGGGGCGGCGAGACCGACGCGAACTTCGCCGCGCTGTCGAACGCACTGAAGGCGTATCCGGATGCGAAGGTGGCGACGCGGCAGCAGTTCATCGACAACCAGATCAGCGGGCTCAAGTCGATCCTGAACATCCTCTACGTCCTGCTCGCACTGTCCGTGATCGTGAGCCTCTTCGGCATCGTCAACACGCTCGTGCTCACCGTGTTCGAGCGCACGCGGGAGATCGGGATGCTGCGCGCGATCGGGATGACACGGCGCCAGGTGCGTCGCATGATCCGCCACGAGAGCGTGATCACGGCGCTGATGGGCGGCGTTCTCGGGATCGTTCTCGGAGTGGTGCTCGGCGGCCTGCTCGTCTACCGCGTCGACTTCATCCAGTTCTCGCTGCCGATCGCGTCGCTGATCGTGTTCGCCATCGCCGCGATCGTCGTCGGCATCCTCGCTGCGATCTTCCCCGCGCGCCGTGCGGCTCGGCTGAACGTCCTGCAGGCACTGCAATACGAGTGAACGACGTCGCCGCCCTGCTGCGCGTCTACGTCGCGGGGGACGAGCAGGAAGAGGCGGACCGCTGCGCGATGCTGCGCCTGGCCGCCGAGCTCGAGCAACCCTTCTCGCGCATGCAGCTCCGCGCTCACTTCACCGCTTCGGCGTTCGTCGTCGATGCGGTCGTCGAGCGCGCATGCCTCGTCGAGCACGCGAAACTCGGGCGCCTGTTGCAGCCGGGCGGCCACGTCGAGCCGCTCGACGCCTGTCTCGAGGACGCCGCGCTGCGGGAGGCGCGAGAGGAGACCGGCCTCGAGCTCGAGCTCCATCCGACGGCGCCGCGGCCGTTCGATCTCGACATCCATGCGATTCCCGCGACCCCGGACGAGCCGGCGCACTTCCACCTCGACGTCCGCTACCTCGTCGTCGGCCGCGGCGAGCCCGCCCGCGGGGCCGCCTGGTACCGCGTCGGCGAGGGCGGCGACGGCTCGGTCGCGCGGCTCGCGGCCAAGGCCGCCGCCTATCGCGCCTAGAAGCCCGGGCTCGACGCGTCGAGCTCGAGCATCCCGGCCGGCAGCCCGGCGACCGGCGACGCCGCGTTGAACTCCGCCGGCGCCACGTCGTTCGGCGCGTCCGCGTGGAAGAGCGACGCGAGCAGCTGGATCTGGTCGCGCCCGTGCCCGAGCTCGAACTGGCCGCCGCCGTACAGCCCGATCCCCTCGCCTTCGCAGCGGTCGTAGAAGTCGAAGAGCCGCCTCACCGATCCGAAGCGCGACGGCTTGCAGTTGAGGCAGCGCGGCGGGAACGGCAGCGCCTCGACGTCGCTCCACTCGTGGATCGCCGCGTCCCACGTGATCCGCTCGCGCTCGGACGCGAGCGCGGCCGACGTCTCCGGCGTGAGCGCAGGATCCTCGAGCCACACACGGGGGAAGGCCGCTGCAAGCCGGTGGTACAGCGGCGCGTCGGGCGGCGAGCCGAACTCGGCGCGGTAGACGCCCTTGAAGTCCAGCGTCTCGACGCACTCCGCCCGGGCCAGGCGCTCGATCAAATCGTCGGCCCAGTTCTCGTCGGGGTCGAGCTTGAACCGCAGCTCGGGATAGAGCTCGAGCCACGGCTCGACGTTGGCGACGCGCGTCGAGACGACGAAGCGCAGCCGGCGCGACTCTCGTTCGAGCGCGGCCGCGAGCGAGCGCCCGGCCTGCTTGAGCGCGAGGTCGAGCGCCGCCGACTCCAGCGCCCAGCGCCGGTACTCCGTCTGCCCGGACTGGAGCAGCGAGTACGAGTCGAGCGTGTGCTCGCCGACGAGCGGAAGCTCGGCGCGCCGCTCCTGGAAGCGCTGCTGCGCCGCCGGGTCGTAGTCGACCTCCTCGCCGCGCCCCTCGAACCCTCCGCCCCGGAGGACGACCGTCGTCCGCCGGAGCACGAAGTCGCGGGCGACCTCGCGCTCGAGCGGCTCCAGCTCGTACGACTCGACCGTCAGCGGCAGCGAGCGGACGCGGTCGTAGAGCGTCATCCGCGCCGCCGCTCGAGATGCGTGCGCAGCGCGCCGAGCCGGTCGTCCCACTCGCGGCCGACGAGGGTCAGTTGGTAGCGGGTCTCGCGTCCCTGTCGCTCGGAGGAGACGAGCCCCGCCCCGGCGAGTGTCGCGAGGTGCTTCGCGACCGCCTGCCGCGTGATCGGGAGCTCGCCGGTGAGCTCCGTCGCGGTCGCCGTTCCGCGGGCGGCGAGGTAGTCCATGACGTGCCGGCGGCTCGGGTCGGCGAGCGCGCTGAACACCTGCCCCAGCGGGTCAGGCGCCGACATGCGCGAACGCGGATGCCTGCAGGTCGAGCGCGGTCGTCCAGGCGGGCACGGTTTCGACGACCGTCAGCCGGGTGCCGTCGGCGTCGTCGTCGAGCGTGAACTCGACGCTGCCCTCGTCCTCCCAGTCGAATGCGAGCCGCTCCTCCGGAGCGACCGTCGTCACCGTGGCATGCCGCTCCTCGCCGTTCGACCAGCGGAAGCTCGCGGCGCCGCCGGGCCGCAGGTCGACCTCGACCTCGTTCGCGAACCAGTCCTCGAGCCGCTCCGGCTCGGTCAGGGCCTCCCAGAGCTCCTCGCGGGTCACCGGGAAGACGATCTCGCGCCGTACCATCTGCAACCTCCGGGTTGCGTTACAGTAGCAACTTCAAGGTTGCACATTAACAGGAGGTGGAAGCAGTGAACGTCGGCTCCGTGATCCCGATGGTGGTCGACCAGACCGGCAGCTACGAGCGTTCCTCGGACATCTACTCGCGGCTGCTCCGCGAGCGGATCGTGTTCCTCGGCAGGGAGGTGGACGACCAGGTTGCGAATCTGATCGCGGCGCAGCTGCTCTTCCTCGACGCCGACGATCCCGGCAAGGACATCTGGCTGTACGTGAACTCGCCGGGCGGCTCGGCCTACGCGGGGATGGCGATCTACGACGCGATGCAGTACGTCGGCTCGGACGTCGCGACCGTCTGTCTCGGCATGGGGATGAGTGCGGCGGCGATGATCCTCTGCGGCGGTGCGGCCGGCAAGCGCTTCGCGCTGCCGAACGCGAAGATCATGATCCACCAGGGCTCGGCGGGGTTTCGCGGCACGCCGGCGGACATCCAGATCGCCGCCCGCGAGGTGCTCTCGATGACACGCCGGATGGCCGAGCTGATCGCGCTCCATTCCGGCCAGGACGTCGAGCAGGTGATTCGCGACATCGACCGCGACCGCTTCATGACGCCGGACGAAGCCGTCTCCTACGGATTGGTCGACGGAATCATCGCCGGACGTGCTACTGAACAGGCGTAACAGTCGCCCGTAGTGGGTAGGTAAAGGGCCGCTTCGTGCCGAATGAGGGCTGGCACGGCACGTCCTCCACCCAGGAAAACCCAGAAAGGGGAACCGATTTGCAGTCCCGGACGCTTGTCGCCGCCACTGCGGTCGCCGCCGCGACGGCTTCTCTCGTCGCGGGGAGCGGCGGGGCGTCGACCGGGCCGGCGCAGGTCAGGATCACCGACCTCCAGGTCGGCCACCGCCTCGTGCTGCCGGCCGACGGCGGGATCTCCGGCTCGGTCGAGATGATCCGCCAGCGGCTCTACAAGCCCGGTGTGACGACCAAGCCGATCGGACGCTCCGACCTCGTCTGCACGTACCTCGACCAGCGTGAGCGCTCGTGCACCGGCACCTACTTCCTGCCCAAAGGGTCGCTCGTCGTGGCGGGCGCGCTCGAGTCGCGGCTCCTGTACCAGATTGCGATCATCGGCGGCACCGGCCTGTTCGACAATGCGCGTGGCACGCTGACGGTCACCTCGACGCACCTGAGCCCGCGGCGGGAGGTTCTCCTATTTCGACTGACGGGATGAACGGCACCGGCCCTGACGACCGCCCGCGCGCGCTGGTCGTCGAGGACGAGGACACGCTCCGCGAGCTGATCGTCGTGACGCTCGGCGAGGCGTTCGCCTGCCAGGAGGCGACCGACGGCGACACCGCGCTCGAGCTGCTGCGCGTCTCGCCGCCCGACCTGATGCTGCTCGACGTCGCGATGCCCGGGAAGAGCGGGATCGACGTGCTTCGCGAGATGCGCGCCGACCCGGTGCTGCAGAAGGTCCCCGTCTGCGTCGTCTCCGCGTGGCAGTCGCCGGGCGACGTCGCGAAGGCGCTCGAGGCGGGCGCGGACCGGTTCCTCGCCAAGCCGTTCCGCGTGGACGAGCTCGCGTCGATCGCGCGGTCCCTGGTGGAGCGGCGGCGGTGAAACGCCTGTCGCTGGTCGGGCGCGTTGCCCTGCTGGCGTCGGTCGTCGCGCTGGTCGTCGGCGTCATCGTTGCGTCCGCGCTGCTCGCGATCCTCTCGCTCCGCCGAGCGGAGTCGCGCGAGTCGCAGGCGAAGGACGTCACCGTTGCGACGCTCGGCGTACAGACGCTCGCGGTCGAGATCCAGTCCTCGCTGCGCGGGTACGTCCTCTCCGAGAACCCACGGTTGAACCCGCGGTTCCTCACGCTGCTCCGCGGCCAGCGAGAGCAGCTGCCGGGCGCGCTCTCGCAGCTCAAGAAGCTCGTCGTCGACGATCCGGTGCAGCTGCGGCGCGCGCGCGCGGCCGCCCAGGAGCTCCACGACTACCTCTCCGACTACGTCACGCCGGTGATCTCGATCGCCAAGATCTCCCCCGCCGACGCGCGGGGCCCGGCGTCCGGCGACGAGGACCGGCTGCGCACGCAGCAGATCCACCAGACGCTCGGGCTGATCCTCGCCACCGAGAACGCACGGTCGATCCACCGTGCGGTGCACACGAAGGCGGTGGCGCGGACGGCCGTGGTCAT
Source organism: Gaiellaceae bacterium (assembly GCA_036557145.1). Classification (GTDB taxonomy): domain Bacteria; phylum Actinomycetota; class Thermoleophilia; order Gaiellales; family Gaiellaceae; genus PALSA-600. Next base: position 21,512 of record DATBIC010000161.1, read on the forward strand.
CGGCATCGTCGGGCTCGCCGGCTCGGCAGTGCTCGTCCTGCTGTTCGGCGCCTGGGTGGCGAGCGGCGTGGCGCAGCCGCTCCGCCGCGCAGCCGATGCGGCGACCGACGTCGCGCGGGGCGATCTCTCGGTGCGGCTCGACGAGGGCGGCGCGGGCGAGGTCGGCGCGCTCGTCACCGCGTTCAATTCGATGGCGCGCTCGCTCGAGGTGAGCCGGCGCGAGCTCCAGCTCCAGAACGAGCGGCTGCGGGAGAGCGAGCAGCACAAGCGCGACCTGATCAGCATGGTCTCCCACGAGCTCCGCACGCCTCTCGCAGCCGTGCTCGGCTTCACGTCGCTCCTGCTCGAGCGGGAGTTCCCGCCCGACGAGCAGCAGCGCTATCTCGAGATCGTCGACACGCAGGCCCGTCGCCTCGCGGGGCTCGCGGGCGACTTCCTCGACGTTCAGCTCCTCGAGGGCGGCGGCTTCGAGCTCGAGCTCGCGCCGTTCGACCTGATCGAGCTCGCGCGCGAGCAGGCGAGGCTGTTCTTCTCGCACTCGGAGTCGCACGAGCTGTTCCTCGACGTGCCGGACGAGCCGCTCGTGGTCAACGGCGACCGGGACCGCCTCGCTCAGGTGATCGGGAACTTGCTCTCGAACGCCATCAAGTACTCGCCCGAGGGCGGCGAGGTTCGCGTGCACGTGGGAGCGCGGGCGGGGCGGGCGGTCTTCTCGGTCACCGACTCGGGGCTCGGCATCCCGACCGAGGATCGCGAGCGGGTGTTCGACAAGTTCTTCCGCGGCGCCGCCAAGACGACGACGGTCGGCGGCACGGGGCTCGGCCTCGCGGTCGCGCGCGAGATCGTGACGACGCACGGCGGGTCGATCGACGTCGACTCGACGCTCGGCGCCGGCTCGACGTTCACGTTCGAGCTGCCGCTGAGCCCGGCGCCCGTCGTCAGCGTGTGACTGCGGCGCGCGCGAAGAAGAGCAGGTTCGCCGGCCGCTCGCCCAGCCGGCGCATCAGGTACGGGTACCAGTCGGGCCCAAACGGCGTCGCGACGAGCACCTTGTAGCCGCGCCGCACCAGATCGAGCTGGAGGTTCGACCGGACGCCGTAGAGCATCTGGAACTCGAAGCGCTCGCGGTCGATCCCGTGCTCGTTCGTGAAGGCGATCGCCCGTTCGATCAGGCGGTCGTCGTGTGTCGCGATCGCGGTGTGGCCGCCGTCGGTGAGCATGCGCTCCATCAGGCGGGCGTAGGCGTCGTCGACCTCCGCTTTGTGCGCGTACGCGACGTCGTGGGGCTCGAGGTATGCGCCCTTGACGAGGCGCAGGTTCGGCACGAGCGGCAGGAGCGACTCGAGATCGTCAGGCGTGCGGTAGAGGTACGACTGCAGGACGGTTCCGACGCTGTCGAGGCCGTCTTCCCGGAGGCGCCGGTAGATCTTCAGCGTCGCCTCGACGTAGCTCGACTGCTCCATGTCGATGCGGATGAAGTTGTCGCGCGACGCGGCGTGCTCGACGAGCTCGCGCACGTTGCGGAGGGCGAGGTCTTCGTCGACGTCGAGACCGAGGTGCGTCAACTTCAGCGCGACGTTCGCGCGCAGCTTCTCGTCGGCGATCCGGTCGATGATCTCGCGATAGGCGCGCACGACGCCCTCGGTCTCGCCCGGTTCGAGCACGCCTTCTCCGAGGAGCGTCGTGTTCGCGTAGAGCCCTTGCTCGTTCAACCGGCGCAGAACGGCGACGCACTCGTCCAGCGTCTCGCCCGCGACGAAGCGCCCGGCACCGAAGCGCATTCCGTGGCTGCGCACGACGCGGCGGATCGACGAGCTGTCCGCGGCGACGAGAATCCCCTTGCGGAGCGCCGCGTCGACGGCGCCGCTCAGCTGTGTGCGAGCAGCCATTCGTGCACCTCGGGGATCCGTTGCTCCAACAGCGTCAGATGGCCGTCGGCGTCGTCGATCCACGCGTCGGAGCCCGGCACGTGCGCGGCGAGCCACTCGCCGTGCGAGCGCGGGACGAATCGGTCGTCGCCGCCCTGCACGATCAGCACCGGCCGCTCGATGTCGCCGGGCTCGAAGCCCCACGGCGCGGCGAAGGCGAGATCGTCGTCGATCCAGCCGTCACCCGAATCGCGCAGGCCGTTCGAGTGAACCGCGTCCATCCAGACCGCAAGCCCGGTTGCGAGCACGGCGCGGTCGGCGTCGCCGAGCAAGGACTCCATCGCCTCCGTGAGGTCGTCCGGCCCCCCGGCGAGCAGCCCGGCACGGTCGCGCTCCACGGCAGGCCGCAGCGCCTCTTCACCGGCCAGCACGAGGTCGAACTCCTCGATGTTCGCTTCACCTGTGCCGGCGAGCCAGTCGAGGCCCTCGGCGTCCCACGGTGCGACGCCGGCGAGGCTCGCCGCGGCGGTGAGTCGGCTGCCGCAGAGCGCGGCGCAGGCAAGCGCGTGCGGGCCGCCGCCGGAGATCCCCCAAGTCGCGAACCGCTCGAGCTCGAGCGCGTCGGCGATCGCCTCCGTGTCGGCCGCCGCCGCGGCGATCGTACGGCCGGGGAGGCGCGTCGAGCCGCCGTAGCCCGCGCGGTCGAAGCCGATCAGCCTGATTCCCTTCGCTGCAGCGTCGTCGGTCCATTTCTCGTAGAGCAGCCCGGACGAGGGTGTCCCGTGGTGAACGATCACCGGCAGGCCCCCGGCGTCTCCGCCCGCGTGG
>DATBIC010000162.1:0-4651 GCA_036557145.1 Gaiellaceae bacterium
GCGCTACGCGGGCGGGTGCGCCACGAACGAGCCGGCCGGAGCCGAGCGGTCGAACTGACGAAGCAGCAGCACGATCTGGTCGCTGCACTCGACGCGACCGCACTCGCACATGAACTCCAGCGGGAGATCGCTGTCCGCGCCGTGACGGACGGCCATGTCGTACGTCGTCTCGTTGACGATGCGGCGGACGAGCCTGACTCCGCTCCGCGCCTGTGCCTCGGCCTCCGTCGGATGATCGGACACAACGGGCATGGACCCGATCCTACCCGCGCGGCGAGCCCGGCGCCAAACCGCGCAGGCCGTTTCCACGTCTTTATCTGTGCCGGCGCATCTGCGAACGGCAGGGCGGGCGGCCGTGGAAGGCTGTCCCCCTCTGCCCCGAGCCGCCCGCCCGACGCTGCGGCGGCCGGCTGCGTCAGTCCTCGTGCTTCTGCTCCTCGTCGCCGGGCCACACGCCGGTGACCCGCGCGTAGCCGGTCGCGCCGGCGCGATCGACGAGCGCCTTCACCGTTCCGAAGATCGCGCCCTCCAGCCCCGCGGCGATCAGGACTTCCGCCCAGCCGCGCTCGCGGTCGGTCGCGTTCGGCGTGTCCTCGTCGTGCCCGACGCGCCGCCAGACCTGCTTGAACGCCGCGCCGGCGAGCAGCCCGCCGACGACTCCGAGCAGGACGCCCAGCGGCTTGTACAGCAGCTTCACGGGGTGGTGTCGTTGCCCCGGATGCTCCGGATCGCCGGAACGGCGACCAGCACCACGGCAGCCGCACCCGCGACGAGGAACACGCGGCGCTGACGGCTCCGACGGTGCTCCACCCGGTCCCGGGCACCACGAAGCTGCGCGGCCACCTCGACCAACTGCGCTCTCAGCACCGGGTCGAGCGCGAGCCGCACGGCGAGACCCGAGAGCCCCGTCTCCCGCCGGATCCGCGCCCGCGCGGCGGCGGCCGCAACCCCCGCCTGCAGCAGACGCTTCCGAAGCTTGGGGTCGTGCGCAAGCGAGTCGGCGTACGGCGAGATCGCCTCGACCGCGTCGGCGGCCGCGGCTTTCGCCGCCTTGCGATGCTTGCGATCGAACAACGCGGTCACCGCGACACCGCCGCGGTCGAGGCCGGCGCAGGCGTCAGGGGCAGGGGGCGGCTGTCCACGCGCTCCCAGTCGGTCGAGCGGCACATCGGGCAGAAGTCCGGTCGTCGGCGCGAGCTGACGCCGTACCCGCAGGTACGGCACCGCAGCTCGACCGAGGTCTCCGTCGCCCGTTCCAGCATCTGCGTCATGCGACTCCACCATTCCCGGCGCGTGGAGGGCTAAACCGAAGACTGGTTTAAGCGCCGTCGCACCGGCAACAACATCGTATACCGATGTAACTTGGTGAAAGGAGGTCGCAAAATGGCGACCCTCGAGGAACGCCGGCGCACGGCCGCCGCCGGGATGAACGGCGCGGAGTGGGAAGACGGATTCGCCCGCCCCCGCGTCATGCTGCAGCCGATCGCCGCGCCTTCGATCCTCGGTCTCGCGGGGTTCGCGGGCGCAACCTTCATCGTCGCGTCGAACCTCGCCGGCTGGTGGGGAACGCCGACGTCGAGCCTGGTGCTCGCGCCGTTCGCCGCCATGTTCGGAGGTCTCGCGCAATTTCTCGCGGGCATGTGGGCATACAAGGCGCGTGACGGCATCGCAACGCTCGCGCACGGCACCTGGGGAGCCTTCTGGCTCGCGTACGGCATCCTCAACATCCTGCTCGCCGCGCACGTGCTGACGGCGCCGACGCCCTGGTACCACAACCCGGAGGTCGGGTTCTGGTTCTTCGCACTCGCGATCACCACGGGCATCGCCGCGGTTGCCGCGTTCGTCGAGAACGTCGGGCTCGTCGCGGTGCTGACGACGCTCGCGACGGGATCGGGGATCCTCGCCGCCGGCTTCATCTACGGCTCGCACGTGACGGTCGAGGTCGCGGGCTGGGTGCTCGTCTTCTCCGCCGGCTTCGCCTGGTACATGGTGCTGGCGATGCTGCTCGCGTCGACGAGCGGGAAGGCAATCCTGCCGACGTTCAAGCTCCTCGGCCGGAGCAAGTCGCCGTCGCCCAACGTCGCCCACGCAATCGAGCTCGAATGGGCCGAGCCGGGCGTGAAGATGGGGCAGTGATGCTCGCCGTCCGCCGGACTAGGATCGCCGCATGGCGAGGCTTTCGACGGACGAGTACATGGCCGCCGCGGAGTTCCGCTCGGCCCTTCGCAGCTTCCAGCGGGTCGCCGAACAGGCGGCCCGCCGCGCTGGGCTGACGCCGCAGCGGCACCTGCTGCTCCTGATGATCAGAGGCTCGGCCGACGGAAGCGGGTCGTCGACCGTCACCGAGCTCGCCGGGCGGCTCCGGCTCGCCCAGAGCACGGTGACGGAGCTCGTGCGCCGCGCGGAGGCCGTGGGGCTGATCGAACGCGAGACGTCACCGCGCGACGGCCGTGTCGTGCACCTGCGGGTCACGCCGGAGGGCGAGGAGCGCCTTTCGCGCACGATCCGGGAGCTGCGCGGCGAACGCGAGCATCTGCAGACCTCCGTCCGCAAGCTCGGCCGGCAGCTCTGAGCCGCGGTCAGGGCTGCCAGGCCGGCTGGTACACGGGCCACGGCTCCCGGAGCACGACGTGCTCGTCGCTGCCGTCGGCGCGCACGGCGTAGAGCGCGCGGGTGCCGGCCGACGCGTCCGCCGCGGTGAACTCGATCTCCTGTCCGTCGGGGGACCAGGTCGGTCGGTCGAGGATGTAGAGATCGCCGGTGACGGCGACGCGGTGCAGGTCGCTGCCGTCCGCGTCGACGACGTAGATCCCGCTGTCGCCGGCGAAGCCGAGCTGCGCGAACGCGATCGCGCGCCCGTCGGGCGACCACGAGACGCCTGCCGCGTAGCCACCGGTGGCCGCGATCGGATGCGCATCGCTTCCGTCGGGACGCACGAGCCAGATCCCGCGCTGCGTCCCCCAGTGCGCGTAGGCGATCTCGCTGCCGTCGGGCGAGAAGGCGGGCGACTCGTCGCTCTCGTCGGTCGCGGTCTCCGTCAGCTGCCTCACGTTCCGCTGCGCGAGGTCGACCGTGTAGAGCTGCTGGCGCCACTCCCCTCCGGTGATGCTGTCGTTCGTCTCGTACACCGTGAACACGATGTCGCTCCCGTCCGGCGACCAGGACGGGTCGCCGATCCTGCCGGTCCGGGCGAGCGCGTTCGGCAGCGCCGCGATCGTGTCCATGGGCGGCGTCCCGCCCACCCCTTCGACCGCGAGAAACCGGCCGTCGTCGGTCACGTACGCGAGCTCGGCCCCGTCCGGCGACCACGCCGGCTCGACCCCCGCCGCGAACCGGCGCGGGTCGCGGCCGTCGGCGGCGACGAGGTAGATCGCGTCGACCCGCGGCTTCGGACACGCCGGAGCTCGTCCCGACTTCGGCGCGGTCGTCGCGCACTGCACCGGGGGCGGGCAGTTAACCACCGGGGGATGAATCACGGCGACCGGCGGCTGCGAGCCGAGCGGGCCGCCGAGGCCGCAGGCCGGCGGCGTCCCGGAGCGGACGACGGCGAGCAGCGGCGCCGGTCCGGCCGCACGGCCGCCCGCAGACGCTGCCGAGCCTGCGACGGCTGCGATTGCGACGCCGAGGAGAACGGCGCGTCTCAAGAGTGCGACCGTACGATCGCCGGCTCGGGCGGTCAAGCGCGGTCAGTGCGAAGGCGCGAGCGCCTGCGACGGTCGCCGCACCGCCTGCACGAGCCAGCCGCCGAGCGCGAGCACGAGCAGTGCCACCGCGAGCAGTGCGATCAGCAGCTTCCCGTTCATGCTCACGAGACGGGCGGGCCTTCGAAGATCTTCCCGTAGGCTGGCGCCGTGCTCCCCGTCGTCGTCTTCGTCGTCGTCGCGATCCCGGCGCTCGTGATCGCGTTCGCCGTCACCAGGGGGCGGACGAAGGCGGCCGAGCATCCGGCCGGCGAGGACGCCGCTGCACGCGCGGAGGTCGAGGCGGAGTTCGAGGAGGCCGAGCGCTACCAGGCGCAGTGGCGCGACGAGCACCACCACGGCTGAGCCCGCTCAGGCGATCGGCAGCAGCAGGTCGACGGCGTCGTGGCGCCGGTAGAACTCGATGCCGTGGCGGCCGGGGTCGCGGTCGGGTCGCGCCGACAGCCGCTCGAACGACGGTGCGATCCGCCGGTAAAGCGCGGGCGGCTCTCCCTCGAGCCGGACGCGTGCGTAGCGGCCGCCGGGCAGGGTGCCGACCTCGAGGCCGAGCGCATCCGGATCGTCGTCGTCACGGATCTCGACGCACGCGCGGTACTCGTGCGCGTCGTCGTCGAACACGCCGTAGAACTTGCGGCCGCGCAACGAGCCGACCGCGTCCTCGACCGTACGAAAAGCGCCCTCGATCGCCTTCTGCTCGTCGGCCACGCGCTTGAACATCACCCTGACGTCGTCGCGCTCGACGACCACCTGCGGCTCGTCGGCCATCGCGCAAGCATAGATCCCTCCATCAGGCGATAGCGCGCGCCGCGCGCCGCAGGTCTACTTTCGGCGCGCTGTTGCTCTCCTGCGGCCGGACGAGCCGGCGCATTCGAAGGCCGGAGCTTCGGGGGGTGTGCTCCGGCCTTTGTCTAGCGCGTCGCCGCGAGCAGCCGGTCGAGGCGCAGCGGGAG
>DATBIC010000163.1:0-16663 GCA_036557145.1 Gaiellaceae bacterium
GACCTGCGCGGGAAGCAGGTCGTCCTCTACTTCTATCCGAAGGACGACACGCCCGGCTGCACGACGCAGGCATGCGGCATCCGGGACGCGTACGGCGAGTTCGAGCAGGCGGGGGCGGTCGTGCTCGGCATCTCGCCCGACGGCGAGGGATCACACGACAAGTTCAAGAAGAAGTTCGACCTGCCGTTCACGCTGCTCGCGGACGTAGGCCACCACGTCGCCGAGGAGTACGGCGTGTGGGGCGAGAAGTCCTACATGGGGCGCACATATGAGGGGGTCGACCGATCGACGTTCGTGATCGATGAGGACGGGACGGTCAAGAAGGTCATGCACAAGGTCAAGCCGGCGACGCACGCCGACGAGGTGCTGGCCGTGCTTGGCGCTAGGTGAGGGAGACGGTTCGCTCGGCGCGGGTCGCGGCGTAGTCGTCGCCGAGCCGCTCGCGGAGCGTCCGCTCGAGCTCGCCCGTCGACTCGAGCTCCTCGACGATGTCCGCGCCGCCGACGAGCTCGCCTTTGACGAACACCTGCGGGATCGTCGGCCAGCCCGAGAGCGCAGTCAGGTCCTGCCTGATCTCCGGGTCGGGAAGGACGTCGACCGCGGTCACGGGGGCCCCGGCGCGCCGCAGCGCCTTCAGCGCCCGGTCCGAGTTGCCGCACATCACGAGCGACGGTGTCCCCTTCATGAAGATCGCGACGTCCGACTCGTCGATGACGCCCTTGATGCGGTCCGAGTAGCTCACGTCGCTCCCTTCGTCGAGATGCGCAGTTCGTGGATGGTCCCGTCCCCCCACGGCCCAGCCAGCGCGTCGTAGACGCGCTGGTGCTGGTCGACCAGCGACAGCCCTTGCAGCGAGGGCGCCGCGACGACGACCTGGAAGTGGTCGCCGCCGCCGGTGCGGTCGATGACCTGCAGCTCGGTGGCGTCCGGGAAGGCCTGCTCGAGCAGCTCGCGCAGCGGTTGCGTGCTCACGGCTCGATCGTACCGAGCGACAGGCGGTCGCCCGGCCCGATCCCCGCCGCCGCTCCGTCAGCCAGCTCGATCACCACCTTCGCGCCGCGTCGCGCGGCCGCGCGCCACGGCCGAAGCCCGCGCACGACGTCGACGACGACCAGGTCGCGGTCGCAGAACACCGCGTCGATCGGGAAGCGCATGAACAGCATGTGGATCGATCCGGCCGGCCGGATCAGCAGTCCCTCGTTCGAGTCGAGGCTCGCCCGTCCGAGCAGCCCGCGCATCCGCGACCACGGCCGGTCGGCGATCGCGCAGCGCTCGCAGACGACGCACCCATCCGCGGCCTGGAGCCGTGCGTTCCGCATCTTCCCCAGGTACGCCGCAGCCTCGAAGATCCCTCGGACAAGGGGTCGCCGGACGCCCGGATCAGGCCGATCGTAGGAGGCAACCGGCGCTTGCGGCGCGCCGTCCCATCGACGAGGAGACTCGCCATGCCGACGGACGGAACCGCACCCCACCGCTCAGACCACGATCGCGCGATCGAGGAGAGCCTCGCCGAGCTGGAGCGCCAGCACCCCAGCGACGAGATCGTCGTGACGGAGCAGGAGCGCACGGTCGTGTACGTCAACGACGTCGGCCTGCGCGTGCGCACGTCGGCGGACGAGGCGCCGCCCGAGGCCGTCAACGCCGACCAGGAGGCCCGCATGGCGGCCGTCCGCGAGCGCGAGCGTGCCGAGGCGAAGGCCCAGGCCGAGCGCGACCTGGCGGAGCTGCGGCTCGAGGAGATCCGGTCCGAGGCCGACCGCGAGCGGAACGAGCAGCTCGCCCAGGAGACGGCCGCGCTGCTGGCGTCGCTCGACGACCGCCAGGCTGAGCTTGAGCGCCGCGAGGCCGAGGTGGCCGAGGCGCTCGACAAGCTCGACCGTCGGTTCACCGCGCGCCGGCAGGAGCTGACGGCGCGCGAGACGGCGCTGTCCGCACGCGAGAGCGAGCTCGAGCTGGTCAAGGCCCGCACCGAGGCCGAGCTGGCCGAGGCGCAGGCGAAGCTCGAGACCGCAGCCGCTGAGGCCGCCGCGGTCGCCGCGGCGGAGGCGTCGGCCGAGCGGCAGCGCGAGCTCGAAGCGCGGCTCTCCGCGCTCGAGCAACGCGAGCACGAGCTCGACGAGCTCGAGATGCGGGCGCGCGCGGAGCTGAGCGACGCGCAGGCCAGGCTTCAGAACGCCGCCGCCGAGACCGCCGCCGTGCGCGAGGGCGAGCTCGACGACCGCGAGGTCGAGCTCCAGGCGCGCGAGACCGAGCTGATCGAGCTGCAGGCTGCACTCGACGCCCACAAGCAGGACGTGGCGCTGCTCGAGAAGGAGGCCAACGAGCGGCAGGTCGCGCTCGAGGCACGCGAGGCCCGCCTGGCCGAGTGCGAGGCCGAGCTCGCGACGAACTCGTCGAGGAACGACCAGCTCGAGGAGGAGCTGCGCGCCCGCGTCGCCCGACTCCAGTCCGAGCTCGAGGTCCGGCAGGAGCGCCAGGACGACCTCGCCCGCGAGCTCGCCGCCCGCGAGTCGTGGATCGCCCAGCACGAAGAGGACCTCGCCACCTACGTCGACGAGCTCAAGGACACGTTCCGCGAGCGCGACGCCGAATGGTGGGCGAAGCAGCTCGGCTCCGAGCCGGTCGCGCTCGGGTAACGCCGCCGGCACGCGGCTACACTGACGCCGCCTCGCGGATGTGGCGGAATTGGTAGACGCGCACGGTTCAGGTCCGTGTGCCCGTAAGGGCGTGGAGGTTCAAGTCCTCTCATCCGCACTCTGAAGCGGCTCGCACTCCTTGCTGCAGCGGCGGCTCTGGCCGCCGTCGCGCTCTCCGGGGACGGTCTCGGAGCGCGCGAACCCGGCCCGATGACCGAGGTCGTCGTCACGCTGCGCGCGCCGGCGATGGCGATGTTCGGGCGCACGATGCAGTCGGCCTCCCATCGCACCTACATGCGCCAGGTCGACTCGGCGCAGGCGGCGCTCGCTACGCGCATCACGAGCACGCTGCCGGAGGCACAGGTGCGCTGGCACTACCACTTCGTCGCCGACGGCATCGCCGTCTCGCTCCCACGCTCGCAGGCCGCGCTGCTCTCGAAGATCCCCGGCGTCGCCGAGGTGTGGCCGAACGTCCGTTACCACGCGCTGCGCGACGCCGCCGGGCCGCAGCAGATCGGCGCCGACCAGCTCTGGGGGCCGAACTTCTCGACCGCGGGCAACGGCATGAAGATCGGGATCATCGACGACGGGCTGCAGGCGACGCATCCCTACTTCGATCCGAGCGGGTTCCAGTACCCGGCCGGCTTCCCGAAGGGACAGACGAAGTACACGACCCCCAAGGTGATCGTGCAGCGAACGTTCGCGCCACCCTCCCCGGCGTGGAAGTACGCGAACGTTCCGTACGACCCGCTCAACTCGTTCCACGCGACGCACGTCGCCGGGATCGCGGCGGGCGACTACGGCGCCAAAGCGCTCGGCGACACGATCTCCGGCGTCGCACCGAACGCGTACCTCGGCAATTACAAGGCGCTCACGATCCCGACGCCCGGCGAGGGGCTCGACGGCAACGCCGCCGAGATCGCCGCCGCGATCGAGGCGGCGGTGAGCGACGGCATGAACGTGATCAACCTTTCGATCGGCGAGCCCGAGGTCGAGCCGTCCCGCGACATCGTCGTCAAGGCGCTCGACGGCGCAGCGGCCGCGGGCGTCGTGCCGGTCGTCGCCGCGGGCAACGACTTCACCGACTTCGGCTACGGGTCGGTCGACTCGCCGGGAAGCACCCCCGATGCGATCACCGTCGCGGCGGCGACGTCGACCAACGCGATCGCCGGCTTCTCGTCGGCCGGGCCGACGCCCGTGTCGCTGCAGATGAAGCCCGACGTGAGCGCTCCCGGAGTCAACGTCCTCTCGTCGCTGCCGACCTCCAACCAGACCTGGGGGCTGCTGAGCGGGACGAGCATGGCGACGCCGCACGTCTCGGGCGCTGTCGCGCTGCTGCTCGAGCGTCACCCGGACTGGACGGTCGCGCAGGTCAAGTCGGCGCTCGTCGAGACCGGCGACCCGATCCATGCGTCGAGCGGCGTCGAGGTACCGACGACACGCGAGGGCGGCGGCATCATCGACGTCCCGCGTGCGAACAACCCGCTGATCTTCACCTCCCCGTCCAGCCTCTCGTTCGGCGAGCTTCGCAGCGGCACATCCGCGGAGCACACGATCGACCTCACCGACGCCGGCGGCGGCCCGGCGCCGTGGACCGTCACGGTCGTCGTCCAGCAGGGCCAGGCGACGCTCACGACGCAGCCCCAGGTCGCGGCACCCGGGACGCTGACGGTGAAGGCGACCGCCGGCTCGGCCGAGGGCGACGTGACGGGCTTCGTCGTGCTGACGCGCGGCACAGATGTGCGCCGGGTCCCGTTCTGGCTCGACGTCGCGAACCCGAGGCTCTCGCGCGAGCACGCGGTCGCGCTGCTCCGCACCGGCATCGTGCACGGGACGACGGCCGGCGCGCAGTCGCTGGTCTCGACCTACCGCTACCCCACGGGCGCGAGCGGGACGTTCGCCGGGCCCGAGCGCGTCTACCGGCTGACCGTGAAGGGGACGCCGGCCAACTTCGGCGTCGTCGTCCTGCGCGGGCACGTGACGCCGTTCGTCACCGCTGCGGGCGACGAGGACCGGCTCGTCGGCTACACCGGCCTGCCGATCGACCTGAACCCGTACCGGAGCACCTACGGGACCCCGCGGCTGGTCGCCGGCGCGGTGCTGCCGGCGCCGGGCACCTACGACATCGTCCTCGACTCGGCGGCCAAGTCGCCGCGCGGCCCGTTCACGATCCGCTGGTGGCTGAACGACACGACACCGCCGAAGCTCCGGCTCCTGCCGTTCAAGGGCGACGACCTCATCGTCGCCGCGAACGACGCCGGCTCCGGGGTGGATCCATCCTCGATCACCGTCACCGTCGACGGCAGCCCGACCTCGGCGACGTGGACGAACGGCGGGGTCCACGTCCACGTCACGCCCGGCCACCACAAGCTGGTCGTGCGCGTCTCCGACTACCAGGAGACGAAGAACATGGAGGACGTCCTGCCGAACGGGCAGGGGACGTCGGTCACGCCCAACACGGCGACGCTCCGCACGACGATCGTCGCGGGGTAGCGCCTAGCGGTTCTTCGCGTCGCGCGGGTCGATGGTGGGCAGCGCGGCAAGGTCGCGCTCGACGTCGCGGGCGAACTCGTCCGACTCGTTGCGGACGACACGGAGCTGCGACTTGCGGCGCGCGCGCTCGCGGCGCTTCCTCCCGTCGACGCCGAAGCGCCGGGCGAGCAGCGGCCATTCCGCAGCGGCCAGGAGCACGACCGCGGCTGCGATCAGGACCACACCGACCACACTCATCCGCCATAGGATACTGCCAGGCGTCGTGCGAGAATCGAGGCCGCTGCCGAGTCTCGGCGCCGCGCTCGCCGTCGCGCTGGCGGTGGTCGCCGCGGGCTGCGGCGGGCCGCACCAGCCCCGGCGCACGACCGTGCTGACCGTCTTCAGGGTGCACGGCGGAACGCTTCGTGCAGAGCGCGCCGAGGTACCGGCGGCACGTTCGACCCCCGCGGCGGCACTCGGCGCGCTCGGGCTCCACGTACCCGTGAATGTCGCTCGTGGAACCGCCCATGTTTCGATCGACACACTCTCGCCCGACCGCATCGCCGAGGTCGTCTACACGCTGACGGGGCTCGACGGCATACGCCGCGTCGACGTGGCCGGTCGCAGCGGCCTCGTCCGCGCGGACGTCGTCCGGTACGTGCCGGCGATCCTGGTCGAGTCTCCCGCCGCGGGCCAGCGCGTTCCGACGACGTTCGCCGTCTCGGGAACCGCGTCCGTGTTCGAGGCGACGCTCGTGATCGAGCTCAGGCGCCGCGGGATGCTCATCGAGCGGCGTACGGTGACGGCGACGGCCGGGGCACCTTCCCGTGGAACGTTTCGCGCCACGCTTCATGCCGGCTCGACCGGACCGGCGACCGTGATCGCCTTCGCGCCCAGCGCCGCCGACGGCACGCCGCAGCACGTGCAGCGCGTCGGGGTGAAGGTCTCCTAGGGGTTGCAGCCGGGCGGCTGCGGCGGCGGGGTCGGCTGCGGCAGCCCGCCCCGCACCGGCACGACCGGCGGCGGGAGCTCCGGCTGGCTCGAGCCGGGCGACGGCGGCAGTTGCCCGCGGGTCGGGATGCTCGGCGGCCACGTCAGACGGGACGTGCTCGCGTACACGGTCGTGGCAGGCTCCGCCACCGTCGGCGGTGTCGGCGTGGGTGTCGGGGTCGGCGTCGGGGTCGGCGTCGGAGTCGGCGTGGGCGTCGGGCTCGGCTCGGGCTCGGGAGTCGGCGTGGGTGTCGGGGTCGGTGTCGGCGTCGGGGTCGGAGTCGGGGTGGGCGTCGGCGTCGGGGTGGGCGTCGGCGTCGGCGTGGGAGTCGGGGTCGGAGTCGGAGTCGAGCTCGGTGCGGGCGTCTGGGTCGGCGTCGGCTTGGGCTTGCGCGGCTTCGGCTCCGAGCTCTTCCCGCCGCCCGGCTCGACCGAGCGGGTCGGCGCCGGCGTGACGACGTGGACGCGCGCCGGCTTCGAGGTCGGCGGGTGATAGGCGATGTAGACCGGCGGGGAGACCGCGGCGGGCGTCTGCGCCGGCGCCGGCAGGGTGTGGTGATGCGCGGCGTGCCGGGCGACGAGGCGCTTCGCCGGCCGCCGCAGCGGATGGGCGGGCGCGACCGTGACCCCGACGACGCGCGAGGGCGGCGACGGCGGTGCGGACGGCGGTACCAGCTTCGGCGCGGCGTCGTGGCCGCCGCCGGGCCCGATCAGGGCGCGGGCGGCACCGGCGACGCCGACCGAGGCGGCGACCGCCGCGAGAGCGTTGATCCGGCGCATCAGGTCGGGGATCTTCGCAGCGGTTCCGGACGCCACCCGACGTCGCCGCTCGGCCCCTCCGGCCCGCTCACGACCACGTTCTTGCCGGCCTCCTTCGCGGCATACAGACAGCGGTCCGCCTGGTGCATGAGGTCCTCGAGCGTCTCGTCGTCCGAATGCGTCGCCACTCCGAGGCTCACGGTAACCGGAATGCGCTTGCCGCCGACGACGATCGCCGCGCCGGCGACGGCGACGCGGATCCGCTCGGCGAGCCGCACGGCGCCGTCGAGCATCGTGTTCGGGAGCACGACGGCGAACTCTTCGCCACCGAGTCGCGCCGGCACGTCGAGCTCGCGCACGCTCTCGCGGAGCACGCGGCCGACGACGCGGAGCACTTCGTCGCCGGCCGGATGGCCGAACCGGTCGTTCACGTTCTTGAAGTCGTCGAGGTCGCAGAGGACGAGCGACGTCGTCTCGCCGGTGCGCGCAGAGCGGGTGAGCTCGTGCGCGAGCGCGTCGAGGAACTGGCGGCGGTTCGCGAGCGACGTGAGCTCGTCCGTCACGGCCTGCTCCTGGACGAGCTCGTGGAGGTGCGCGTTCTCGAGTGCGATCGCGGCCTGCGCGCTGATCCACTCGGCGGCCTCGCGTGCGTCCTTGTTGAACGACCCTTCTCCCGCCGCGAGCACCATCGTCAACGTCGAGCCGTCGAAGGCGTCGCGGAAGCCGATCCTCATCTGCTCGCCGCTCAGGGTCCCCCCGCGCTCGTCGATCCGGTCCTCCCCGCGGAAGAGCGCGCCCCCGGCCGCGTGGGTCGCCTCGATCGCCGACTCGAGCATCACCGCGAGCAGCGCGCCGGGGTTGTGCGTCGCGGCGAGCGTCTCGCCGACCAGCGAGACGGCATCGCGGACCGCACGGTTCGGGGCGGACGAGCGGCGCGGGCGCCGCCGCGCGAGGACGAGCCCGACCATGAACGCGAGCAGCCCGATCGCGAGGAGCGGCAGGAACGCCAGCCCTCCCCAGGACTTCGCCGCGCCGACGACGTCGGTCGGCGGCCTCGAGTCCAGCAGTCGCCGCGTGATCGTCCGCGAGCCCTGCGCGATCTCCCCCGTCGTTCCGCTTCTCGGGATCAGACGGCTCCCTTCCCGGACGTTCAAGACGTCGGCCGAGTGCAGGCCGGCATCGGCGGCAACGGCGTCGACGAACGCCTGGTCGATCACCACCGGCGCGACGATCCGGCCGAGCCGGCGCGTGCCCGAGTAGACGACCACCTCGCGGCTCGGCGACCCGGCCGGCGGCTTCTTGCCGACCGTGCCGCTCGCGAGGGCGAACAGCACCTGCCGGCGCGCCGCGACCCGCTCGAGCTTCTGGACGTCGTGGTCGAGGATGGCGCGAACGACCGCCGGCGACCCGGCGACCGAGGCGGCTCGGCCCGCCGCCGCGTCGATCCGCTCGGCGAGCAGCGTGTGCGCCGTCGTCGCGCCCGAGCGCAGCCGGCTGTCCGTCGACCGCGCGGAGATGCCCTGCGCGACGGTCGACAGGGCCCACGCGGCGATCATCGCGACCACGGCGAGGGCCAGGGCAAAGCCCACCGCGCTGACCGGCGACGAAATCCAGGCTCGGATGCGCCCGAGCGGCGTTTCTCCGTTCACAGCTGACCACTCCCGAGTGTGCCGCACCGTTCGGGCTCCCCGCCCGGTCCGCGAACCAGCATGGTCGAGCCTAGAGGAGTGAACGGACGTCCCCCGAATGGGGGATACCGTGCCGAGCATGCTCCACGAGACCACGCAGCGAGCGGACGTTCTCACGAGCGCAGTCGGCGCCGTGAGGAAGTGGGGAAGTGCCGACGTCGCCGACGACCGGCACGCCTACGCCGTCGCCGCGCTCGCGGTCGAGATCGCCGACGAGCTCGGCGTCGAGCTGTCCCGGCGCTTCGTCGTCGCAGCGGGGGCGCTGCTGCACGACATCGGCAAATCACTGCTCGACCAGGAGATTCTCGCCAAGCCGGGACCGCTCGACGACGGCGAGCGATCGCACGTGGAGACCCACGCCGAGGCCGGCGCCGCCGCTCTGCCCGAGATCGTCCCCGAGAGCATCCGCGCGATCGTCAGATGCCACCACGAGCGCTGGGACGGCTCCGGCTACCCGGAAGGGATCTGCGCGTCCGCGATTCCGCTCGAGGCACGGATCGTCGCGGTTGCGGACGCGTTCCAGGCGATGCTCGAGGACCGGCCCTACCGTCGCGCGCGTGCGCAGGGCGCCGCGGTCGACGAGGTGCTCCGCTCGTCGGGCACCCAGTTCGACCCGGCGTGCGTCAAGGCGTTCGCGCGCGTGGCGCAAACCGCGCCTTCGCCCGGCACGAGCTAACCGAACGTCCGGGGCCGGTTGCAGCCTTGCGCGCCAAGCTGCGAGCGTCGCGAAGCCGCCGGCAAGGGGGAACGAGGGCACGCACGGCGACCGCGACCGTGGGTGGCGGCTGCGCCCGGAGCGCGCCGCCACCCACTCGTTCAACCCGTCGCGACCAGCCGATCGTGTGGCGCGACCACGGCCACTGCGACCCACAGTGAGGCCGTGGAGGCCTCATGCTGAAGATCGCATTGACCGTGGCCATCGCCGGTTTCGCCGCAGCGTACGCCGCCGTCTTCGGCGCGCGCTGACAGCCCGTTCAGCCGGCGAACGAGTGGAACGCGCCGAGCGGCGTGGGCAACGTCGGCGTGAACGGCTTGAACGTGTATGCCTTCGTCGTGTCGAAGCCCGCCTTCGCGGCCGCCCCCTTGTCGGCGAACGGGGTGAGCGCCGTGATCGCTTGCCCGATGCTCGTCCACTTCAAGGTGCGCTCGTAGCCGTTGTTGTTGGGTGGGTCGACGCTCTCGGCCTTGCCGAGGACGCCCGTCACCTTCTCGATCGGCCCGCCGTCCTTCTTCGCCACGCCGGGGGCAACGACCCGCGCGAGCGTGCGGTGGTCGCTCTCGATCCCCATGATCCGCGCGGCGGTGACACGCAGGTCGGCCGTGCTGAAGTTGCGCACGCCGACGAGGTACGCCGCGATGAACGCGTCCTCGAGCGTGACGAGCACGTTCAGCGTCGTCTTCGCGTCCGCGAACATGCCCTTCGGGTAGTAGAACGCCGTGAACGGCGACGGCTTCTTCACTGCGCCCTGCTCGAGCAGGTAGTGCGACATCTCCTCCTGACGGGCCGCCTTGAGGTAGCCCTGGTCGTCCTCCTCCAGGTTCTTGAAGAACGGCGCGATGTCGATGATGTTCGAGTACGTCGTTACCGCGAGCGCCTCGGCGATCTCGGCGCCGGCGAGGATCGCCGTGTCTCCGGCGGTCAGTGCGGCGGTCTTGCCGCTCAGCGCGGCCAGCGCGCTCGCGGGCAGCGCCCCGGCCGTCGCGATGCCCGCTCCCGCCAGCGCCCCCGTGCGCAGGAACGACAAGCGGTCGGTCTTCCTCGGCGAGAGCTCGAGCTCCTCCATCGGATGTCTCCTCCTTCGGCGAACAACCTGTCGGCGCAGTTCGCCCGCGGGCCCGATTCGGTTCGTGTCTCTCGCGGAAGGATCGCGACGTGAGCACAGCGCTCCCAGGAAGCGCGTGGCGGAGCCTCCCGGTACGCGCGCTGCTCACCGCCGAGGTCGTCTCGACGACGGGCGGGCAGATGAGCGCGCTCGCGCTGCCGTGGTTCGTGTTGACGACGACGGGCTCCGCGAAGGAGATGAGCTACGTCGTCGCGTCCGAGATCACGGCGTACGTGATCTTCGGCATACCCGCCGGCTCGGCGATCGCGCGGCTCGGCGCGCGGCGCACGATGCTCGCATGCGACGGCCTGCGCGCGCCGCTGATGCTGCTGATCCCCGTACTGCATGCGATCGGCTCGCTCGTCTTCGCCGAGCTGCTCGCGATCACGTTCGTTCTGGGTGCGCTCAGCGCCCCCTACGGCGGTGCGCAGAAGGTGGCGATGGCTGAGCTGCTTCGCGAGGATGCCGGCCTCGTCGGCCAGGCGAACGCACTCTTCCAGGCAGCGACGCGGGTCACCCTCGTGCTCGGCCCGCCGCTCGCCGGCGTCCTGATCGGGCTGCTCGGGGCGCCGAACGTCCTCGTCATCGACGCTGCCACATTCGCCTTCGCCTTCCTGCTCGTGACGTTCCTCGTCCCCGCGGGCGCGACCGCCGCGCGCGACGGCGAGCCTCCGCCCCGCCTCCTCGACGGGCTCCGGTACCTCCGGCGCGACCGGCTGCTCGCGGCGTTCAGCGGCGCGATCTCGATCGGCGACGCGGCCTTCCAGGTGATCTTCATCAGCCTGCAGGTCCTGGTCGTCGACCACTACAGCAGCAACGCGCGCCTGGTCGGCGTGTTTCTCGGCGCGTGGGGCGGCGGCTGCGTCGCCGGCAACGCGATTGCCTACCGCTTCAACCGGAACGCGATCTCCTCGCGCGCGATCGCGACGCTCGTGCTCGTGCAGGCCGTGCCGCTGCTCGCCCTCGCCGCGCCGGTCCCGGCCTGGGCGATCGCGGCGGCTCTCGCGCTGTCGGGGGTCGGGAACGGGCTCGTCAACCCGACGCTGCATTCGATGCTCACGCTGCGCCCGCCGGTCCGCGTGCGCGCGAACGTCCTCACGGCCGTCTACACGGCCTCGGCGATCGGCGCTCCCGCCGCGCTGCTCGTCGCGGGGCCGGCGTTCGTCGCGTTCGGGTCGCGGCCGGTGATCGCGGTCGCCGCGTTGCTGCAGGTGCTTGCGATGATCTGGCTCGGGGTGTCGGCGATCAGGCTCGAGGACGTTCCGCACCGAGCGACGTAGCGAAGCTCCCCGGGTTGGACTCGAACCAACAACCCTCCGGTTAACAGCCGGATGCTCTGCCAATTGAGCTACCGGGGATCAACGGGCGGCGGACAGTGTAGCCGCGGGCCTGAGCGGCCTACGCCGAGATCGAGGCGGCCCGCTCGCGCAGTTTCGCGAGCGCCTCGGTGAGCTCGCCGCGCTGCTCGACGGGGGCCGTGCGGATCTCGAACTGCAGCTGGCGCTCGCGCAGCCGCAGCAGCAGCTCGGTGCCGGTCGCCTCGCCGATGCCGTCGGCGTCGGCGTACGCGTCCAGCTCGGCGAGCAGCCCGACGCCCTCACGGTCGAGCGCGGCCCCGTCGATCAGGTGATTGCGGATCGCCCGATGCTGCGGGTCGTAGAAATGCTCCTCGCCGAGCTCGGCGAGCAGCGGCTGCAGGCCCGGGTGGCGCAGCGCGCCTGCGAGCGCGCTCCGCTCGAGCTTCGTGCCCGCGTCGAGGACGCGGCGCGACACCGGTGCCGCCGCACGCGCGGCCGACCCGGCTGCACGCAGCTGCAGCGTCATGCCGAGCTTGTCGTTGGCGTGCCGCCACGCGTCCTGCCGTTCGGGTGAATCGGAGGCGTCGTCGAGCAGCCCGCGCACCGTCCTGAACGCGGCCTCGCGCGTCTCGGCGCGGTCGATCTCGATGCGGACGCGATACAGCAGGTACGGCTCGGCGAGGCCCAGCCGCTGCTCGAAGCCACTCGGATCGTCGGCCGGGTCGATGCCCGGCGGCAGCGCGACGACGCGCACGTCGAAGCCCTGGCCGACAGCGAGCTCCATGCCGCGCAGCGTCGCCGACTCGCCGGCGGCGTCACCGTCGAACGCGAGCCAGAGGCGCTTCGTCAGCCGCCCGAGCTCAGCGAGCTGACGGTCGGTCAGCGCCGTGCCCATGCACGCGACGACCGGCGCGAACCCCGACTGCCGGAGCGCGATCACGTCGGTGTTCCCCTCGACGACACAGGCGCGGTCCTCCTTGGCGATCGCAGCGCGAGCGAGATCGAGGCCGTAGACGACTGCGCCCTTGTGGAACAGCTCCGACTCGGGTGTGTTGACGTACTTGGCCGCGAGCGGGTCGTCGTCGTACAGCCGCCGCGCCTGGAAGCCGACGACGCGGCCGCGCGCATCCGCGAGCGGAAAGAGCAGCCGTCGCGCGAAATAATCGGCGCCGCTCCGGCGCAGCAGCCCGGCCGCACGGAGCTCCTCTTGCGTGAATCCCGCCGCCGCAGCCTTGCGCGCGAGCGCGTTGCCGCCGAGCGCGAAACCGAGGCGGAACTCCCGGCAGACCTCCTCGCCGAGGCCGCGCCCTGTCAGGTAGTCGCGTGCGAGCGATCCGGCCTCCGTCTCCCACAGCGTTCGCGCGTAGTACGTCGCCGCCTGGTCGAGCAGCGCGAACAGCCGGTCACGGCGCCGGCGTGCAGCGTCCTGCGCCGGCGTGCTCTCCTCGTACTCCACCGGCACCCCGAAGCGGTCGGCGAGCCATTCGATCGCCCCCGTGAAGTCGAGCCCCTCCGTCTCGCGCACGAAGGTGATCAGATCGCCCTTGGCGCCGCAGCCGAAGCAGTAGTACCACTTGTCGATCCCGTTGACCGAGAACGACGGCGTCTTCTCCTCGTGGAAGGGGCACCGGCCCATGTACCGGCCGTTCGCACCGCCGCGCCGCAGCTGCGTACGCGCCTCGACGAGCTGGACGAAGTCGGCCTTCTCCTTGACCGCCTCCACCGTCGTGTCCTTCAGCCGCGCCATCAGTCGAGGCCCGCAGCGTACGACAGTGCGAAACGGTCGGTCATGCCGGCGACGAACTCGACGATCGCCTCCTCGGAGTCACCTCGCCCGCGCAGGTGCGTCACGATGCGCTTGATCGTCGCGTGCGCGCGCTCGTGCTCGGGCCGCGTCTCGGGCCCGAGGTACACGCGCTCGAACATGAACGCACGGAGGGCGAGCATCGCGCCGCCGATCTCGTCGCTCTGCACGATGTCGTCCACCCGCGCAGACTGCTCGACGAGGTCGTGCACGAGCGTGTCGATGCGCTTCGCGCCCGTCGGCCCGAGGATCGCGATCTCCGCCTGCGGCAGGTCGTCCTCCTCGAGCATCCCGTAGCGGATCGCGTCGTCGATGTCGTGGTTGATGTACGCGACGCGGTCGACGATGCGCACGATCTTGCCCTCGAGCGTCTGCGGCTCCTGCGCCCCGGTGTGCGTGAGGATGCCGTCGACGACCTCGTGGGTGAGGTTGAGCTCCACTGCGATCCTCGCCGACTGCTCGTTGTGCCGGAAGCCGCCTTCGATCAGGGCGTCGAGCGCCGCCTCGCCGGCGTGGCCGAACGCCGGGTGGCCCATGTCGTGCCCGAGCCCGATCGCCTCGGTGAGATCCTCGTTCAGCCGCAGGGCGCGGGCGACGACGCGGGCGATGCCGGTGGTCTCGAGCGTGTGCGTCATCCGCGTCCGATAGTGGTCGCCGGCCGGGTCGATGAAGACCTGCGTCTTCCCCTTCAGCCGGCGGAACGGCTTCGAGTGGAGGATGCGGTCGCGGTCGCGCTGGAACGGGGTCCGCAGGCTGCACTCCTCCTCGTCGCCGCGCTCGCGGCCGAGCGTGTCGTACGAGCGCACGGCGAGCGGGGACAATGCGCGGTCTTCGGCCTCCCGGATCCGGGACGCGAAGGCATCGGCGACCGTCCCGGCGACCTCGGGCATCGAAACCAGGCTAGATGATGACCGGGACGGTTCCGCCGTCGGCGCTCCAGGCCGCCCCGGTGACGTTCGACGCGCGCTCCGAGCACAGGAAGACGACGACCGCGGCGATCTCCTCGGGCTCGCCGAAGCGGCCGAGCGGCCGGCCGGCGGCGACCCGCGCGAGCACCTCGTCGCGGTCGCCCTGCTGCTCGGCAAGGCCGCCCGGGCCGAGCCACGCCTCGCTCGCGGTCGGACCGGGCGTCACCGCGTTGCAGCGGATGCCGTCCTTCCCGTGCACGTCGGCGACGAGGCGCGAGAACGACAGCAGCCCGGCCTTCATCACCGAGTATTCGGGGAGCGTCGCGGACGGCCGCTTGCCCGACGTCGACGAGACGTTGACGATCGTCCCGCCTCGTCCGGTCATCAGCGGCACTGCTGCGCGCGTCGCGCGCACCGCGCTCATCAGGTTGAGCTCGAACGAACGCTGCCAGTCGTCGTCCGTCAGTTCGTCGAGCCGGCGAATCGCGGTCCCGCCCACGTTGTTGACGAGGCAGTCGAGCTGCCCGAAGTGGGCGTGCGCCGCGACGACGACCCGCTCCGGCTCGCCGGGCAGCGAGAGATCGGCCGCGACGTGCAGCTCGCCGATCCCCTCGGCGCGCCGGCCCGACGTGACGACCCGCGCGCCCTCGTCCTGCAGCTGGCGCGCTACCTCGAGCCCGATCCCGGAGGTCGAGCCGGTGACGACGCAGACCTTTTCGCCGAGGCCGAGATCCATCGCGGCGCTACGTTAGCGGCGATGACGACGATCCTCCTCGCGCGCCACGGCGAGACCGAATGGAACCGCGTCGGCCGCTACCAGGGGTGGGCCGACCCGCCGCTCAACGACACGGGCCGGGCGCAGGCGCGGGAGCTGGCGGAGCAGCTTCGCGCGACACCGTTCGATGCCGTCTACTCCAGCGACCTCTTGCGGGCCCGCGAGACGGCCGAGATCGTCGCCGCCCCGCACGGCGTCGAGGTCGTGATCGAGCCGGGGCTGCGCGAGGTGAACGTCGGAGCCTGGTCGGGGCTCACCCGGGCCGAGGTCGAGCAGCGGTTCCCGAACGGCGAGCGGCCCGGCGGCGAGAGCCGCGAGGAGCACACGGCGCGTGTCCTGGCGGCCGCCGAGCGGATTGCGCGCGCCCATCCGAGCGACCGGATCCTGCTCGTCTCCCACGGCGGGACGATGCGGGCGCTGCGGACGCACGTCAGCGACGAGCCGCTGCACCCGATCGCAAATTGCGGAGTGCTCGAGCTTCACTTCGAGGAGGACCGGTTCGAGGCGGGGATCGGATAGGTTCCACGGGGAGCGCTCGGGTGGAGGACTACACGAACAAGTACAAGGGCGAGCAGGTCGAGATCGCCCTCTTCGGCGGGGAGTACCAGGACGGCGTGCTCACGGCGTACTGCTACGTCGAAGACGTCGCACACGTCGAGCTCAACGGCCACATCCTCATCCCATTGCAGAACGTCGCCTCCCTGCACTGCTCGAGCCGGTGCGACGCACCGGAGCCGGACTGGCCGCCGCGCGCCCTCGCCGAGGACGACGGCGACACGGACGACGACGGGTAGGCCCCCGTGGGGCGCCGGCTGATCGTCGCGCGGAACGTGCTGAAGGCCTGGGCGTGCTTCGTCGTCTTCGCGGGCGCGTTCGGGCTCGCCGGGTGGGCGCTCGGCGACTACCGCCTGCTGCTGCTGTTCGTCGGCTCGGCGGTGCTGGTCTCCGGTGCGCTCTACTGGTACGCGGAGCGGATCGTGATGGGAATGGTCGGTGCGCGCGAGCTGCTCCAGGGCGAGGCGCCCGGGCTCCACTCGACGGTCGAGACGCTCTCCGTGCGCGCGGGCGTGATCAAGCCCAAGCTCTACGTGCTCCGCGACGGCTATCCGCGCGCGCTGTCGGCCGGCCGCGGCGCCGGCGGCGGCTCCGCGCTCGCGGTCTCGGTCGGGCTCCTCGGCGTCGCGTCGCCGGCCGAGCTCGAGGGAGTGGTCGCGCACGAGATCGCGCACCTCCGCCAGCGCGACGTGCTCGTCCAGACGATCGCCGTGATCGTCGCCGGCTCGATCGTCGACCTCTCCCGCCTCGGCGGCTTCCTGCAGCGGACGCTGCTCTTCGTGCTGGCGCCGGTCGCGGCGGCGGTGGTGCACCTGCTGCTCTCCCCGCGGCGCGAGTACGACGCCGACCGGCTCGCCGCCGAGCTCTGCAGCTCGCCCCACGGCCTCGCCGACGCGCTCGTGCGCTTCGAGGCGGCGATGGAGCTCGTCGCCTTCGCGGCGCCGCCCTTCACGGA
>DATBIC010000164.1:0-15512 GCA_036557145.1 Gaiellaceae bacterium
GAGCTGAGCGAGCGCGCGCTCATCGTCGTCTCGAACCGCGGCCCGGTGTCGTACGGCCGGGACGACGACGGGGCGCGCGTGATGCGGCGCGGTGCAGGCGGGCTCGCGACCGCGCTCCGCGGGCTGCTCGCGCGCCACGAAGTAACGTGGATCGCGAGCGCGATCGGCGACGAGGACCGCCGCGTCGCCGCCGAGAGCGCAGGCGCGATCGACGTCGAGCTCGCCGAGGGAGCGACGTGCAGGCTCGTGCTGCTCGCGCACGAGCTCGACGCGTACGACGGCTTCTACAACGTCGTCTCGAACCCGCTGCTGTGGTTTGTTCAGCACGCGCTGTACGGGCTCGCGCGCGAGCCCGCGCTCGACCAGTCCTTCGTCGACGCGTGGCACGCGTACGAATCCGTGAACAGCGCGTTCGCGCATGCAGCCGTTGCCGAGTGGGACAACGACCCGGGCGCCGCCGTCTTCTTCCAGGACTACCACCTGTACCTCGCGCCGCGGCTCGTGCGCAACGCCCGGCCGGATGCGCTGCTCGCGCACTTCGTGCACATCCCGTGGCCGCAGGCGGAGGGCTGGACGGTGCTGCCCGAAGCCCAGCGCCGTGCCGTGCACGACGGCCTGCTGGCGAACGACCTCGTCGGCTTCCACACGCATCGCTGGTGCCGCAACTTCGCTGCGAGCGCAGCCGCGGTCCTCGATGCCGAGCACGACGCGCCGGGGCGGGTCGTCCATCGCGGCCGCGCGACGGCGCTCACCGCCCGCCCGATCTCCGTGGACTGCGCCGAGTTCGAGGCGCACGCGGCCGACGCCGACGTGGTCGAGCGCGGCGCGAAGGTTCGCGCCGCCCGGCGCGAGCGGTTGGTCGTGCGTGTGGATCGCGTCGATCCGTCGAAGAACATCGTCCGCGGCTTCAACGCCTTCGCGCTGCTGCTCGAGCGGCACGGCGAGTGGCGAGGGCGCGTGACCATGCTTGCGCTGCTCGACCCGTCACGCGAGGACGTGCAGGAGTACGTCGACTACCGGGAGGCCCTCGAGCGGGAGGCCGAGGCCGTGAACGCCCGCTTTGGCGGCGAGGGCTACCGGCCGGTCGACCTGCGCATCGGCGACGACTTTCCGCTCTCGGTCGCTGCGTACGCGCAGTACGACGTCCTGCTCGTCAACCCCGTCTTCGACGGCCTCAACCTGGTCGCGAAGGAAGGGCCGCTCGTCAACCGGAGCGGCGGCGTGCTCGTGCTCTCGGAGAACGCCGGCGCGCACGAGGAGCTGCGGGAGTGGGCGGTGACGGTGAGCCCGTTCGACGTGCTCGGGCAGGCCGAGGCGATGCACGAAGCGCTGTCGATGGACGCGGCGGAGCGCGAGCGGCGCGCCGCCGGGCTCGCTGCGCAGGTCCGGACGCACGACCTCGCCCACTGGATCGACGGACTGCTCGCCGACCTGGACGTCGCGTCGGCGTAACCTGTCGCCGGTGAGCGAGCTCTCCCACGTCGACGAGACCGGCGCCGTGCACATGGTCGACGTCGGCGCCAAGCCCGAGGTGCAGCGCCGAGCGGTCGCCCGCGCATTCGTGGCGACGTCCGCCGCGGCGAGGCTGCGGACGCTCCCGAAGGGCGACGCCCTCGTGACCGCCCAGCTCGCCGGGATCATGGCGGCGAAGCGGACGGCCGAGCTGATCCCGCTGTGCCACCCGCTGCCGCTCTCGCATGTCGACGTCGCGCTGGAGATCGTCGAGGGCGGCGTCGAGATTCGCGCCGAGGCGGCGACCACGGCTCGCACCGGCGTCGAGATGGAGGCGCTCACGGCGGCCTCGGTCGCTGCGCTCACGGTCTACGACATGGCGAAGGCGGTCGACAAGTCGATGACGCTGACGGTCGAGCTCGTCGAGAAGGTGAAGTCGTGAGAGCCGGCGTGCTCACCGTGTCCGACCGCGTGTCGCGCGGCGAGGCCGCCGACACGAGCGGCGACGAGCTCGAGCAGCGCCTCCGCGCCGACGGCTTCGACGTCGACCGTCGCGTCGTTCCCGACGAGGCCGACCAGATCGCGGCCGCGATCGAGGAGCTCGCACACGGGGCGAGCGTTGTGCTGACGACCGGCGGGACGGGCGTCGCGCCCCGCGACGTGACACCGGAGGCGACGCGCACGGTGATCGAGCGCGAGGTCCCCGGCATCGGCGAGGCACTGCGCGCCGATGCGTCGGCGAAGACGCCGCACGGGCTGCTGTCGCGGGGGACCGCCGGGGTGGTCGGCCGCACGCTCGTGGTCAACCTGCCGGGCTCGCCGGGCGGTGCGCGCGACGGATACGTGCTGCTCCGGGAGGCGCTCCCGCACGCGGTGGCACTCGTGGCCGACGTGCCGACCGACCACAGGCAGACCTGATGGGCGCGGCGCGCCTCTACTACCGGCTCGTCAAGTTCGAGCACACGATCTTCGCCCTGCCGTTCGCCTACGTCGGCGCGGTGCTCGCGGTCGGCGGCATCCCGTCCGGCCACGACCTGCTCTGGATCACCATCGCGATGGTCGGCGCCCGCTCGCTCGCGATGGCGCTGAACCGGCTGATCGACGCGCGCATCGACGCCGCGAACCCACGGACGGCCGGCCGGGAGCTGCCGTCGGGCGCGCTCTCGACCGCGGCTGTCGTCGCGTTCTGCCTCGTCTCGCTCGCCGTCTACCTGGGCGCGGTCTGGCAACTCGACCCGTTCGTGCGGCCGCTCGCGCCGATCCCCGTGGTGATGTTCGTCGTCTACCCGTACCTGAAGCGCTTCACGTGGCTGTGCCACTTGTGGCTCGGCGCCGTCGACGGCCTCGCTCCGGTCGGCGCGTGGGCGGCCGTGCGCGGCGATCTCGCCTGGCAGGCGTGGGCGCTCGGCGCGGCGGTCGGGGCGTGGGTCGCAGGGTTCGACCTCTTCTACTCCCTCTTCGACGTCGACGTCGACCAGGAGCAGGGCCTGCATTCGTGGGCGACGCGCTTCGGCGAGACGGGCGCCTTCCTCGGCGCCCGCGCCCTCCAC
This sequence comes from Gaiellaceae bacterium, assembly GCA_036557145.1. Lineage (GTDB taxonomy): Bacteria > Actinomycetota > Thermoleophilia > Gaiellales > Gaiellaceae > PALSA-600. Next base: position 3,003 of record DATBIC010000164.1, read on the forward strand.
GTGCTGACGGTCGTGCTGCTGATCGCCGTCGGCCTCGGGCTCGACGTCGGCTTCCTCTACTGGGCCGGCGTCGCGTGCGTCGGCGGTCTGCTCGCGTACGAGCACTCGCTGGTCCGTCCAGGCGACCTGCGGCGGCTCGACACGGCGTTCTTCACGATGAACGGCGTGATCTCGCTGGCGTTCTTCGTGTTCGTGCTCGCCGACGTGCTGTGATCGTCGGCCTCATCCATCCGGGCGCGATGGGCGCCGCGATCGGAGACGCACTCTGCGAGGGCGGGCACCAGGTGCTCTGGGCCTCGGCGGGGCGGAGCGCCTCGACCCGCGAGCGTGCACGCCGCTTCCGCGACGCCGGCACCGTCGCAGCGGTCGCCGACGAGAGCGAGGTGCTGCTCTCCGTCTGCCCGCCGCATGCGGCGGTCGAGGTCGCGGCGATGGTCGAGGGCTTTGCCGGGCTCTACGTCGACGCGAACGCGATCTCGCCCGCGACGGCGCTCGAAGTCGCCGCGTTCCATCCGCGCTTCGTCGACGGCGGGATCGTCGGCTCGCCCCCGCGGGAGCCTGGCGCGGCGCGGCTGTACCTGTCGGGGGACGAGGCGCCGGCGGTCGCGGCCCTGTTCGACGGCAGCCTTCTCGGCACGCGCATCGTCGGCGACGCGTCGGCGATGAAGATGGTGTACGCGGCGTGGACGAAGGGAACGGCAGCGCTGCTGCTCGCGATCCGGGACGTCGCGCGCGCGACGGGGGTCTGGGACGACCTCCAGGCCGAGTGGCGCGAGTCGGCGCCCGAGCTGCCGGGCCGCCTCGCCGCGGCCGAGCGGTCGGCCGCCGAGAAGGGCTGGCGGTGGATCGCCGAGATGGAGGAGATCGCCGACACGTTCGCCGCGGCGGGTGCGCCAGAGGGCTTCCATCGCGCCGCCGCCGAGGTCTACCGCACGTGATTCGCGCGCGCGGGCTCGTGAAGCGCTACGGCGACCGCCGTGTGCTCGCGGGCGTCGACGTCGACGTGGGCGCGCACGACTTCCTCGTCGTCACCGGGCCGAACGGGTCGGGGAAGACGACGCTGCTGCGCGTGCTGGCGGGGCTCGCGGCGCCGACGGCCGGCGAGCTCGAGCTGCCGCCGCGCGAGTCGCTCGGCTACCTGGCGCACGAGCCGCTCGTCTATCGCGAGCTGACGCCGCTCGAGAACCTGCAACTGTTCGCCCGGCTCTATCGCATCCCCGAGCGCGGCGAGCGGGTCGGGATGTTGCTCGAGCGCTTCGGGCTCTGGGAGGTGCGCCACGAGCGCGTCTCGTCGTTCTCGCGCGGGATGCAGCAGCGGCTCGGCCTGTGCCGTGTGCTCCTGCACGAGCCGTCCGTGCTGCTGCTCGACGAGCCGTTCAACGCGCTCGACGAGAACGGCGCCGCGCTGCTCGACGCGCTGCTCGCGGAGGGCAACCGCGCGTGCGTCGTCGCGACGCACGACCCGGCTCGCGTCGAGCGGCTCGCCACCGGGAGGCTCGCGTTCGCGTGAGGTATGTGCGCGATGTCTCGGCGCTGGCGCGGAAGGACCTGCTGCTCGAGCTGCGGGCGAAAGAGACCCTGCCGGCGATGCTGCTGTTCGTCGTCGCGACGCTCACGATCTTCCACTTCGCGCTGCCGCACGGCAGCAGCGACGCGACCGCGCTCGGGCTGCTGTGGTCGGCGCTCGTGCTCACCGCCCTGCTCGGCCTCACGCGCGCGTTCGTCGCCGAACGCGAGCAGGGCATGTTCGACGCGCTCGTGCTCGCCCCGTGCGACCGCAGCGCGATCTGGCTGGCGAAGGCGATCTCGGTGCTCGCCTTCCTCGTCTGCGCAGAGCTCGTCGCCCTGCCGGCGTTCTCCGCCTTCTTCTCGGGCGTCGACGGCCGGACGATCGCCGCGGTCGTGCTGGCCGATCTCGGCATCTGCACGGTCGGGACCCTGTTCGGGGCGATGGCGGTGGCGGGACGGGCCCGCGAGCTGCTGCTGCCGCTCCTGTTCCTGCCGGCGGCGATCCCGATCGTGGTCGGCGGGGTCGGCGGGTTCCTCTGGTTCCTCGCGCTCTACGACGTGCTGTTCGCGGTGCTCGCGTGGGCGACGTTCGAGTACGTCGTCGTCGAGGCCTGACCCGCGGGCAGGCCCGGCGGTTGAGTCTACGATTCCCCCCGTGAGAGCCGCAGTTTCACGCCTGCCCGTGGTCGCCGGCGGGTGCGTCGTGCTGTTCGCGGTCGCGATCGCGCTGGCCTTCTTCTATGCGCCGACGGACGCGAACCAGGGGCTCTCCCAGCGCATCTTCTACTTCCACGTGCCGCTCGCCTTCACGGCGTACGCCTGCTTCGGCTGGGGTGCCTGGAAAGCGCTCCGGCACCTGTGGAGGCGGGACCCGGCCGCCGACCTCGAGAGCTACGTCGCCATCCACCAGGGCGTGATCTTCGGCGCCCTGACGCTCATCACCGGTTCGCTCTGGGCGCGGATCTCCTGGGGCGTCTGGTGGTCGTGGAGCTCCGATCAGCTCGTGCTGTTCCTCGTCCTCTTCCTCTTCTACTGCGCGTACTTCATGCTCCGCTACTCGGTCGAGCCGGGACTGCAGCGCGCGAACATGTGCGCCGTCTACGCGCTCTTCGGCATCGTGCTCGTGCCCGTGTCGTTCCTCGCGATCCGCCTCTCGCACGACTTCATCCATCCGGTCGTGTTCTCGTCGCACGGCCCGCAGATGACGCACTCGCAGTTCCTCACCTTCTGCGTCTGCCTGCTCGCGATGCTCTCGCTGTTCGTGACGCTCTACTCGATCGAGCTTGCAGGGAAGCGGCTCGACGCCTCGCTGCGCGAGCTCCGCGAGTTGCTGGGAAGCCGTAGGCCGCGAGGCGGCCCGCGAGCACAGGCGCCGGTCGTGACCGCGGCGGAGCGCGGGTCGTGACGCCGTCCGAGAAATACACCGCGGCCGCGTATCTGGTGGTGTTCGTCGCGGTTCTCGCCTATGTCGTGATCATCGCGTCGAAGCTGCAGCGCCTCCAGCGCGAGGTCGCGCGCCTCGTCGAGCTCGTCAAGGAGCAGGGTGATGGTTGAGGCGCTCTTCTGGCCGGCGCTGATCGGCTACGGCGAGGCGGCGTTCGCCTACGCGTCACCGCGCACGTCGCGTGCCGCGACGTGGGGCGTGCGCGTGGGCTGGCTCGCGCAGACCGCCCTGCTCGTCGCACAGGCCCGTCGCTCCGACGGGTTCCCGTGGGCGACCTTCGCCGGCTCGTTGAACCTCTTCGTCTGGCTGGTCGTCACCACGTACCTGATCTGGGGCTGCCGCCCCCGCTTCCGCCTGCTCGGGCTCGCCGTGATGCCGCCGGCGGCTCTCCTCTTCGTCGTCGCGAGGCTCGGCGGCGGCTTCGGCCCGAGCGGCGGCGCGCGCTTCCCGAACCTGTTCCTCGTGCTCCACGTCGGCTTCGTCCTCGCCGCGTTCGCCGGCTTCACGCTCGCCGCGGGGCTGGCCGGTCTCTACCTGTGGGAGGAGCGGCGACTGAAGCGCCGCGCACCCGACATCCTGCGCCTACGCCTGCCGCCGCTGCAGGCGCTCGAGCGGCTGACGCAGCGCACGATCGTGCTCTCGCTGCCGCTCCTCACCCTCGGTCTCGCCGCCGGGCTCGTCCGGCTCCGCCAGCAGGGCGACTCGACCGATCCGCTCGAATGGCTGACCGTCGGCACCTGGCTGCTGTACGGCGGCTTTCTCGTCGCGCGGCCGGTCGGCCGCCGCGCTGCCTACGTGGCACTGGTCGGGTTCGCGCTCGTCGTCGTGTCGCGCCTTGCGCTCGCCGGAGGGCACTTCGCGTGACCGCGCTCTCGCTCGTCGGCCTCTCGCATCACGTCGCGCCGGTCGAGCTGCGCGAGCGCGTCGCGCTCGACCCCGACCGCGCAGCGATGCTCGCCCGCTCGCTCGGCTCGGCCGTCTGCCTCTCGACGTGCAACCGTACCGAGCTGTACCTCGGCAGCGGCCACGAGGACGACGCGGCGGCGGCCCTCACCGCGCTGGCCGGAAAGCCCCTCGACGACGTGCTCTACCGCCTCCACGACGACGACGCGGCGCTTCACCTCTTCCGCGTTGCCGCCGGCCTCGACTCCCTCGTCCCCGGCGAGGGCGAGATCCTCGGCCAGGTGCGCGGGGCGTTCGAGGCCGCCGAGCCGGGCCCGCTGCTCGACCGGGTCTTCCGCCAGGCGCTGGCGCTGGGCAAGCGCGTCCGCAGCGAGACGGCGATCGGCGAGAGCCCCGCGTCGGTCTCGTCGGCGGCGGCCGCGCTCGCGGCGCAGGTCTTCGGCGACCTGGAGGGCCGCCGCGTGCTCCTGATCGGCGCCGGGCGCATCGGGGAGCTCGCCGCCTCGAACCTCGCGTCCCGCGGCGCCGTGATCGCGTACGTCGCGAATCGCTCGCTCGACGCCGCGCGTGGGCTCGCCGACCGCTTCGGCGGGCAGGGGGTGCCGCTCGCGTCCCCGGCCGAGGCGCTCGCCGACGTCGACGTGGTCGTCTCCTCGACGGGCGCCCCCGGGTTCGTGCTCCGCGCCGGCGACGTCCCGTCGAAGCGCCACCGCCCGCTCTTCTTCATCGACATCGCGGTCCCGCGCGACCTCGATCCGGCCGTCGCGCAGCTCGACGGCTGCTTCCTCTACGACATCGACGACCTCGAGGCGGTCGTCGCCGAGACTCTGGCCGGCCGTCGTGCCGAGGCCGAGCGCGCGGAGGCGCTCGCCGTCGACGAGGTCGAGCGGTTCCGGTCGTGGCGCGCGTCGCTCGACGTCGTCCCCGCGATCGCGTCCCTCCGGGCGCGCGCCGAGGCGATCAGGGTGGCCGAGCTTGCGAAGGTCGACGGCCGTCTCAGCGACGACGAGCGGACGAAGCTCGACACCGTCACCTCGCAGATCGTCAACAAGCTGCTGCACCTGCCGACCGTTCGCATGAAGGAGGCTGCGGTCGGCGCCGACGGTGCGCTCTACGCCGATACGGTCCGTCATCTCTTCGGGCTCGACGAGGACGACCGGTGAGCGACGACGACCAGAGGCGGATCGAGCGGCCGCTTCCGGTGGTGGCGCCGTCGGCGTTTCTCCGCGTCCGGCGCGGCCCGCTCGCCTGCGGGCGCAGCGCGCGTGTCTCGAGGTCGATCTGTGCTCGTCCGCGTCGGGTCTCGCGGCTCTAGGCTCGCGCTCACCCAGGCCGAGCAGGCCGCGGGGATGCTGCGCCGCCCGGGGGTGGAGATCGCGTTCGTGCCGATCACGACGTCGGGCGACCGCGACCGCAGCAAGCCGTTCGGCGAGATCGGCGCGCGTGGTGTGTTCGTGAAGGAGCTCGAGGAGGCACTGCTCGCCGGCCGCATCGACGTCGCGGTGCACTCGGCGAAGGACATGACGAGCGAGGATGCGCGCGGCCTGGCCGTCGGCGCGTACCTGGAGCGCGACGATCCCCGCGACGCGCTCGTCGGCGCCGGCGCCGTCTCGCCCGGCATGCGCATCGGCACCGCGTCGGCGCGCCGGCGCGCCCAGCTGCTCGCCGCGGAGCCGACGCTCACCGTCGAGCCGCTGCGCGGGAACGTCGACACCCGGCTGCGCAAGCTGCGGGAGCGCAAGCTGGACGCGATCGTGCTCGCCGCGTGCGGGCTCGACCGGCTCGGGCTCGCGGGCGAGATCGGGCTGCGCCTCGACCCCGAGCGCATGCTGCCCGAGGCGGGACAGGGCGCGCTCGCGCTGCAGGTCCGAGCCGGCGAGGAAGCGCTCGTGGCGAGCGCCGACCATGCCGAGACGCGGCGCCGTGTGGAGGCCGAGCGCGCGTGCGTGGCCGAGATCGGCGCCGGCTGCCTCGCGCCGGTCGCGGCGCACCACGACGGCCGCGCGCTGCAGGCGCTGGTCGCCGACGAGAACGGAGGCTGGCTGCACCGCCGCTCGGGCGACGATCCCGTCGCCCTCGCGCGCGAGCTGCTCGAGCTCACCGCCGCCGTGCGATGAGGGTGATCGTCACCCGGCCGCGGGGGCAGGCGGCGCAGCTCGTCGCAGGCTTGCGCGCGTTGGGGGCGGACGTCGCCGAGTGCCCGTTGATCGAGATCGAAGCGGTCTCCGACGAGCCGATCGACGGCGCCGCGTACGACTGGGTGATCGTGACGAGCGCGAACGGCGCGGCCGAGCTCGCACGGCGTGGACGGGACCTGCCGCGAATCGCCGCGGTCGGCCCGGCAACGGCCGAGGCGCTGTGCGCGGCGGGGCTGGAGGCGGCGTTCGTTCCGACGGTCGCCTCGCAGCAGGGGCTGCTCGCGGAGCTGCCGCGCCCCGCCGGGCGCGTCCTGTTCGCCGCTGCGGAAGGGGCGGGGCCGGGCCCGGTCGAGCAGCTCGGCGCCGACTTCGTCCCGCTCTACCGCACGCGGCTGCTCCGGCCCGAGCTGCCGGCCGGTGACGTCGTCGTGCTGGCGTCGGGCTCCGCCGCGCGCGCGTACGGCGACGCCGGCGGGGGTGCTCCGGCGGTCACGATCGGCCCGGAGACGTCGCGCGCAGCGCGCGCGGCCGGGCTCGACGTGGTGCGGGAGGCCGCGACGCACGACGTCGAAGGCCTCGTCGCAGCCGTCCGCGATCTGATGGAGTCCTCCTGACCGGATGCCGACCATCACCTTCCTCACCGACTTCGGCCTGCAGGACGACTTCGTCGGCACGTGTCACGGCGTGATCGCGACGATCGCGCCGGATGCCCGGGTGATCGACCTCACGCACGGGATCGAGCCCCAGGCGGTCCTGCAGGGCGCGCTCGTTCTGCGTAACGCGATTCGGCACACGCCGGTCGGCGTCCACCTCGCGGTCGTCGATCCGGACGTCGGCGGCAACCGCCGCGCCGTGGCGATCGCGACGCGCGGCGGCCGGATGTTCGTCGGCCCCGACAACGGCCTCCTGCCGCTCGCCGCCGACGAGCTCGGGATCGAGGCGGTGCACGAGCTCGCAGATCCGCGCTACCGGCTGCCCGAGGTCTCGCGCACCTTCCATGCGCGCGACATCTTTGCCCCGGCGGCCGCGCACCTCGCCTGCGGTGTGCCGGTCGACGAGCTCGGTCCGCGGGTGGACTCCGGGAGCCTCGTCCGGCTCGAGTTGCCGCGGCCCGAGGTCGGCCGCACCCAGGTGCACGCGACGGTGCTGATCGTCGACCGCTTCGGCAACGTCGCGACCAACGTGCGGCGTGCCGAGATCGACGCGCTCGACTGCGAGGAGGGCGCGCGCGTCGAGGTGCGCCTTCAGCTCGATCGCTACTTCGCCGTCGTCGCCGGCACGTTCGCGGACGCTCCGGCCGGCGAGCTGATCTTCTACGAGGACTCCTCCGGATTGATGACGCTCGCGATCAGCCAGGGCAACGCGGCGCGTCTCACCGGAGTCTCGGCCGGCGACGAGCTGAGGATCGCGCGCACGTGATCGACACGCGCCTGCGGCAGCGCTTCGCGCGATTGGCCACGCGCGCGGTCACCGCCCGTCCGGGGTCGTGGCGGGTCCTGCGCCGTCCGGTGGTGTGGATGTTCGACGGGATCGCCTCCGACTGGGAGGAGAAGCGCGTGTCGCCGCAACACGTGGCGCCGCTCGAGGCCGCGCTCGAGGAGGTGCCGGGCGACCCGGCGAACGCGCTCGACGTCGGCACGGGCACCGGGGCCGGGGCGCGTGCGATCGCGCGGCGGTTTCCGGACGCAGCGGTGACCGGGGTCGATGCGTCGGAGCCGATGATCCTCGAGGCGAGATCGCGGGCGACCGGTGAGGGCCAGCGCTACGAGGTCGCCGACGCGTCGGCGCTGCCGTTCGGCGACGCGGCGTTCGACCTCGTCACCCAGCTGAACATGATCCCGTTCTTCGACGAGCTGGCGCGGGTGACGGCGCCGGGCGGTCACGTCGCGGTGGCGTTCTCCCGCGGTCCACAGACGCCGATCTGGGTGCCGCTCGAACGGGTGCAGGCAGAGCTCGAGCGACGGGGCTTCTCGCACGTAGCGAACTTCTCGGCGGGCGCCGGTATGGCGCTGCTTGCCCGGCGTGCGGACACGTCCTAAGGTTGGGGCACAGGGACGTTCGCGACGCGGTAGCACCGGTCCGGACGTCCTTTTTCTGTCGCTCGCCGCGCTGGCCGGCGCGGTCGCGCTGCTGGCGGCCACCGGGGGCGCTGCCCGCGGTGCAGCCGCACGGTCGGCGTGCGCCGGTCCGCTTGCGTCGCCTGCGTACGCGGGCAAGGTCCGCTCCGCGCTGCGCGCACGCACCGACGTCTTCGGCCGCCGCCTGCTCCATGCCCGCGGCGGCCCGACGTACAACCGCACGAAGAACGTCCTCGCGCCACTCCTCTACGCGGCCGGCGCCCGCGGCAAGAAGCTCACCGACTCCGGCGTCTACTACCTGCCGTTCGCGTATCCGTTCAACGTCGATGGAAGCCGGCCGTTCGCGCTCCACGTCGCCGACGGCAGCGAGATCATCACGCGCCGGGTCGGCGGGCCGAGCGTCACCGTCGACGTAGGCCCGAAGGGCACGGAGCGCTACGGCTCGTGCCTTGCCAGGCTCACGACGGCCACGCTCGCCGAGGGCTACCTGCCGATCCTCGAGACGTCGTACACGGACGCTGCCGGGACGCGATACGACCAGGAGTCGTTCGTCGGCCGTGCCTTCGGGACGATCTCGCTCAGCTACGTGCACCTGCACGTCGACGCGACCGCCTCGACGTCCGACGCGGTCGTCCGGTTCGTGCTCTCACCCGGCCCGCTCGCGCCGAAGGGCAACCAGCTGCTCCAGCACGGGTCGACTCGCTTTGCCTGGGGCGGTGAGGCGGCGGCTCAGGGCCGCGTCGTTCGGTTCGACGTCTCCGCCGGAACCGCGAGCGACGTGTACGTGGCCGTGCCGAGCGGACCGAACGACGGACGGACGCTGCAGGTGACCGAGCGTACGTACGACACGGCGCGGGACGACGTCGCCGACTACTGGCAGTCGCGTCTCGGGGAGGGCACCGTCTACGACGTCCCCGACCAGCAGGTCGTCGACGCGGAGCAGGCGGTGCTGGTGCAGCAACTGCTGCTCACCTGGCGGTACAGCGCGGGCAACTCGTACGAGGAGCTCTCGTTCGCCGAAGCGGCCGACGCTGCGCGCGTGATGGCCGAGTACGGGCGCCCCGACGTCGCCGAGACGATCCTCCGCTTCGCCTTGAAGCGGCTGCCGCTGCGCTTCACGAACTGGCGCGCGGGTGAGCTGATGGTCGCGCATGCAGAGCTGTACCGGCTCGCGCGCGACCGCACGTTCCTCGATGCGGAGACGCCGCACCTGGCACGGATCGTCCATGCGATCGGCCGGGAGCTCGCCGTCAGCCGGAACGGGCTGCTCGACCGCGAGCCGTTCTCGTCCGACGTCGCGCGCGAGGTCTACGCCTTGCACGGTCAGGCGGTGACGTGGGAAGGGCTGGCCGAGCTCGGACGCGTGTGGTCGGTGACGGGGCACCCGCAGCTCGCCGCCAGGTGTCGGGCGCTCGCCGCGAAGCTCCACGCCGGCCTGCTCAGGGCGGTGCGGCGGTCGGAGGTGCGCGCAGGCGACGGCTCGGTGTTCGTCCCGGCGGCGCTGCTCGCCGGCGAGCGTCCGTATCCGAACCTCGCGCTCTCGCGCTCCGGGACGTACTGGAACCTGGTGATGCCGTACGCGCTCGCGTCGGGGCTGTTCCCGCCGCACGGGCGCATCGCCGAAGGCGTGCTGCACTATCTGCTCGCGCACGGCGGGCGCATGCTCGGTCTCGTGCGCGCCGGCGCGACGCGGCTCTACGGCCAGTACCCGCCGAAGCCGACCTCCGGGATCGACCAGGTCTACGGCGTCAACGTCGACCGCTTCCTCGCCGACGCCGAGAAGCCGGACCAGCTCGTCCTCTCGCTGTACGGGATGCTCGGCGCGGCGATGACGCCCGACACGTTCGTCTCGGGCGAGAGCGAGAGCGTGACGCCGCTGCACGGCAAGCTCTATCGCACGATGTACCAGCCGCCGAACAGCGGCGCGAACGCGGCGTTCCTCGAGAACCTTCGCCTGCTGCTCGTGCACGAGACACGCGGCCCGGACGACGCGCCGAAGGGTCTCGAGCTCGCGTTCTCGACGCCGCGTCAGTGGCTGACGGATGGCAAGACGATCAGCGTCGAGCAGGCGCCGACGAGCTTCGGCCCCGTCTCGTTCACGCTCGCGCGCGCCGGCGCGAGCCTCACGGGGACCGTGGACGTCCCGTCGCGGCCGGCGCCCTCGTCGCTCGCGCTTCGCGTGCGGCTGCCGGTCGGCGAGCACCTCGGAGCCGTTCGCGTCGACGGCCGGCGCGCGAAGGTCGACCGTCGCAGCGGCACGATCGAGCTCTCCGGCCTCCGCGGGCACCTGGAGCTGGAGGCGGTGATCGGTCGATGAGGGAAGTGGCGAGGGCCGGACTTGAACCGGCGACACCACGGTTTTCAGCCGTGTGCTCTACCAACTGAGCTACCTCGCCCGGAGGCTCTGCAGCGTAGCTCACCGGACCGAGGGCCTTCGCGGCTGAGGAACGTGTGAGACTCGCGCCATGACGAGCGACGTTGCCGCCCGGTCTCGAATCGCGGACCTTGGGCTCGCGCCGGAAGGTGAGCGGCGGATCGGCTGGGCGCGGCAGCACATGCCCGTGCTCGCGCGGCTGTCGCGGGAGCGGCTCTCCGACGGGTCGCTGCGCGGCCGGCGCGTCGCCGTCGTCGTGCATCTGGAGGCGAAGACGGCGTGCCTCGTGCTCGCGCTCGCGGAGGCCGGCGCCGAGGTCGTCGCCGCCGGGTCGAACGCACTGTCGACGCAGGACGCGGTCTGCGCCGCGCTGGTCGCGGGCGGGATCGAGGTGCATGCGCGTCACGGCGCGTCCGCCGAGGAGTTCACCGCCGACCTGCTCGACGTGGCCGGCACCGAGCCGGAGCTCGTGATCGACGACGGGCTCGAGTTGACGCGGCGCGTCGAGCAGCACCGGCCGGACGTCTACGCACGTCTTGCCGGCGTCAGCGAGGAGACGACGACCGGCGTCGCGCGCCTGCGCGCGCTCGCGGCGGCGGGGAGGCTGCCGTTCCCGGCCGTCGCCGCCAACGACGCACGCTGCAAGCACCTCTTCGACAATCCCTACGGCACCGGCCAGACGACGCTGACGGCGTTGCTGGCGCTCACCAACGTCCTCGCCGCAGGGCGCGAGTTCTGCGTGATCGGCTACGGCTTCGTCGGACGGGGGCTCGCGCGCGCCGCCGACGGGCTCGGCGGCCGCGTGACCGTGGTCGAGGTCGATCCGGTTCGCGCGCTCGTCGCGCACATGGACGGCTACCGCGTCGCGCCGCTTCGCCTCGCGCTGCCGGACGCGGACGTCGTGCTCACCGCGACCGGTCTCGTCGAAGCCGTCGGCCGCGACGCGTTGCCGCTGCTCAAGGACGGAGTGCTGCTCGCGAACGCCGGGCACTCGGACCGGGAGATCGACGTCCCCGCGATCGCCGCGGCGGCGACTGCCGCCGGCAGCCCGCGTGACGGCGTCGTGACGTACGAGGTCGACGGCCGTAAGGTGCACGTGCTCGTGGACGGCGCGCTCGTCAACATCGCGGGTCTCGACGGCAACCCGATCGAGATCATGGACCTGTCGTTCTCCGTGCAGGCGCTCTCGGTGCGCGAGCTCGCGGCCGGGAACGTGCCGGCCGGCGTGAACCGGTTCCCCGACGAGCTCGACGAGCTGATCGCGCGGATGAAGCTCGAGACGCTCGGGATCGAGCTCGACGAGCTGACCGAGGCGCAACGGCGGGCGAGCACCGAGTGGCGCGCATGACGACGACGTCGTCGCGGCCGGTCGCGGTGATCGGCGCAGGCCTCGACCTCGGCGCAGGCCGTCGCGGCGTCGACATGGGCCCGTCCGCGATCCGCTACGCGGGCCTCGCCGCCCGGCTCGCCGAGATCGGCCGCGAGGTTCACGACGAGGGCGACATCCACTCGCCCGTGCCCGAGGCGACCGAGGCGGGCGAGGGGAACGCGCACTACCTCGGAGCGATCCTCGCCGCGTGCGGGCTGGTCGCGGAGCTCGTCTCGGACGCCGTCGAGCGCGGTCGGATCCCGCTCACGCTCGGCGGCGACCATTCGATCGCCATGGGCACGCTCGGCGGGATGGCGGCCACGCGCGGCGCGGGCGGCGTGCTCTGGATCGACGCGCACGGCGACCTCAACCGCCCGGAGACGTCGCCGACCGGCAACGTGCACGGGATGCCGCTCGCAGCAGCACTCGGCGCGGCGGGGGCAGCGTTCGAGAGCGAGGACTGGCCGACGCCGTCGGTCGTGCGGGCGGCGCTCGTGGGGGTGCGCTCGCTCGACGCCGGCGAGCGCGACCTGATCGGCGAGCTCGCGGTGCGCGTCTTCACCATGACCGACCTCGACCGGATCGGCGTCGAGCGCGCGCTTCGCGAGGCGCTCGCGTTCCTCGCCGGAACGAGCTTTCTCCACGTCAGCTTCGACCTCGACGCGATCGACCCGATGTTCGCGCCGGGCGTCGGG
>DATBIC010000165.1:0-13013 GCA_036557145.1 Gaiellaceae bacterium
GGCGCCAACGGCAACGCGAACCCGAGCGTCACGACGACCAACGGCAGCGGCCTCACCTCCCCCGCCGGCAGCTTCACCATCACCGCAGACCCGACCCCGCCGACGACGTCGGTGCAGTGCAACGGTGCCGCGTGCGCGACCTGGTACACGGCCTCGGTGACGGTCTCGCTTGCCGCGGTCGACGGCGGCTCGGGTGTGGCGCAGACGCGCTACACGACCGACGGCACCGATCCGACCACGAGCATCACCGCCCAGACCTACACCGTCCCGTTCACCGTCTCGAGCAGCTCGACGGTTCGCTTCGCCAGCACCGACAAGGTCGGCAACCAGGAAGCTCCGGCGTCGCAGCTCGTGCAGATCGACGGCACGGCGCCGACCAACTCGATCGCGCTCTCGGGGGTGAGTGGCGGCGCCTTCAAGAGCGGCGGCACTGTCTACTACCGCGGCGGGGCCGCCGGCTCGCTCACGCTCACCAACACCGTCGCCGACGCCGGCTCCGGCCCGGCCTCGAGCCAGACCGCAGCGCTCGGCGGCACCACGACCGGCTGGACGCACACGCCCAGCACGGTCTCGACGCCGGCCGGCGGACCGTACGTCTCGAATGCGTTCAGCTGGAGCGCAGGCACCTCGAGCTCACCGACCGAGAACGTGACCGGCCGCGACCTCGCCGGCAACACCGCCGTGACCGGGCTCACGTACAGCGACGACTCCGCCGGGCCCACAGGCGGCACGATCTCCGTCCCCGCCTTCTCGAGCTCGACCACCGTCACGATCACCAAGACGAACTACACCGACGCGGGCGCGGGCCTCGCCGGCGGGTCGAACGTCGTCACGCGCACGCAGGCCGCGCCGTCGAGCCCGGGCGTCTGCCCGGCAAGCGGCTACGTGAGCGCGACGACGGTCGCCGGCACGAGCGACACCGTCCCGACCGACGGGCTCTGCTACCGCTACACGCTCACCGCCGGCGACAACGTCGGCAACAGCGCGAGCACGAGCACGACGGTCCTCGTCGACGCGACTGTGCCCGCCTCGTTCACGCCGACGCTCGCGAACGGGAGCGACACCGACTCGTTCGTCAGCGGCACGACGCTCTATCTGCGCACGAACGCCGGCGCGAACGGCGGCACGTTCACCGTCTCCGCCACGCCGAGCGACCCGGAGTCCGGGATCCAGAAGGTGAACTTCCCGGACCTCTCGGGAAGCTCGATCTCGGGCGGCGGCGACGACCTGACGAGCCCGTACTCGAGCACGTACACGTGGACGACGAGCTCGACTGCGGCGGGTAGCGCCACGGTCACCGCGACGAACAACGCGACGCTGACCCGGACGAGCAGCTTCACCGTCGCGCTCGACAACGCGGCGCCGAACGGCGGTTCGATCTCCGTCCCGGCGACCTCGACCTCGACCACGGTCGCGATCACGAAGACGAACTTCACCGACGCAGGCTCGGGCATCGCGGGCAACGTCGTCACGCGCACCCAGGCTGCGCCGACCGGCACGAGCTGTCCCGCGAGCGGCTATGCGAACACCACGACGGTCGCGGGCACGAGCGATACCGTTCCGACGAACGGGCTCTGCTACCGCTACACGCTCGACGCGACCGACAACGTCGGCAACACCGCGAGCGCGAGCAGCACGGTCCTCGTCGACACGACGCCGCCCGCCGTCTCGGTGACGTCGCCGACGCCGGTCACGGGCGCCGGGGGCCAGTTCTGGAATGCCGGCGCGAAGACGCTCTACGTCAATCCGAGTGTCTCCGGCTCGTTCACGCTGAATGCCACCGCGACCGACACGGACTCGGGCGTCGCGCAGATCGCGTTCCCGGACCTGTCCGCCGTCGCCGGCTGGACGGCCGGCAGCACGGGCGGCAGCGACGCCTCGAGCCCGTTCAACTCTCCGGCGAGCTACGCGTGGACGGGCAGCGTCGGCGGCAGCACGAGCCGCAACGTTGTCGCGACGAACGGCGTGGGAACGACGGCGAGCGACTCCGTCACGATCACCGCGGACGCCGCCGCGCCGACGGGCGGCACGATCTCCGTGCCCGCCTTCTCCGCCTCGACCACGGTCGCGATCACGAAGACGAACTTCACCGACAGCGGCTCCGGGATCGCGGGCAACGTGGTCACGCGCATGCAGGCCGCGCCGTCGAGCGCCGGCGTCTGCCCCGCGGGCGGATACGCGAACGCGACGACGATCGCCGGGACGAGCGACACCGTCCCGAGCGACGGCCTCTGCTACCGCTACACGCTGACCGGCACCGACAACGTCGGCAACACGGCCACGACGAGCGCGACCGTCCTCGTCGACACGACGGCGCCGACGATCTCGTCCGTCGGCTTCAGCGGCCTGTCCGCCGGCAACACCTACGACAACGGCTCCGGCACGCTCTACTTCCGGCCGAGCGCCGGCGGCGCCTTCACGGTGACGGCGAACGCGAGCGACGGCGAGTCCGGCCTCGCTCCCGGCAACTCAGCGGCGACCTTCAGCTCGCTGAACGCGGGCGGCGGAAGCAACTTCTCCGTCACGCAGACCAGCACGCACATCGACGTCGGCTTCGGCGGCTCGACGACAGGCCCTTCGACCCCGCGCACGGTGCACGTCACGAACAACGCGGGCACCGACTCGACCAACGCGAGCTACTCCGTCACCGCCGATACCACGGCGCCCACCGGACAGACGATCACGCTCTCGGGCGCCGGCGCGCCGTACGCCTCCGGGCCGGTCGCGTTCACGCTCGGCGACGGCAGCGACACCGGCTCAGGGCTCGACACCGCAAGCCGGACGGTTACGCGCGAGAGCGCGCCGCTCGCGGGCGACGGCTGCGGCACGTTCACCGCGGACGCGGGCACGTACACGAGCCCCGACGCGAGCGTTGCGAACGGCTTCTGCTACCGCTACACGTTCAGGATCGCCGATCGCGTCGGCAATGTCTCGGCTCCGGTCACGGTCACCGCGAAGGTCGACACCGCGGCCCCGTCGCTGACCGTCGACACGCCCGCGACGCTGAGCGGCGACGCCTTCTGGAACGACCCGACGAAGACCCTCTACTACCGCCCGGCCGGCGCCGGCTCGTTCACGCTCGCCGCTACCGCCTCCGACGCGGAGACCGCGGTCACCGGCGTCGCCTTCCCGGACCTGAGCGGAAACGGCTTCGGCACCACGGGTGGGACGGACACGACGAGCCCGTATGCGTCGACGCTGTACACGTGGTCGTCCGGGAGCACGCCGCAGCCGGGCGCGCAGACGGTCACGGCGGCCGACAAGGCGGCGAACACCCGCAACCGGACGGTCGCGATCACCGCCGACTCGACCGCGCCGTCGACGACCACGAGCTGCAACGGCGGTGGCTCGTGCGCGGGCTGGGTCACCTCGACGCCCGTCACGTACCAGATCACCGCGTCGGACGCGGGCGCGGGCGTCAAGCAGATCCGCTACACGACGAACGGCGCGGATCCGCTGGGCCCGGGCGCGACCGTCGTCAGCGGCTCGGTCGCGACCGTGGGATTGAGCGACGGCGACACGATCAAGTGGGCGGCAGTCGACAATGTCGGCAACGCCCAGGCGGTTCAGTCCGACCTGATCCAGATCGACTCGGTGCCGCCGACGAACTCGTTCTCGATCAGCTCCGCCGCCGGCGCGAGCTTCGACCAGGCGGCCGGGCGCGTCTACTTCTCGAGCGCGGCGGGCGGCAGCTTCACGATCGCGGACACGCTGAGCGACGCGAGCTCCGGCCCCGGCCAGGTCGCCTATCCGGCGGTCGGGACGAGCGGTTGGACGCACGGCGCCGAGACGGTCACGACCGCGCCGGGCTTCACTTCTTCGACGTACGGCTGGAGCGCCGGCGCTGCGACGCCGGCCGCGCAGTCGATCGTCGGCTCCGACGTCGCGGGCAACACGCGCAGCGGTTCGATCTCGTTCGTGGACGACACCGCGGCGCCGACCGGCGGCGCGCTGACCGTCAACGGCCGGGCCGCGAGCGGTACCGGCACGACGAGCTACGCCGCGAGCGGCTCGTTCCCGATCGACGTCCGCACGGACTTCGTCGAGGCGCAGTCGCCGACGCAGTCCGGTCTCGCCTCGTCGACGCTGACGCGCCGCTTCGCGAGCTTCTCCGCTCCCGACACGTGCGGCAGCTTCGGCTCGGCGACGACGCTCACAGGCGCGCTCGCACAGAGCGGTCTCTCCACGGGCTGCTACCGCTACACGCTCACCGGCACCGACGCCGTCGGTAACGCGGTCACGCTGACGACGACCGTCGAGGTGGACACGACTGACCCGACGACGCCGGCGCTCGCGCTCTCGAACGCGAGCGGCGGCGCGTGGTACTCCGGCTCCGGCTCGACGATCTTCTTCCGCCCGGGGGCACCGTCAGGCGGCTTCGACGTGGCCGCGAGCTCGACCGACGCCGACAGCGGCATCTCGGGCTACACCTTCCCGAGCGCGGCCGCGATGGGCGCCAACTGGAGCGTCGGCGGCACCGGCTCGTCGCGCCACTACAGCTACACGCCGACCGCAGCCGAGCCGGGCACTCAGTCGGTCGTCGTGACGAACAACGCGGGGCGCACCGCGAGCTCGAGCTTCACGGTCACGGCCGACTCGACCGCGCCGAGCGGCCAGACGATCGCTCTCTCCGGCGCCGGCGCGCCGTACTTCTCCGCGCCCGTCTCGTTCACGCTCGGCAACGGCAGCGACGCCGGCTCGGGCCTCGACCTGACGACGCGCACGGTCAGGCGCGAGCATGCACCGCTCGCCGGGAACGCGTGCGGCACGTTCACGAGCGACGCGGGCACCTTCACGAGCCCCGACTCGAGCATCGCCAACGGCTTCTGCTACCGCTACACGTTCACGATCGCCGACCACGTCGGCAACGTCTCTGCGCCGGTCAGCGTCACCGCGAAGGTCGACACGGTCGCGCCGACGGTAACTGCGACAGCACCGACGCCGATCAGCGGCGGCGGTGCGCAGTTCTGGAACGGCGGCACGAAGACGCTGTACGTGCGCCCCTCGACGTCCGGCTCGTTCACGCTGCACGCGACGACGGGCGACGCCGAGACGGCGATCGCCTCCACGACCTTCCCGGATCTCTCGGGCGTCGGCGGCTGGACGGGCGACGGCTCGACCGCGACGTACTCGTGGTCGAGCGGCGCGGACGCACCCGGCGCGGAGACGATCTCCGCCACGGACTCGGCCGGCAACACCGGCAGCGACGCGATCTCGATCGTCACCGATTCGACCGCACCGACCGGGCAGACGATCGCGATCACCGGCGGCACGTGGCAGACCGGCTCGTCGGTCGCGTTCGTCACCGGCGACGGGAGCGACGGCGGCTCCGGCCTCGACCCGACCACCCGTCGCGTCACGCGCGAGAGCGCGCCGCTCGCGGGCGGCAGCTGCGGCACGTTCAGCGCAGATGCCGGCACGTTCACGAGCCCGGACGCGACCGTCGCGAGCGGCTTCTGCTACCGCTACACGTTCACGATCGCAGACAGGGTCGGCAACGTCTCGACGGGCGTCTCCGACACCGCGATGGTCGACGGCTCCGTGCCGGCCGTCGCCGTTACGGCGCCGACCGCGACCGCGGGCGCCGCCGCGCAGTTCTACGCGGCCGGCTCGAAGACCCTCTACTTCAACCCGGCGGCGAGCGGCTCGTTCACGCTCGCGGCGACGGCGTCCGACGCGCAGTCCGGCGTCGCGGGCGTCGCCTTCCCGGATCTCTCCGCACTCGGCGGCTGGAGCGGCACGGGCGGCAGTGACACGAGCGCACCGTACGGCTCCGGCACGTACAGCTGGACGTCCGGCGCCGCAGCGCCCGGCTCCCGCACCGTCGTCGCGACGAACGGCGCCGGCGCCAACGTCTCCGACGCGATCTCGATCGCTGCCGACGCGACCGGGCCGACCGGTGTCTCGGCGACGGTCGGCGGCGGCTACGTCACCGCGCTCTCCGTCCCGGTCACGCTCGACGCGGGCACCGACGCGCAGTCCGGCGTCGACCCGACGAGCGGCGTCGTCCTCCGCGACGAGGCACCGCTCACCGGCGGCAGCTGCGGCAGCTTCATCGGCACGTTCACGCCCGTCACGCTCGCGGGCGGCAACGACGCGACCGTGCAGTCCGGCCGTTGCTACGTCTACCGCTACCAGGTCGACGACAAGGTCGGCAACCGCACCACCAGCGCCGCCAGTGCGACCGTCAAGGTCGACATCAGCGCACCGACCGCGCCGGCGCTCACCTTCGGCTCGTTCACGAACGCGTCCGCGAGCGGCTCGACGATCTTCTTCCGACCCGGCTCGAACGGGGGATTCACCGTCGGCGCCTCGTCGACGGATCCCGAGTCCGGCGTCGCCTCGACGGGCTGGCCGTCGCTCGGCGCAGGCTGGACGAACGCCGGCGGCGCGTACAGCTTCGACACGAGCGCGGGCGCGCCGGGCGCCGAGCAGTTGACGACGCGGAACGGCGCCGGGCTCGACTCCAGCCCCACGGCCTTCTCGGTCCTCGCCGACGGCGCAGCGCCGACGACGACGGCGACGTGCAACGGCGTCGGCTGCACGGGCGCGTGGTACACGACGCTGCCCGTGACGGTCGCGCTGAACGCGAACGACGGCGCCGGCTCAGGCGTCTTCGAGATCCGCTACACGCTCGACGGCAGCGACCCGACGCCGCTCAGCCCGCTCTACTCGAGCCCGATCGCGCTCACGACGACGACGACCGTCAAGTACCGCGCGTATGACAAGGTCGGCAACGGGGAGCCCGTCGGCACAACGCTCGTGCAGGTGGACTCGACGCCGCCGTCGGCGCCGAACGTCAACCTCTCCGCGAGCTCGCCGAACGAGTTCGTCAGCGGCTCGACGCTCTACTACAACCCGAGCGGGTCGAATACCGCGACGTTCGACGTCGCCGCCACGGCGAGCGACGCCGAGTCGAGCATCGACCGTCTCACCTTCCCGTCGCTCCCCGGCATGACGGGCGGCGGCGCCGACGCCTCCTCCCCGTACAGCGCCACCTACGGCTGGGATTCGACGGCGACGACCTCGCCCGGCACCGTCAACGTCGTCGCGACGAACGGCGCCGGCCTCACGAGCACGACGAGCTTCACGGTCGCGAAGGACGTCACCGGCCCGAGCGGCGGCTCCGTCGACTATGCGGACGGCTACGACGCCGACGGGAAGGTCCCCGTCTCGACCACGACCGGCAGCGACGGCGGCTCCGGGATCGACGCGGCGAGCGGCATGATCGAGCGCCACACGCGGACGCTCGCGGGCGGTACCTGCACCGGGGCGTGGAGCGGCTGGACGACGGTCGCGTCGACGCCCGACACGCTCGCGAGCGGCCTCTGCGCGCAGTACCGCTACACGGTCTCCGACAACGTCGGCAACACGACGACCTTTGTCTCGCCGAACACCGTCGAAGTCGACCTGACCGATCCGGCAGCGCCGAGCCTGGGCATCTCGGAGAGCTCGCCGTACGAGGTCGTCAGCGGCTCGACGCTCTACTACAACCCGAGCGGCTCGAACACCGCGACGTTCGACGTCACCGCGACGACGAGCGACGCCGACTCGGGCATCGACCACGTCGACTTCCCGTCCGTCTTCGGCGGCGACTCGTCGACCGCGAGCGGCCCCTACTCGACGACTTACTCGTGGAGCGGCGGCGCAAGCGCGAGCGGCACGAAGACCGTCACCGCGACGAACGGCGCCGGCCGCGCCGCGACCAGCACGTTCACGGTCACGCCCGACACCACACCGCCGAGCGGCGGCACCCTCTCGTACCCGAACGGCTTCGACACGACCGGCTCGGTCGCGGTCACGCTCCCGAGCCCCACCGACGGCGGCGCGGGCGTCGCGCCGGGCTCAGCGGTGCTCGAGCGGCAGACGAAGACGCTCGCCGCGGGTAGCTGCACCGGCTCGTGGAGCGCGTGGACGCCGGTCACGGCGAGCCCGGACACGGTCGCCGACGGCACCTGCGTCCAGTACCGCTACCGCATCTCCGACCGCGTCGGCAACGAGGCCGTCTATGCCTCGCCGAGCACGGTGCTGGTCGACACGAGCGCCCCGAGCGTCAGCCTCGCCGATCCGGGCGCCGCGCTCCACGGCGCGGTCTCGCTCGGCGCGAACGCGAGCGACGCGGGCTCCGCCGTCGCCTCGGTGCGCTTCCAGGTCAAGCCGGACACCGGCTCGACGTGGACCGACGTCTCGCCCGACTCGGCCGCCCCGTTCGCCGCGAGCTTCGACTCGACGGGCGTCGCGGACGACGACTACGACTTCCGCGCGATCGCCACGGACGGCGCCGGCAATACGACCACCTCCGCGGTCGTCGGCCCGCGCACCGTCGACAACGCGGCGCCGGACACGACGATCGCGACGCATCCGACCGCGTGGACGAGCTCCACCTCCGGCGCGTTCACATTCAGCTCCGACGAGCCGGCCAGCTTCGAGTGCCGCCTCGACGGAGGCGCCTGGAGCGCGTGCGCGACGCCGGACACGCTGACCGGCCTGAGCGAGGGCACGCACACGCTCGACGTCCGCGCGGTCGACGCCGCCGGCAACGCGGACGCGACGCCCGACACCTTCACGTGGAAGGTCGACCTGACGCCACCGAGCGCGACGCTGAACGCGCTGCCGTCGAGCGTCGGGGCGACGGTGACGCTGAGCGGCAGCGCGACCGACAACATGGATCCGTCGCCGACCGTCACCTACGAGTTCAAGCAGTCGACGGACACGACCTGGACGGCAACCGGCGCCTCGTGGAACACCGCCGTTCTCGGCGACGGCAGCTACGACGTGCGCGCCGTCGGCCACGACGCCGCGGGCAACTCCGCGCCGTCCGCGCCGCAGACCGTCGACGTCGACAACCACGCGCCGTCGCTCACGATCGCAGCGCCGGCGCGGTACGTGAGCCAGGCGGACGGCAACTCGATCGCGGTCACGATCTCGACCGCCGACACCGACCTGACCAAGATCGACCTCTACGACTGCCCGACCTCGACGCCGAGCTGCGGCAACAAGGTCGACACGGCGAACGGCGATCCGTGGACGCTCACGTGGGACGTCAGTGGCCACGGCGACGGCGACCGCGTCATCCGCGTCGTCGCGACCGACGGAGCCGGCAACACGGGCTCCGACCAGCGCACGATCACGATCGACCGCACGGCTCCGACCGGCGTGACGATCGACTACGCGGACGGCTACGACGCCGACGGCTCGGTGCCGGTCTCGACGACGAACGGCAGCGACCCGGGCTCCGCGCTCGACCTCGCCTCGGCGACGCTCGAGCGGAAGACGGCGACGCTCGCAGGCGGCACGTGCGGCGCGTACCCCGGGACCTGGTCCGGGGTCGGGTCCATTCCGGACACCGTCGCCGGCGGCGAGTGCGCGATCTACCGCTACCGGATCGCCGACAACGCGGGCAACGTCGCCACCGCCACGTCTCCGCACGTCGTGAAGGTGGACACGACCGCCCCGACCACGCCGTCGCTCTCGTTCTCGGCGCTCGCGAACGCATCCGCGACCGGCGGCACCGTCTACTTCCGCCCGGGCGCCGTCGGCTCGTTCACCGTCTCCGCCTTGTCGGGCGACCCCGAGTCGACGGTGACCGCGACCGACTTCCCGGCGCTCGGCACGGGCTGGACGGAGTCCGCCGGCAGCTACAGCTTCGACGGCAGCGCGACCGCGCCGGGCGGCGCGCAGAGCGTCGTCGTCCGCGACGGCGCCGGGCTCTCCTCGAGCGCGAGCTTCGACGTCGTCGCCGACTCGACCGCTCCGAGCGGCGGCTCGATCTCGTACGCCGACGGCTGGCGGAACACGACCTCGGTCGCGCTCACGCTCGATGCGGGCAGCGACTCCGGCAGCGGCATCCCGGCCGGCGGCGCCGTGCTCGAGCGCGAGACCGCGACGGTCTCGGGCGGCGCGTGCACAGGCTGGACGGGCTTCGCGCCGATCGCGACCGATCCGGCCGCGCCCTACAGCGACGCGACGATCACCGACGGCTCCTGTTACCGCTACCGCTACGTCGTCACGGACGCCGTCGGCAACCGGACGACGTACACCTCGCCCTCGACGGTCGAGGTCGACACGACGAGCCCGACGGTCTCGCTCGGCGCGATCGGCTCGCCGAAGCGCGCGACGATCGCCCTCTCCGCCACGGCGTCCGACACGGGCTCGGGCGCCGCCTCCGTCACCTTCGAGCAGCGGCTCGGCTCCGGCGCGTGGAGCTCGATCGCGACCGACGCGACACCGGCCGACGGCTTCACCGCGAGCTTCGACTCGACGACGGTCGCCGACGGCGTCTACGACTTCCGCGCCGTCGCGAGCGACCGAGCGTCCAACTCCGCGACCGACGTCGTCGCCAACCGGACGATCGACAACACGCCGCCCGTGACGACGCTCGGCGCGAAGCCGGGCGACCCGGACAACGATGCGACGCCGACCTTCGGCTTTAGCGCCAACGAGCCGTCCACGTTCCAGTGTCGCGTCGACGGCGGCGCGTGGACAGTCTGCGTGAGCCCCGACACGCTGCCGACGCTCGGCGACGGCCCGCACACCTTCGACGTCCGGGCGACCGACACGGCGGGCAACGTCGAGCCGCTGTCGCCGAGCCACGCATGGACGCTCGACACCATCCCGCCGATCGCGTCGATGACCTCGCCCGACCCGTACGTGCGCGGAACGATCACGCTCGACTCGACTTCGAGCGACCCCGGCGGCTCGGGCGTCGCGAGCTCACACTTCGAGCTCTCGCCCGCGGGCGCGAACACGTGGAGCACGATCGGCGCGAGCTTCGACACGAGCACGCGGCCGGACGGCCTCTACGACTTCCGCGTCAGCTCGACCGACAACGCGGGGAATCCCAGCAACTCCGCGCCGATCCCGAACATCCGCATCGACAACACGCCGGCGGACGTCTCGGTCACGAGCCCGGTCGCGGGCGCCGCGGTCACCGGCACCGTCGACCTGACCGCGCTTACGGACGACCACGGCGCCGATCCGAGCCCGGCCGTCGTCTTCGAGGTCTCGCCTGCCGGTCAGAACGCGTGGACGCAGGTGCCCGCGACCTGGGACACCAAGACCGGCGCCGACGCGGTCGCCGACGGCAGCTACGACATCCGTGCGACGGCGACCGACTGGGCCGGCAACGTCACGACCTCCGCCGTCGTCGCCGACGTGCTCGTCGACAACGCTGCACCGACGGTCGCCGTGACCGCACCGACCGACTCGAGCTATGTCAACTCCTACGCGACCGACCCGCTGCCGGTCGCGGCGACCGCGGACGACGGGGCGGGCAGCGGCGTCACGAGCGTGGAGTTCTTCGCCTGCAGCACGAGTGACTGCGCCGACAGCACGGTCACCTCGCTCGGGGCGGACACGAGCCGCCCGTACACGGCCTCGTGGCCGATCCCGACGGACGGGGCCCGCGCGATCAAGGCGGTCGCGACCGACGGCGTCGGCCACCAGTCGACTTCGATCTCGTCCGTCGTCGTCGACCGGACGCTGCCCGACACGTCGATCCTGACGAAGCCGGGCGACCCGACCAACGACCCGGCGCCGAGCTTCACGTTCGGCTCGAGCGAGCCCGGCTCGACCTTCGAGTGCAAGCTCGACGGCGCCGCGTGGACGCCGTGCACCAGCCCGAAGGCCTACGCGCCGACGCCGGGCGACGGCGCCCACACCGTGCAGATCCGCGCGATCGACCCGGCCGGCAACATCGACGACACGCCCGACTCGTGGACGTGGCTCGAGGACACGACGCCGCCGACCGGCTCCGTCGACGACCCGGCCGCGGCGAACGTCGCGCACGCCGTACACGAGGATGTCGCGTTCACTGGCGCCTCGAGCGACCCGGGCGGCGCGAACGCGTCCGGCGTCAAGACGGTCACCTTCCAGTACTGCGACCAGAGCCGCGACTGCGCCGTCGAGACGAACTGGGCGGACGTGCCGGGCACGAACGTGCTCGACACGCGCGAGATCAGCGACGGCGTCTACCGCGTGCGCGTCTACGTCCAGGACGTCGCCGGCAACGAGTTCCGCTCCACGCCGATCGCGGACATCAAGGTCGACAACACCCCGCCGACGAGCACGCAGGACGATCCGGGCGCGCAGCTTCACGCCACCGTCCACCTGACCGCACCCGCGGACGACCCCGCCGACGGGCAGGGCAACCCGGGCTCGGACGTCGACCACGTCGACTTCCAGATCAGTCCCGCGGGCCAGGGTGACTGGACGACGATCGGCACCAGCACGGGCCAGAAGCCGTCGTACTCGGTCGACTACGACACGACGGAGGCCCAGGACGGCAGGTACGACCTCCGCACGATCGCCGTCGACCGCGCGGGCAACGTCCAGTCGAGCTCCACCCCCGTCGCCGACCGCACCATCGACAACACGCCGCCGACGGCGACGATGACCGATCCGGGCGACTATCTCTCCGGGAACGTCCAACTCGGGTCGACCACCGCCGACCCGGTCGTGAACGGCGTCGCCACGGGCGTCGTGGACGTCCGCTACGAGTACGCGAACGAGAACGACGGCGTCTGGCACGACACGCCCGCCACCTGGGTGACGGGACCGCTGCCGGACGGCAGGTACGACCTGCGTGTGACGGCGACGGACGGCGCCGGCAACTCGACCACGGCGACCGCGGTGACCGGACGCATCGTCGACAACACGCGGCCCACGACGGTCGACGACGCGCCGAGCGGCTTCCAGGCGGGCGCGGTTACCGTGTCGCTGATCGCGACCGATCCGAGCTCGGGCGGCGTCGCGTCCGGCGTGGACACGACCGAATACCGGCTCGACGACGGCGACTGGACGCCCGGCACCTCCGTCACGGTGCCCGCGGTCGACGGCTCACACACGATTGCCTACTTCACGACCGACAAGGCGGGCAACATCGAACCGGTCAAGTCGACGTCGGTCCTGATCGACACGACGCCCCCCGACTGCCCGGCCTCCGGCTGCACGGCTCCGAACTTCCTGCGCGGCACGGTGACGCTGAGCGCCACGCCCAACGAGTCCGGCTCCGG
>DATBIC010000166.1:0-11408 GCA_036557145.1 Gaiellaceae bacterium
ACGGGAAGCGCTCGTAGTCGTGGCGCTCCATGATGTTCGAGAAGCGCAGGCCGACGAACGGGATCCCGCTCCACCGGCTGAACTGCCGCGCCGCCTCCTCGCCGAGCACCTTCGACAGCGCATACGAGCTCTCGGGGCGCAGCTCGTGCTCCTCGTCGATCGGCGCGTAGTCGGGCGGCGTGTCGAACGGGAGGCCGAGCGTCGTCTCGCTCGACGCCCACACGACGCGCTTCAGGCCGAGCCGGACCGACGCCGCGAAGACGGTGTGGGTGCTCGTGATGTTCGTGCGGAAGACGACGTCCGGAGTCGCGTGCACCGGCGAGGGGATCGCGGCGAGGTGGACGACCGCTTCGATCCCGGGCAGCCGTTCACCGCCGGAGAGCGCCTCGAGCGCCTCGCCGAAGTCGGTCAGGTCGGCGGCGAGAAACGGCGCCGCCGAGTCGGGCGAGCTCGACTCGGCCGACGGCCGGATGTCGACGTTGAGGACCTCGTGGCCGTGCTCGAGCAGGTCGCGGACGACGGCGCGGCCGGCCTTGCCGCTTCCGCCGGTGACGGCGACCTTCACCGCGTGATCGCCGCGGGCGCGGGACCGCTCGACTCGCGTACGACCAGCTCGCCGCCGATCAGGAGTTGCCGGGGGGGCGCGTGCCCGCCGGCAAGTCGTTCGATCAGCATCTCGGCCGCGAGGCGACCTGCCTCGAACGCCGGCCACTCGATCCCCGTCAGCGACGGCGTCAGCATCTCCGCGTACTGCGAGGCGATCACGGACACGATCGAGAACCCGTCCGGCACGTGCAGGCCCGCGTCGCGCAGCGCGCTCAGCAGGCCGCTGAACTGCCAGCCGGTCGTGATCGCCGCCGTGCACTCCGGTTCGGTCCGAAGCAGCTCGGCGGCGACGGCGGTGGCCTCGTCCACCGGGTGCGGGCACGGCAGATGGATGCCGCGGATCCCGAGCTCGGCCGCGGTCTCCTCGAGCGCGTCACGTGCGAGCAGTGCCGAGGTGTACCCGGCGTCGAGCTGGTCGCACGGGAAGTTGAACAGCGCGACGCAGGTATGCCCGAGCTCCGCGAGATGGACGAGGCTCGTGCGCACCGCCGCGCCGAAGTCGAGGTCGACGAAGTCGATCCCGGTCGTGTCCTCCGTTCGCCCGATCAGCACGAACGGGTAGCCGGCCTGCTGCAGCCGCTCGACGCGCGCGTCGTGCGCGAGCATCTCCATCAGGATCACGCCGTCGGCGCGGCCGCGCGCGACCACGTGCGTGATCTCCTCCGGATCGGCCGGCGACGTCGACAGCAGGAGCGCGAAGTCGCCCGCGCTCGTCGCCTCGGTCGCGCCCGCGACGAACGTCTGCTGCACGGGCACGAGCCGCCACTGCGGCGATGGCAGGAACAGCGCGATCGTGTGCGACGCGCCGCTCGCGAGCGCACGCGCCGGGCGGTGCGGACGGTAGTCGAGGTCCTCGATCGCCGCGAGCACGCGCTTGCGCATCTCCTCCGAGACCGACCGCTTCCCGCTCAGGACGTAGGAGACCGTGCTCAGCGCGACGCCCGCACGCTCGGCGATCTGCGCCATCGTCGCTGGTCTCGCCGATTCGTTCACGGGGCGTGATTCTGGCATGAAGGGTTGCCGACCGACCTTGACGCTCTCTGTACCGGCTGTTACGTTCGAAGCGCTTCGCGAAGCGCTTCGAAGGGAGAGTTACTGTACCTGGGCAGCCCCCCGGTGGCGCGAAGGCAGAAGGTCAATCGGAACCGTCAGAAAGGGACGAAACAGATGAGGCGATTTGGACGGCTCGCTCTGATTTCGCTTCCGGTCGCAGCCGTGGTGGCGCTGTCGCTCACGGCGGTCTCGTCGGGGAGCTCGAGCAAGGCGAACACCCGATTCGGCGTGAACGCGACCGGCACCGTGCAGTTCTGGACGAGGGCCGCGACCAGTGGTCTCGGCGTTGCGCTCGTCAAGGAGTTCAACGCCACGCACCCCAACCTGAAGGTCGTCCTGTCCCAGACTTCCCCCAACCAGGACACCTCCAAGCTCGCGACGGCGATCCGCGCGCACGCCGTGCCCGACGTCGTCGGGCTGAACGACATCGACGTGCCGCAGTTCAGCCGGCTCAACGCATTGACCGACATCACCAAGCAGGTCGACGCGCTGTCGTACAAGAAGGCGCTGAGCCCCGGGCATCTCGCGCTCGCCGGCTACAACGGCAAGTACTACGGCGTGCCGTACCTGGGCGACCTGTCGGTGCTCTGGTACAACAAGAAGCTGTTCAAGGAGGCCGGCCTCAACCCGAACAAGCCGCCGGCGACCTTTGCGCAGATCCTCACCGACGCGAAGAAGATCCAGGCGCTCGGCAACGGCGTCAGCGGCTTCGCGTTCGCGGGCAACTGCCAGGGGTGCCTCGGCTTCGTCATGGAGCCCGACCTGTTCGCGATCAACGACCAGCTGATCCGCGGGCCGATCGGACACCAGACGATCGCGATCGAGAACAACGGGCCGCTGAAGCAGCTGCTGCAGCTCTACCAGCAGCTCTGGTCGCAGAAGCTCGTCTCGCCGGGTAGCCGGACCGAGTCCGGCCCGACCTGGGGCAACGACTTCGAGGCGGGCAAGGTCGGCATCCTCCCCGGCGCGTACGGCTTCTATCCGCTGATCAAGAAGGCGGGGAACCTGAAGAACATCGGCATCGCACCGCTGCCCGGCCCGAACGGGAAGTACTCGACCTTCGACGGTGGGGACGACTTCGTGATCCCGGCCGGCGCGAAGAACCCGTCCGGTGCGTGGGAGTTCATCCAGTGGGTGCTGCAGAAGAGCCAGCAGGTGCAGTACCCGAACCTCGGGTACACGCCGGTGCGCACCGACGTGCTGACCTCGGGGTACAAGGCCAAGAACCCCTACAACGCGGTCGCGCTACAGGCGCTCGCACACGGTTCGGCGCCGGTGACGACCGTCTACGACGCGGCGTTCAACGAACCGAACTCGCCGTGGTTCCAGATGTTCAGCCAGGCCGTGTACAAGAACGACATCGCGGGCGCGCTGAAGACCGGCCAGTCTGGATTCGAAAGAGTGGTGAAGCAGGCAGGCGACGGTTGATGACTGGGTGGTCGGGCGCCCGGAGGATCGCGAGGTAACGCACTCGCGATGACCGGGCTCGAAGGTGGAGGCGATCTGGCTCCCGCGCGTGAGCACGGGGGCCAGATCGCCGCAGCGCACGCGCGGGCTCGGCGGAGCGCCTTCCGCCGGCGCTCGACGCGAACCGGGATGCTGCTCGTCAGCCCCGCGTTCGCGCTGATCTGCGTGTTCGTGCTCTTCCCGCTCGCGTTCGCCGTCTACATCTCGCTGACGGACTGGCCGCTGATCGGGCCGTACCACTACATCGGGCTGCAGAACTACCGCGACCTGTTCTCGGACCCGGAGTTCAGGCACGCGGTCGTCTTCACCTTCACGTACACGGCGATCGTCACCCCGCCGATCTTCCTCGTCGGCTACGGGCTCGCCGTGCTCCTCCGCTCGAACCGCCCTGGGGCGCAGATCTTCCGCACGCTGTATTTCCTGCCCTTCGTGGTCGGGCTCACCACCATCAGCTTCATGTTCGTGATCGAGCTGCAGCCGAACTCGGGAGGCTTCGGCTGGCTGCTCTCAAAGTTCCACGTAGCGAGCGCGTCACAGGCGTGGACAGTCACGCACGATCGCGCGCTGATCGTGATCTCGCTGATCGTCGTCTGGTTCGCCTCCGGCCTGACGATGCTCATCCTCACCGGCGGCATGCAGGGCATCCCGCGCGAGCTCTACGAGGCCGCCGACGTCGACGGCGCGTCGTGGTGGAAGAAGGAGCTCCGGATCACCGTGCCGCTGCTGCGCCGGTCGATCGCGCTCGCCTTGATCATCTCCGTGATCGGCTCGTTCCTCGCGTTCAACCAGTTCTTCATCCTCGCCCAGAACAACGTCAGCCTCGAGACGGTGGTCGAGTGGATCTACCAGACCGGCTTCTCGTCCTACCGGCTCGGCTACGCGACCGCGATGGCGCTGTTCCTGGTCGTGATCATCGGCATCGTGAGCATGGGCCAGTTCCTCGCGCTGCGGGACGACACGGAACTGTGAGCGCAGCGAGCGTCGCAGCGGGAAGACCGTCAGCGCGCCGCCGCCGAGCGCGCGGGCCGGGCTTCTACGCCTACCTCCTCTGCGGGCTCGCGCTCGCGCTCGTCTTCGTCGTCCCGCTCGCGTGGGCGGTCGCGCGCTCCTTCCAGCCGTCGACGCTCGCGACCCAGCAGCCGCAGCTCAAGGACTTCACGCACCTGACGCTCGAGAACTACCGCGCGGTGTTCGCGCAGGAGCACATCCTGCACAACGTCGTCAACAGCCTGATCGCCGCGCTCGGCACGGCGCTGTTGACGGCGTTCGTCTCGATGCTCGCCGGCTACGGCCTCGCGAAGTTCCGCTTCCGCGGGTCGGGCATCGTCTTCGCGGCGATCCTGCTCGCGCTGATGATCCCGTTCCAGGCGGTGCTCACGCCGCTCTTCATCGAGCTCAACTACCTCCACCTCACCAACAGCCTGGTCGGGCTGATCCTCGTCTACACGACGTTCAGCCTCCCGTTCGGCGTCTTCGTGATGCGGAACACCTTCCAGCAGGTGCCGGTGGAGTTGATCGAGTCGGCCGAGGTGGACGGCGCCGGCCTCGTCAAGACGCTCGTCCGCGTGCTGCGTCCGCTGGTGATCCCGGGCCTCGCCACGACGGCGATCTACGCCTTCCTCTACTCGTGGACCGAGTTCCTGCAGGCGCTGACGTTCCTGGAGACCGACGGCAAGCTGACCCTGCCGGTGAAGCTCTTCGACATCGACACGTCCACCTACGGCGCGATCAACTACGGCTACCTCTCGTCCGGGATCGTGATCGCGATGGTGCCCTGCATCGTCCTCTACCTGTCCCTGCAGCGCTACTACGTCCAGGGGCTGATGTCGGGAGCGGTCAAGGGCTAGAGCAGACGGGCTCCCGGCGCGCGGTGCTTGACGGGAGCCTGCGACGCTTGTTACGTTCGAAGCGCTTCGCGAAGCGCTTCGCGAAATTTCGACAGCGACATTCGAAACAGCACGAGAACGAGGAAACGGGGCCGCGTGGAGGTCAGGGAGAACGTCGTCGGGAGTGTGGTGCCGAGCGCGTCGGCGCGGCTCGCCCTGCGCCCGCTCGACGCGTCGCGGGTCGAGATCACCGGCGGGCTGCTGGCCGACCGGCAGCGCCTGAACCGCCAGGTGACGATCCTCCACGGCCATGCGGAGCTCCAGCGCGCGGGCACGCTCGACAACTTCCGGATCGCTGCCGGCCGGCAGCGCGGGCAGCGGCAGGGCATGGTCTTCAGCGACTCGGATGTCTACAAGTGGCTCGAGGCGGTCGCCTGGGAGCTCGGCCGCGGCAGCTCGCCGCAGCTCGAGGAGCTCGCCGACAAGACGATCGAGCTCGTCGAGGCGGCGCAGGAGCCCGACGGCTACCTCAACACGTGGTGCCAGGTCAACGATCCCACCTGGCGCTGGAGCGACCTGCAGCAGGGGCACGAGCTCTACTGCGCCGGCCACCTGATCCAGGCCGGGGTCGCCTCCGCGCGGGCGACGGGCGACCTTCGTCTCCTCGGGGTCGCCCGTCGCTTCGCCGACCTGATCGACGACGAGTTCCGGCTCGGCGGCCAGACCGGGACCGACGGGCATCCGGAGATCGAGGTAGCGCTCGTCGAGCTCTACCGCCAGACCGGCGAGTCACGCTACCTCGAGCTCGCCGCCACGCTCGTCGAGCGCCGTGGCCACGGGCAGTTCGCCGGCGGCCGCTTCGACTTGCCCTACTACCAGGACGTCGAGCCGGTGCGCGCGTCGCGCACGATCGTCGGCCACGCCGTGCGCGCCCTCTACCTGGCGAGCGGCGTCACCGATCTCTACGCCGAGACCGACGACGCGCCGCTGCGCGAGGCGATGCTCGCGCAGTGGGACGATCTCACGTCGGGCAAGACGTACCTGACGGGCGGGATCGGATCGCGTCATGACGACGAGTCGATCGGCGACGCGTACGAGCTCCCACCCGACCGCGCGTACTGCGAGACCTGCGCTGCGATCGCGAGCATCATGTGGAACTGGCGGATGCTGCTCGTCACCGGCGAGTCGCGCTTCGCCGACCTGCTCGAGCGCACGCTGTACAACGGCTTCTTCGCCGGGCTCGCGCTCGACGGGCGCTCCTTCTTCTACGTGAACCCGCTGCACTCGCGCGGCGGCCACCCGCGGCACACCTGGGACCCGGTCGCGTGCTGCCCGCCGAACATCATGCGGCTGAACGCGTCGCTGCACCACTACCTGGCGACGTCGTCGGACGACGGCGTCCAGCTGCACCAGTACGCGCCCTCGACGATCTGCGCCGCGGTGCCGGACGGGCAGGTCGAGCTCCGCGTCGAGACCGCCTATCCGTGGGACGGCACGATCGAGATCGAGGTGCTGGAGAGCCCCGACGCCGAGTGGACGCTCGCGTTGCGCATTCCCGCGTGGGCGCGTGCGGCAAGCGTCGACGGCGCGCCGGTCGAGGGCGGCCGCTACGCCGAGGTGCGGCGGAGCTGGCGCCCCGGCGCGAAGGTCGTCCTCTTCCTCGACGTCGTCCCGCGTCTCACGGCGCCGAATCCGCGCCTCGACGCAGTGCGCGGCTGCCTTGCGGTCGAGCGCGGCCCGCTCGTCTACTGCTTCGAGGGCGCCGATCTCGGCGACGGCGACCTCGCCGACGTGCGCATCGACCGCGGCGAGGCGCTCGCGGACTCCGGCCCGGTCGAAGGGCTCGACGGGTTTCCGTCGGTGACCGCAGCCGGCAGCGTGGTCAGCCTCGACGGGTGGCGGCAGACCGAGTACCTTGACCTCCGTGAGGTGGAGGCGGCGTCGATCGCGTCCCGGGCGGCGACCTTGAAGGCGATCCCGTACTTCGCGTGGGGCAATCGCGGCCCCGGTCCGATGCGGGTCTGGCTCCCGGCCGCGGAATAGCTCGGATCTCGAGCCGTGGCGACCCTCTCGCTCGAAGACGTCACGAAGGTCTACGACAACGACGTCGAGGCCGTCCGCGGGCTCTCGCTCGACGTCGCCGACGGCGAGTTCGTCGTGCTCGTCGGCCCGTCGGGGTGCGGCAAGACGACGGCGCTGCGCATGGTCGCGGGGCTCGAGGAGATCACCGCGGGGACGGTTCGGCTCGACGGGAAGGTGGTCAACGACCTGTCGGCCAAGGCGCGGGACGTCGCCATGGTCTTCCAGAACTACGCGCTCTACCCGCACCTGACCGCGCACGAGAACATCGCCTTTTCGCTCTCGATGCGCGGCGTGCGCAAGGCGGAGCGCGACCGTCGGGTTCGCGATGCGGCCAAGGTGCTCGGCCTCACCGACGTGCTCGACCGCAAGCCGCGCCAGCTCTCCGGCGGCCAGCGCCAGCGCGTTGCGATGGGCCGCGCGCTCGTGCGCGAGCCTGCCGTCTTCCTGATGGACGAGCCGCTCTCGAACCTCGACGCCAAGTTGCGCGTGCAGATGCGCACCGAGGTGCTGCGCGTGCAGCGGCGTCTCGGCGTGGCGACGCTCTACGTGACGCACGACCAGACGGAGGCGATGACGATGGGCGACCGCGTCGCCGTGCTCCGCGAGGGCGTGCTGCAGCAGTTCGCGCCGCCGCAAGAGCTCTACGACCGGCCGGCGAACCTGTTCGTCGCCTCCTTCATGGGATCGCCGTCGATGAACCTCTACGAGGGTACGGTTGCGCGCGTGAAGGAGCGGACCGCGATCTCGCTTGGCTCACAGGAGCTCGAGCTCCCGGGCAGCGCTCCGGGGCTTCCGGGCGAGGGGGGATCGGTGGTCGTCGGCATCCGGCCTGAGCACCTTGCGATCTGCGCCGACGGCGCCGTCGGCAACACGCTCGACGCGGACGTCGAGCTGGTCGAGGCGCTCGGCAACGAGCAGCTCGTGCACTTCGCGATCGACGCGCCGCCGTACCGCGACGCGAGCGAGTCGCAGGTGATCGACGAAGCGGGCCTCGAGGCCTCCGCGGGCATCGCCGGCGCGCCCGTCGCGAACAGCATCGCCCGCGTCGATCCCGGCACGCCGGTGGTCGCCGGCAGCCCACTGCGGCTCGCCGTCGACGTCAGGCGGCTGCACTTCTTCGACGCGCAGACCGGCAGGGCGCTGCAGCGAACATGAGCGTCAAGCCGCTCGGTGAGCGCGAGCTGTGGCTCGTCGTCGGCAGCCAGGAGCTCTACGGCGAGGAGACGCTGAGGCAGGTCGGCGAGCACGCCGGACAGCTGGCCGACGCGCTCGACGGCGTCGACGAGATTCCCGTCCGCGTCGTCGCCAAGCCGGTCGTGACGAGCGCCGACGCGATCCGCCGCCTCTGCCTCGATGCGAACGCCGACGACGCCTGCGTGGGCATCGTCGCCTGGATGCACACGTTCTCGCCGGCGCGCATGTGGATCCCCGGGCTCACGGCGCTGCAGAAGCCGCTGCTGCACCTGCACACGCAGTTCAACCGCGAGCTGCCGTGGGGCGAGATCGACATGGACTTCATGAACCTGAACCAGTCGGCGCACGGCGACCGCGAGCTCGGCTACATGCAGACGAGGCTCGGCCGCCGGCGGAAGACCGTCGCGGGCCACTGGCAGGACCCCGCGGTGCACGCGCGGATCGGCGTCTGGGCGCGTGCCGCCTGTGGCTGGGCGGAGGCGAAGGCGCTGTCGGTCGCGCGCTTCGGCGACAACATGAGGCAGGTGGCGGTCACCGACGGCGACAAGGTCGAGGCGGAGATCCGCTTCGGCTTCTCCGTCAACGGCTACGGCGTCGGCGATCTCGCCGCGCTGCTGCCGGCGGCGGATGCGACTGTCGTTGTGCAGTTGCTCGCCGACTACGACGAGCGCTACCGGCTCGCCGACGAGCTGCGCGACGGCGGCGACCGCCGCTCGTCGCTGGTCGAGGCGGCGCGCATCGAGGCGGCCTTGCGTGCGTTCCTCGACGAGCACGGCTGCTCGGCCTTCACCGACACGTTCGAGGACCTGCACGGCCTCGCGCAGCTGCCGGGCATCGCGGCGCAGCGGCTTATGGCCGACGGCTACGGCTTCGGCGCCGAGGGCGACTGGAAGGCGGCCGCGCTCGTGCGCATCGTCAAGGTGATGACGGCCGGTCTTCCGGGCGGGACGTCGTTCATGGAGGACTACACGTACCACCTGGATGCCGGCTCGGAGCTGGTGCTCGGCGCGCACATGCTCGAGATCTGCCCGTCGATCGCCGCCGGGCAGCCGTCGTGTGAGATCCACCCGCTGTCGATCGGCGGCGCGGCCGATCCCGTCCGGCTCGTCTTCGACGCTGCAGCGGGCCCGGCGGTCGTCGTCAGCCTCGTCGATCTCGGCGACCGGTTTCGCTTCGTTGCGAACGAGGTCGACGTGATCGCGCCGCCCCAGGAGCTGCCGCGACTCCCGGTCGCACGCGCCGTGTGGAGGGCGCGGCCCGACTTCACGACCGCGGTCGAGGGCTGGCTCGCGGCCGGCGGCTCGCACCACACCGTCTTCACCGCGGCGCTCGGCCTCGAGGCGTTCGCCGACTTCGCCACGATCGCCGGTGTCGAGCTGGTGGAGATCGGCGAGGGGACGACTTTGCGGGAGCTCGAGCGCGAGCTGCGCTGGAACGAGGCTGGCTACCGCTAGTGGAAGACGTGCGCGCCCGCGTCCTCGCGGCGAACCGGGCGATCGTCGACGCCGGCCTCGTCACGCTCACCTTCGGGAACGCGAGCGGCGTCGACCGCTCCGCCGGCGTGATGGCGATCAAGCCGAGCGGCGTCCCGTACGAGCAGCTCGACGAGAGCGCGATCGTGTTCGTCGAGCTGGCGAGCGGCGACGTCGTCGACGGCACGCTTCGTCCGTCGTCGGACGCGCCGACGCACCTCGTCCTCTACCGGCGCTTCCCCGACGTCGGCGGCGTCGTGCACACACATTCGCCGTACGCGACCGCCTGGGCGCAGGCGGGGCGCGAGCTGCCGTGCCTCGGCACGACGCACGCCGACCACTTCCGCGGCCCGGTCCCGGTCACGCGGTCGCTCTCCGTTACGGAGATCGACGGGGCCTACGAGGAGGCGACCGGCGACGTGATCGCCGAGGCGCTCGAAGAACGCGGCGCTACGCCGCTCGACCTGCCGGCCGCGCTCGTGCGCGGACACGGCCCGTTCACGTGGGGCGCAGGCGTCGAGGACGCGGTCGAGAACGCGATCGCCCTCGAGGCCGTCGCCGCGCTCGCCTTTCGCACATTCGCGATCGAAGCAGAGGTTGCAGAGCTCGACGCCGCGCTGCACGAGCGGCACTTCACACGCAAGCACGGCCCCGGCCGCTACTACGGGCAGTCGTGAGGGCGTTGCAGCTGTGGGGGCCGGGCGACCTGCGTCTTGTCGAGCAGCCGGCGCCGGAGCCGAAGCCCGGCGAGCTGCTGCTGCGCGTGGACGCCGTCGGTCTGTGCGGCTCCGACCGGCACTGGTTCGAGGAGGGCGCGATCGGCGACGCCGTCCTCGAGCGCCCGCTCGTGCTCGGTCACGAGATCGCGGCGACGGTCGAGTCGGGCCGGCGGCGCGGCGAGCGCGTCGTCGTCGACCCGGCCGATCCCTGCGGCCGCTGCGCCCAGTGTGCGGCGGCGCTCGGCCATCTCTGCCCGGCCGTCCGCTTCGCGGGCCACGGCGCCACCGACGGCGGGCTCCGCACCCTGCTCGCCTGGTCGGAGCGCCTGCTCCATCCGGTCCCGGATCACGTCGAGCCGGACGAGGCGACGCTGCTCGAGCCGCTCGGCGTCGCGCTGCACGCGCTCGAGCTCGCCTCGCTCGAGCGAGGCGGACGCGCGGCCGTGGTCGGCTGCGGCCCGCTGGGGCTGCTGCTCGTGGAGCTGCTCGTGCACGCCGGCGTGCGCGTCTGTGCTGTCGAGCCGCTGCCGCACCGGCTCGCCGCCGCGGTCGAACGCGGCGCCGAGGAACAGCGGTTCGAGGTCGACGCCGCCTTCGAGGTCGCCGGCACGGACGAGGCGGTCGCCGCGGCGCTCGAGCTCACGCGGCCGGGCGGGCGCGTCGTCCTCGTCGGCATCCCCGACGGCGACCGCACGACGCTCACAGCGTCGATTGCGCGCCGCAAGGGGCTGACGTTGCTCCTGAGCAGGCGGATGACCGAGAACGACTTCCGGCGCGCGATCGACCAGGTTGCGGACGGAGCGATCGCGCTCGACGGACTGGTGACCGGCCGCCACCGCCTCGACGACGCCGACGCGGCCTTCGCCGCGCTCGCCGCGCGCCGCGGCCTGAAGACCGTGATCGAGGTTGCAGCGTGACCCGGCAACTGGCGGTCGGGGTCGACTTCGGCACCGAGTCGGCGCGCGCGCTGCTCGTCGACTGCGCCGACG
>DATBIC010000167.1:0-5452 GCA_036557145.1 Gaiellaceae bacterium
GCCGAGACGAACTCGATCACGTCGACGCGGTACCCACTCGCGGCGAGCGCGGCTGCCCGCAGGGCGTCGGTGACGAGGTCCGCCTGGCGGCCGAGCAGGAGCCCGTGGCGCAGCAGCGCATCGGGCGGTCGTGCGACGATCTGCGCCGCGAGCTCGTGATGGCAGCACGGCGCCACGACGATCGCCTCGGCGCCGAGCCGCACCCCGGCGGCGATCGCGTCGTCGGTCGCGGTGTCGCACGCGTGGAGCGAGACGAGCAGGTCGACCGGCTCGTCGCCCTCGTACGACGCGATCGTCGTCGCCTCGAACCGCGCCTCGTCGTAGCCGAGATCGCCCGCGACCCGGCGAACCGTCTCGATGATGTCCGGGTTGACGTCGAGGCCGACGAGGTCGACGGACTTATCCGTCTCCCGGGCGTACGCGACGATCGCCAGGCTCAGGTACGCCTTGCCGCACCCGGCGTCGAGCACCCGAATCTGCTCGCGCTGCCAGAGCGGAAGCACGCGGAGGAGCTCGAGGTAGTGCTGGACCTGGCGCCGCTTCGCCGGCGAGCTGTGCGTCGCAGCGAACAGCGGATGACCGGCAGGGAGCGGATGCTGCTTCTCGCGGTCGTGGCCGGTCCCAGCAGAACGCGCCGACGATGGTCGCCCGTGCGAGACGAGCCAGCGGCCGCGCTTCGTCCGCCGTGCGTGCACGTCGCCGCCCGGAGCGTGGAGATGGACGTCGCGGGCGTCCTGCAGCAGCGCGTCGAGGCGCTCCGGCCACCGGTCGACCGGCACGGTCTCCGTCCGGGCGCCGTCGACGACCTTGACCGC
The DNA here is from genome assembly GCA_036557145.1 of Gaiellaceae bacterium. Lineage (GTDB taxonomy): Bacteria > Actinomycetota > Thermoleophilia > Gaiellales > Gaiellaceae > PALSA-600. Next base: position 816 of record DATBIC010000167.1, read on the forward strand.
CGGCCCGCGCCGGAGCTCCACCGGCGATGCCGCCACCCCGTCGGCGACGAGCTTGCGCCACCCGCGGCCCAGCGCCAGCTCACGCAGCTCGTTCATCCGCGGTCAGTGTAGGAAGCGCCACGACCTCCAGCTCCGGGCCCGGGCGACGGAGGAAGGCTGCCACCGCGAGAAGATCGTCCGCCGCCTCCGGCGCGAGCGTCGGCTCCGCCCGCCGCACGGCGGCGAGGCCCGCCTCCCACTCCGGCCCGGCCGGGCCCACGTACGGGCGCGCGCACACGACCTGCCCTCGGGCGACGAAGAACCCACGCCGCCCGCCGTCGGCCGCCGGTGCGACGACACAGACCGCGAGCTCGCGCAGCCGCCGGAGTCGCGTCAGCTCGCCGCACACCTCCTCGAGCGCGACGATGCGGTCGCGCAGCCGGGCGGCGTCCTCGAACCGCAGGTCCGCGGCGGCGCGCTTGAGCTTCGCGCGCAGCTTCGGCAGGGCGTCCTCGACCGTCTGCCACTCGACGCCCTGCAGCGCGCGCGCCGCCAGCTGTGCCCGGCGGCGGCCGCGCAGCGGCCCCAGCGCTCCCGGCCGGCTGCTGCACACGACCGAGTCGCCGTGGCGGCGGAGGTAGACGTAACGATCGGGCCGAACCGACCGCGCGTTCGCCGGCGGGCGGAGCTCGCGGATCAGGCGCAGCTCCTCCAGAGCGGCCTCCAGCTCCGAGCCCATGACACGCCACTCGATCCGCGCGAGCGCGCCGAGCGCCGCCTCCACGGCCGGCCGCTGACGCTCGGAGCGGAAGTACGAACGCAGCCGCGCGCGCAGGTCGCGCGCACGCCCCACGTACAGCACCTGTTCGTGGGCATCGCGGAACAGGTAGACGCCCGGGCTGTTCGGCGCGCCGAACGCGAGCGAGCGCTTGCGCTGCACGCGCCTCGGACGGGTCGCCGCGAGCTCCACCAGGTCGCCGACGGTGCACGCACCGCGCTCCTGCGCCAGCCCGATCAGCTGGACGAGGATCTCGGCGGTCGCTTCTGCGTCCGGAAGCGCCCGGTGACACGGACGCGCCTCGGTCGCGAACAGGTAGGACAGCGCCGCGAGGTTCGCATGCCGCCGCCCGAGCAGGCGCCGCGCCAGCCCGACGGTGTCGACCACGGTTGCGGCGACCCGGCGGCCGGACATGCGCATCGTCTCGGAGTCGAGGAATGCAAGATCGAACCGCGCGTTGTGCGCGACGAGCACCGCGTCTCCCGCGAACGCGAGGAAGTGATGGATCACCGCCGTGACCGGCGGCGCGCGCCGAAGCTGCTCGTCGCGCAGTCCGGTGAGCGCGCTCACGCCCGGCTGCAGCCTCGCGCCCGGGTTCGCGAGGGACTGGAAGCGCTCGCCGAGCTCGAGGCCGCGCACTCGGACGGCGCCGACCTCGCACGGGCGGGCGACTCCGGGTCTCAGGCCCGTCGTCTCGAGGTCGAAGACGCAGAACGTCGCATGCTCGAGCGGGACGGAATCCCCCGGTGACCCGGCAAGCGCGACCAGGTCGCCGGCGAAGCGCAGTCGGGCGTCTGCCTCGACCGCGTCGACGAGCAGCGAGCGCGCAAGCCCGACCGGAATGGCGGCGCCGAGCTTGAGGACGACGCGGGCGGCCTCGTCGGCGGGGACGGGCCCGCGGCGCTCCTCGACCAGCTCGACGAGGCGGTCGGCAGCGTCGAGGCGGAGCTGCATGCCGTCCGAGGTTACTGCGAACATACGTTCGTGTCCAGCGCCCTCCACCGCCCACGTCCACCGCCTGTCCGGGCGTCTCGCCCGTCATTCCTAGGACGCGCGTGAACGGCGGAGCGCCACGCCGGTCAGCAGCTCGCGCACGATGCGCTCGGCCACGAGCGCCGTGATGTCGGCCGACCCGATCGCGGTCGGGAGCACCTCGACGACGTCGGCACCGACGAGCTCGGTGCGCGTTGCCACCTCGCGGACCGCCCAGAGCAGGTCGAGCGACGTCATCCCGCCCGGCTCGGGCGTGCCGGTGCCCGGCGCGTACGCGGGATCGAGGACGTCGACGTCGACGGTGAGGTAAGCCGGCCCAGCGCCGACGCGGTCGAGGGTGCGATCGACGACCTCGCGGATCCCGAGATCGCGCACGTCGTGCATGAAGTGGCTCGTGATCCCGCACTCGCGCTGCCAGGCGAGCTCGGCAGGGCCCGGCCAGTAGCCGCGCAGGCCGATCTGCACGTACCGCGTCGGCTGCACGGCGCCGCGCTCGACGAGCCGGTACATCGGCGTCCCGTGCGAGCGCTCGACGCCGAACACCTCGCTGCCCGTGTCGGTGTGCGTGTCGAAATGGATCAGGCCGACCGCTCCCTTCGCCGCCGCGACCGCCGAGACAGCCGGCTCGGTGACCGAATGGTCGCCGCCGAGCAGCACGGGGAGCACGCCGGCCGCGACGACCTCGGCGACGAGGCGCTCGATCGCAGCGTGCGTGGCGACGGGATCGGCCGGTACGACCGGCGCGTCGCCGTAGTCGACCACGCGCAGGACGTCGAACGCGTCGATCCCCGCCTCGAGGTGAGGGCCAGGCGGGCACGAGGCGGCGCGGATCGCGCGCGGCCCGTACCGCGTCCCGGGGCGGTCGGAGACGAGATCGTCGGTCGGCGCACCGACGACGGCGACGTCCACGCCGTCCAGGTCGGCCGGGTCGTCGACCAGCGGCCGGCCAGCGAACGACAGGATCCCCGCGTAGTCGGGCTTGTCGGGAAGCGGCCGCCACCGCTTCAACGGGTCGAGCACCGCCCCATTCTCGCCGCTCGGCCGGTTCGCCCGGCAAGCGGGCGGCGAACGTGGTTGGCTTCGCCCCGTCCGTGGCGGCCGAGGACACGATGCTCACGCGGCGCAGGCTCCTCGCGGCGGGCGGCGTCGCCCTCGGCGGGCTGCTCGTGGGGCGCCGCCCTTCGATCGCGGACGCGGCCGTCGCCTCGTCGTCGCAGGCGGCTCCGCCGGTCGTGCGGGCGCCGTACGTGAGCCGGCCCGACCTCAACCCGCCGCCGATCACGGTCGTGACGCCGGCGCAGCAGACGGCGCCGGGCTTCATCTACCTGACGCCCTTCGACATCGGCGCGACGACGACGACCTTGGCCTCGATTCCGGCGAGCAAGAGCCGCGTCGGGCCGCTGATCGTCGACTCGAGCGGCGAGCCGGTGTGGTACCTGCCCCTGGCCGACGAGACCGCGATGGGGCTGCGCATCCAACAGTTCCGGGGCAAGCCGGCGCTGACCTGGTACCGCGGCACCGTCCTCGGCTCCTACGGCGGCGACTACTACGTGTTCGGAGACACCTACCACCAGCTTGCGAAGGTGAAGGCCGGCGACGGTCTCCGCGGCGACCTGCACGAGTTCCTGCTCACGCCGGAACGCACCGCGTTGATCTCGATCTACAGCGAGATCACCGCCGACCTCCGGTCGGTCGGCGGCCCGCGCAAGGGGCGGCTGGTCGAGGGCGTCGTGCAGGAGGTCGACGTCGCGACGGGCCGCGTCGTGTTCCAGTGGCGGAGCTCGAAGCACGTCGGGCTCGGCGAGTCGTATCGCACCGGCGTGACCGACGCCGGGAACGTCGACTACTTCCACCTCAACTCGATCGACATCGACCGCGACGGCCACCTGCTGATCTCGGCGCGTCACACCTCGACCGTCTACAAGATCCACCGGCACACGGGGGAGATCATCTGGCGGCTCGGCGGCAAGCGGAGCGACTGGCGCGTCGACCGGGCAGCCGCATTCTCGTTCCAGCACGACGTGCGCCGGTGCACGGACGGGACGATCACGCTCTTCGACAACAGCGCAACCGACTCCGGGCCGAGGGTCGCGTCACGCGGACTCCGGATCGTGCTCCGCGAGGGAACGCAGCGCGCCTCGCTCGTCCGGCAGTACCGGACGCCGACGCGTCGCAACGGGTGGGCGATGGGAAGCGTCCAGGAGCTCCCCGACGGCGGCGTCTTCGTCGGCTGGGGCACCGACGGCTCGTTCAGCGAGTTCGGCCCGGACGGCGACCTCCGGTTCGACGCGCGCTTCGGGGACGCGAGCGTCTCGTACCGGGCGTACCGCACGCAATGGAACGCGAAGCCGACCGGAACGCCGACGATTGCCGTCGTACCCGGCGCGAGCTCGACGATGACTGTGTATGCGAGCTGGAACGGCGCCACCGCCGTCTCGAGCTGGGAGGTGCAGACCGGCGCCGCGGCCGACGGGCTGCAACGCGCGGGGTCGGCCGTGCGCACCGGATTCGAGACGGCGATCACGGTTCCGGCCGTCACCGGCTTCGCGAGCGCGGTCGCGCTCGACGACAAGGGCCGGCGGCTCGGCGCATCGACGCCGATCGCGGTCTGAGCGCCGACAGCGCCCGCTCGGATTCGGACCAGGCACCAACCTGCGCTCGCGACGGCTCCTCTTGCCTTGTTCGGGAGCCGCCAGTCGTTGCTCTACTCGGCGCTCCCTGCGGCGTCGAGAGAAGTGTTCGGATGAAAGTCACGTCTCGGACGGACAGACGAGGCAACGCGAGAAATCGACTGCGCGAGGACGACCTTCGAGGCCGGCGCTGTCCTGCGGCGCCGTCTGAACGGAGTCTCGACGAATCGGTAAGACACGCTGGCAACGACCAAGCT
>DATBIC010000168.1:0-8853 GCA_036557145.1 Gaiellaceae bacterium
TGCTCGACGATGCGGTCGGTCGCGAGCTCGCGGTTTCGCAGCTGCGAGCGCTCGTCCTGGGCGACAGCGCGCACGACGGGGCCGACCCGCTCGAGGACGAGCCGTCGCTCGCGGTCGGTCAGCGCCTCCGACCCCTCGACGTCGAAGAGCGCCTCGACGCGCGTCGAGCTCTTCTGCGCGTGCTGGCCTCCCGGACCGCTCGACCGCGAGAAGCGGAATGCGATCTCCGACCGAATAGACTCGGCGTCCATGGCGGCGATTCTCCTGGACGTGGACGGGGTGCTGCACGTCTCGGGTGAGCCGATCGCCGGCGGGGCGGCCGCGATCAAGCGCCTGCGCCAGGACGGGCACCGGCTTCGCTTCGTCACCAACTCGACGACGCGGTCGCGACCGCAGCTTGCCGAGCAGCTGCGGTCGCTGGGCGTCGACCTCGACGACGACGAGCTCCAGACGACCGGCGGCGTCGCCGCGCGCGTGCTCGCCGGCAAGCGCGTGCTCGCACTCACGATGCCGGGGCTCCTCGACGACCTCGACGGCCTGCAGCTCGTCGGCATGAACGTCGACGCCGTCCTCCTCGGCGGTGCCGACGAGGGCGAGGAGACCGGCCGCGTCTTCTCCTACCTGAACCTGAACCGCGCGTTTCACGAGCTGGAGGCGGGCGCCGAGCTCTACTGCCTGCACAAGAACCGGTGGTGGCAGACGTCCGACGGCGCGCGGCTCGATGCGGGCGCGTTCGTCGCGGGGCTCGAGTACGCGGCCGACACCGAGGCGACCGTGCTGGGCAAGCCCAGCACGGCGTACTTCGCCGCCGCGCTCGAGGCCCTGGACGCCGAGCCCGCGATCACCTGGATGGTCGGAGACGACATCGAGGGCGACATCCTCGGCGCCCACAATCACGGCCTGCGCACCGTGCTCGTGCGAACCGGCAAGTTCCGTCCCGACGACGTCGAGCGTTCGCGCGTGCAGCCGGACGGGATCGTCTCGTCGATCGCGCAGCTCCCCGACTGGCTCGAACGGAATCACTGACCCGTGCGCGTCGGGGTCGACCTGATCGAGATCGAGCGGATCCGGCGCGCGCTCGCGCGTCACGGCGAGGCGTTCAAAGAGCGCTGCTTCACGCTCGCGGAGCGCGAGTACTGCGACTCGAAGCCGAACCCGCCGCAGCACTACGCGGGGCGCTTCGCCGCGAAAGAGGCCGTCGGCAAGGCGCTCGGCTCCGGCGTCCTCTTCACCTGGAAGGAGATCGAGATCCGCGGTCGCCCGAAGCCGGGCGTCCAGCTCGCCGGCCGGACGGCGGCGTGGGCCGCGCGCGTCGGCGCGGCGCGCGTCGAGCTGTCGATGACCCATTCGCGCGAGCTCGCGGCCGCGGTTGCCGTGGTGGTGGACGCGTGAGGCTCTTGCCGCTCCTGACGGCGGAGGAGACACGGGCGGCGGAGGCCGCGCACCAGGGCTCGCTCGACGAGCTGATGGAGCGCGCCGGCACGTCGGTCGCGGAGGTCGTCCTCCGCTCGTATCCCGGCCGCGTGACGGTCGTCGCCGGAAAGGGCAAGAACGGCGGCGACGCGAGGATCTGCGCCCGGGTGCTCCAGGAGGCGGGCCGGGAGGTGACGCTGGTCGAGGGCTCGGGCGATCTCGGCACGCCGGACGTGATCGTCGACGGCCTGCTCGGAATCGGGCTCGAGGGCGCGCCCCGCGAGGACGTCGCCCGGATGATCGAGCTGATCAACGCCATGGGCCGGCCCGTCGTCTCGATCGATGTCCCGTCCGGCGTGAACGCGTCGACGGGCGAAGTCTCCGGCTCCGCGGTGCGGGCGGCGACCACCGTCACGTTCGGCGCGGCGAAGGTCGGGCTCGCGGTAGCTCCGGGGCACCTCCACGCCGGCGCCGTGACGGTCGCGCCGCTCGGGCTGCGACCGCGCGAGCACGAGCACGCCCTCGTTCCGGCGTCGGTCGTGCTCGACGTCCCCGCGAAGCAGGCGGAGTCGACCAAGTACAGCGCCGGCTCGGTGCTGATCGTCGGCGGGTCGCGCGGCCTGACCGGAGCGCTGATGCTCGCGTCGCTCGCCGCGTGCCGCGCCGACGCCGGCTACGTGGCAGTCGCGGCGCCCGAGTCGACGCTGCCGGTGCTCGAGACGACGCTGCTCGAGGTGGTCAAGCATCCGCTGCCGGAGGACCTGTCGGGCCGTCTGCTCCCGCGGGCGTCGGACGCCGTGCTCGCCGCTGCCGAGAAGGCCGACGCGATCGCGATCGGCCCGGGGCTCGGTCGCAGCGACGGCACGGTCGAGCTCGTTCGCGTCCTGCTCGAGCGCCTCGACCTTCCGGTCGTGCTGGATGCCGATGCGCTGTGGGAGCTCGAGCCGTTCACGCGGAGCGCGCCGACCGTGATGACGCCGCACACCGGTGAGCTCGCCGGCCTGCTCGGGACGACGAGCGCCGGGATCGGCGCCCACCGGCTCGACGCGGCGCGCCGCGCCGCATCGCGATTCGGGTCGGTCGTGCTGCTGAAGGGCGCGGACACGCTCGTCGCGGCGCCGCGCGAGGGCGTGCTGGTGGCGACCTACGGATCGCCGGCGCTCGCGACGGCGGGGTCGGGGGACGTCCTGACGGGGATCGTCGGCGCGTTCCTCGCCAAAGGCATGGAGCCGCAGCTCGCGGCGGCCGCTGCGGCGGTCGCGCACGGCATCGCCTCGGAGCTGGTCGAGCCGCAACGCGGTGCGGTCGCCTCCGACCTGCTGCCGGCGCTCCGGCTCGCCCTCTCGGGCCACGGGTTGCAGCGCGACCCGCTCGCCGCCCGGTAGCGGCGGCCACCGATGCGGAGCGAGATCACGATCGACCTGCACGCGCTGCAGGACAACGCACGGACGCTGCTTCGTGCGCTCGGCGGCGCCGAGCTCTGGGCGGTCGTGAAGACCGACGGCTACGGCCACGGGGCGGTCGCGTGCAGCGGTGCGGCGCTGGGGGCCGGCGCGACCGGGTTGTGCGTCGCGACGGTGGGAGAGGGCCTCGAGCTGCGTGCGCACTTCGCCGAGCCGCGGATCCTCGTGCTCGGGCCGACCGCCCCGGACGACATTGCTGCCGCACGCGAAGCGGGGCTCGCGCTGACGGTGCCCGACGGCCGCATCCCGGAGGACGTCGAGGTACATCTGAAGCTCGACACCGGCATGGGCCGCTGGGGCCTGTCGGAGCTGCCGGCGCCGACTCGTCGCGTCACCGGGCTGATGACGCACCTCGCCACCGCCGACACCGACATCGCGTTCGCGCGCGAGCAGATCGAGCGCTTTCGCGCCGCCACGTCGTCGTTTTCACCCGGGCTGACCCGGCACGTCGCCAACAGCGCTGCGGCCCTTCGGCTGCCGGAATCGCGCTTCGACGCCGCCCGGTGTGGGATCGCTCTCTACGGCCTCTCGCCCTTCGGCACCGACTCGGCTGCCGACGGGCTGAGGCCCGTGCTCTCATGGCGCTCCGAGGTCGCGCAGGCGAAGCTGCTGCGGGCGGGGGAGTCGACGGGCTACGGCCGCCGTTTCGTCGCCGACCGCGATACGTGGATCGCGATCGTCCCGGTCGGGTACGGCGACGGCTTCCGGCGCGATCTCACGGGGACCGACGTCCTGGTCGGCGAGGAGCGGGCGCGCGTCGTCGGTGTCGTCTCGATGAACGCGGTCGCCGTGGAGTTGAGCGGGCAGGTGGCGGCGGGCACGCCCGTGACGCTCGTCGGCCCGGGCGTCCCGCTCGAGGCGCATGCACAGGTCGCGGAGACGATCACCTACGAGCTCGCGTGCGGGATCGGCTCCTCGGCTGCGCGGACTCCGCGTACGGTTGTGGGCTCATGAGCGGTATCGACCGTCGTGCGGAGCTCCAGGCGGAGCGGTCGGCCGCGCTCGCCGCGCGGCTCGAGGGGCTGTTGCCGCCGCTCGGCGGCGACGAGCGGGCGCTCGACGTCGGCGCCGGGCTCGGCGCACTTGCGTTCGCCCTCGCCCCGCGCGTGCGCGAGGTGGTCGCGATCGAGCGCGACGAGGCGTTCGTCGAGCGTCTTCGCGCCTCCGCTCCCGCGAACGTCGACGCCCGCGTCGGCGACGGGGAGCATCTCGACCTCCCGTCGTACGGCTTCGACCTCGTCGGCACGATGCGCACGCTCCATCACACCCCGCGCCCCGAGCTGCTCGTGTCGGAGCTCGTCCGCGTCACGAGGCCGGGCGGGACGCTGCTCGTCGTCGACCAGCTCGCCCCCGCCGATCCGCTCGCGGCCGTGGAGCTGAACGCGTTCGAGCAGGCGCGCGATCCGTCGACGAGCCGCGTCCTCTCCGACCAGGATCTGCGGGGGCTCTTCGACGCGAACAACCTCGTGCTCCGCCGCGCCGAGATCGTCACCGAGTCGCGCGACCTGGACGCGTACCTCGACCTCGTCGAGTGCGAAGGCTCGGAGCGCGAGGCCGTCCGCGCGATGGCGCCGAGCGGCTACCAGGCCGTGATCGGCTGGTACGTGCTGAGCAAATGACAGACTGCTACTTGTGGCGCCGGTACGCGCGTTGCGCGCGAGCGACCGCGCCCGGCGCGAGTGCCTGCGCCCACGCCGCCGGGCGGTACCAGCGCGGAACGACGATCTCCGGCGTGCCGCGCTCGACTGCCATGAGCAGCCGGTCGACGACGAGCGGCGGGTCGATGACGAAGCGCTGCCCAACACGGCCGAACCGCCCGCGCTGCGGGAAGCCCGGCGTCTCGACGAAGCCGGGATTGACGGTGTGCACCGAGATGCCGCTCGGAGCGAGCTCGACCGCGAGCGACCGCGAGAACGCGAGCTGGGCGTGCTTCGACGCCGAGTACGGGCCGCCGGCGAACGTCCCCGCCACGGACACGACGTTGACGACGTGCGAGCCTCGCCGCAACCCGGGCAGGAACGCGAGCACGGTCCACACCGCGCCGAGGTAGTTGGTGCGGATCGTCTGCTCGATTCGGTCGGGGCCGGCCGTCAGAAACCCGCCGCGTCCCCGCACGCCCGCGTTGCAGACCAGCAGGTCGATCGCCGGATGACGTGCGAGCACACGCTCGGCGGTGGCGACCACCGCGTTCCGGTCCGAGACGTCGCAGGTCTCGTGCTCGTCGGCCTCGGACTCGCGGCGCGAGAGCCCGACGGTGCGGTAGCCCCTGGCGCGGAGCCCGCGGACAAGCTCGGCGCCGATTCCCGACGATGCGCCCGAGACCAGTGCTACTGGCACACGCGGAGCGTGCGGGCGGCGACGGCCTTGCGGCCCGAGCGGTCGACGACCGTCGCCGTGAGGTGGTGCTTTCCCTTCGCGAGCTTGGCCGTCGACCAGCCGACGGCGTAGACGCCGCCGGCACCGGTCTTGTCGGTTCCGATCAGGCGTGAGCCGTCCCGGAACTCGGTCCTCAGCACCTTCGTCGTCGAGCCGGCGACGACGACCAGCCGGTCCTTCTTGAGCGCGCAGACGTTGGCCGGCGGCTCGACCCAGGTCACGGCCGGGCCGTCGACGACCTTCACCTTGGTCTGCTTGAACGCGGTGTTCGGCAGGAGGTCGGGGCCGACCGTGTCGATGTTCTTCGACTCCTGGTAGTCCGAGGCCTCGATGATCGTCGGCGTCGTGCCGGGCTTGAGCTTCGGCGCGCCGGCCGGCAGCCCGAACACGGCGATGCCCGAGAGCGGGTCGTAGGCCGAGGCACCGATCAGCACGCCCTGGTAGTTGAACACGAGCGAGAGCGGATCGACGCCCGCGCCGCCGTCGATCACCTGCGCGACGATCAGCGGCCGGCCGGCGCTGACGCGGGTCGTCAGCAGCTTGATGCTCGGCGGCGTGACGTCGTTCACCCACGCGTTCAGGAGGTACCCGCCCTTGAGCGGCTTGTCGGTGAACGGGTCGGCGCGCGAGTCGACCACGACGTAGAACGTCTGCTGGCGCGGGTACTGGGCGCCCGCCGCGCCGATGTCGATCTCCGCGTCGTACGTGAGGTCGTTCACGTCGGTCGGGACGCCGGCGTACCCCTGCACGTCGTTCTCGTCCTTCGAGCCGAGCACGAACGGATCGATCAGCGACCCGGGCGTCGACTCGAGTACGGAGACGCCGAAGTTCGCCACCGGCCCGTCGATCGCGAGCGAGTAGAGGTGCTCGGAGCCGTCCTCGTTCATCGGCGCCCCGACGTAGTTCGCGGGCTGGCCGAACGGCGCCGACGGGCAGCAGTAAGTGGACACGCGGCTCACGCCGGTCGCCGTGCTGCCCGTTTGCAGCTTCTGCAGCGGCACGGCCGTCATCGACGCGAGCGCCGGCCGCTCGACCAGGAAGGAGTAGGGAATGCGACGCGTCACGCCGTTGCCGCTCAGCACGACGAAGCCGGTGTTCTCACCGATCGTCGCGTTCGCAGCGACGCGGACGATCACCGGGATCGCCGCGTCGCCGCCGGGCGCGATCGTGATCTGCGGCTGAACGTCGATCTCGACGCCGTTCGTCTGCGTCTGCGCCGCGACCGACGCCGACCACGTGCCGGAGCCGTCGCCGGCGTCGCTCGCGAGCACGAGCATCGACTTCACCTGCGCGCCGTGCGTCACGTCGATCCGCTGGAACGAGAGCGATTGCGGCGCGGTGAAGACCTTCGGGTCGTCGGCGGCGCTGACGTTCGCGAGCCCGGCGCCCTCGAGCAGGACGGACGCCTCTTGCGTGCGCGCCGTGTCGCCCCAGGCTGCGGTCGCGGTCGACATGAGCGCCGACTTGACCTGCCACGGCGTCCAGGTCGGGTGGCGTTCGACGAGCACCGCCGCGGCACCGGCGACGTGCGGCGTTGCCATCGACGTGCCGGCGAAGACCGCGAACGTCGAGCCGGTCGTCCGCGGCGGCGTCGACGAGAGCACGTCGAGGCCCGGCGCCGCGATGTCGGGCTTCAACAGGTAGCCGAAGTCGGTCGGACCGGCCGACGAGAAGCTCGTGATGATGCCCGAGCGCCCGGTTTGGATCTCCTCGATCGAGCTGGAGACGCGAATCGTCGCAAGCCCGCCGTGCTGCGCCATGTAGGCGCGCAGCGTCTTGCCGTCGAGGTCGGAGATCATGCCGGCCGGGAGCGGAAGCACGATCGGGATCGGATTGGCCTCGCCCGGGCGGTTGTCGATCAGGATCATTCCGGTGGCACCGCCGTGAGCGGCCCGCTCCGCCTTGGAGATGAACGTGCAGTTGCCGCGCAGCAGCACGACGAGCTTCCCCTTGAGCGAGCCTTCGGGAAGCGTCCCCGCGGCGTTGTTGGGATCGCTCGCCGGACCGCAGAGGTAGGGGTCGACCGGCTTTCCGTCGGTGCCGACGATCGAGCCGACGTCGACCGCGGTCTGGTCGAGCGTCGACCAGCCCGCGGGGAACTTGACGCCCGAGCCCTGGATCGGGACGGCGCCGAGGCTCGGCGGGCCGCCCTTGACCGTGAGCGCGGGCGCGAAGACGTGCGAGTTCGAGACGGCGGCGACCGTGATCGCGTCCGGCGTGCTGCCCGGCGACCCGGCCGTGCCGTAGCCGAAGTCCTCGCGGTCGTTGCCGGCGGCGATCACCGGCACGACTCCCGCGAGGACGGTGTTGTGCACCGTCTCGTACATCGCGTCGTTTGCCGGGTCGGTCTGCGGCCCACCGCCTGAGAAGTTGATGACGTTCATCCCGTCGGCGACGGCTGCCTCGAAGGCGGCCACGATCTCCGGTGTGTCCGCCTCGTCGCCGAGCGGCGTCGGGACGTTGAAGACGCGGTAGTTGCCGATCCATGCCTTCGGGGCGACGCCGCTGAGGCCCCCGGTCACGGGGTGGTCGGGGCCGGCCGGCGCCGTGGTGCCGGCGTCGCCGGCGGCGATCCCCGCGACGTGCGTGCCGTGCGGCTCGGTGTCGTCGAACGCCTTGCCGCTGTTCGCGTTCCGGACCGGGCCCGGGAAGTCGCGCGCGACGATCACCTTCGGCGTCGTCAGCTTGGTGTCGCCCTTCGGGAACCCGGGCGGGTACGAGAATCCCTTGGACGAGAGGAACGGGTTGCTCGGGTCGACGCCCGTGTCGACGACGCCGATCTTCACGCCCTGGCCACCGTCGCCGCTCGCTGATTCGAGCTGAGCGGCGTTGATCACCGTCGGGCCGCTGTCGTCGGTCGCGAAGTAGCCGACACTCGGATAGACCTTGTTGACGTCGGCGAGGTTCAGCAGCGCCGGCAGCCTGCGCTCGGGCAAGGAGACCGCGAACCCGTCGAGGACGATGCGGTAGTGCTCCTGCACGGTGGCGCTCGGGATCGCCGCCTTCACCTGGGCGACGGCCGCCGTCTGCAGCTTCGCGAGGTGGGCGAGGTAGGCCCGCGAGCTTGCGCTCCGGACGTCGAGGTGGCGCGTGACCGTCGTCGCTGAGAGCGACCGCTCCGAGCTCCAGACCGCCAGCGGCGGCGCCTTCAGACGCACGATCACGCGGGTCAGCCCGCGCGTCTTCGCGGAGGGAATGTGGATCGTGCCGGCACGCATCCGCGGCTGCGCGTCCTCGCGCAGATCGGGCCTGAGGGGCTGGAGCGCAGCGGAGGCCGAGGCCGCCGCGGAGAGGGCGACGACCGCCGAGACGAGGAGAAGGCGGCGCAAGGAGCCGCCACAGTACCCGAATGGAGATTCGTCTAGAGTCGCGCCGTGTTCGAGGGCAAGCGGGCGCTCATTCTCGGCGTGGCCAACAAGCGCTCGATCGCGTGGGCGATCGCGAAGCGCCTCGCCGAGGGCGGCGCGACGTGTGCGTTCACCTTCCAGGGCGAGCGGATCGAGAAGGGCGTCCGCGAGCTCGCCGAGTCGGTCGAGAGCCCGCTCGTCACCGCGCTCGACGTCCGCGACGACGGCGCGGTGGCGCGCGTGTTCGACGAGGT
>DATBIC010000169.1:0-2654 GCA_036557145.1 Gaiellaceae bacterium
GCGATCCCCCACAGCTGGACGTTTCCGCGCCGGTCGGCCTGCTGCGCGTGGACGATCCCGACGTCGGGGCGATGGGCCGGGACGGCCGCGAGCTCCTCGCCCGTGAACGGGCACGTCACCCGCTCGACCCGCGTCCGCGCCGGGAGGTCGCCGCCGCGGTACCCGCGCAGGACGCCGAAGGGCAGCCCGGACGCGCCGGCCGCGTACGCCGCCGCCATCCCGGCGTGCGAGTGCTCCTCGAGCTCGAGCGGCGCCGGCCAGCCCTGCTCGACCGCGTCGCGGAAGCGGTGCAGCGAGCCGACGCCCGGGTTGCCGCCCCACGAGAAGACGAGCTTCCGGGCGCAGCCCATCCCGATCAGCTGGTCGTAGACGATGTCGGGAGTCATCCGGACGAGCGTCAGGTCGCGTCGCCCCTGCCGGATCAGCTCGTGCCCCGCGGCGTGCGGGATCAGGTGCGTGAAGCCTTCGAGCGCGACGACGTCGCCGTCGTGGACGAGGTCGGAGACGGCGTCGCAGAGCGGGGCGATCGTCGCCATCAGAACGGATACGGATGCGGCGCGCTCGTGACCGTGACCCACCGCAGCTCGGTGAACTCGTCGACCACGGCCGTGCCGCCGAAGCGTCCGAAGCCGCTGTCCTTGACCCCGCCGAACGGCATCTGCGGCTCGTCGCCGACGGTCTGGTCGTTGACGTGGACGATGCCGGCGTCGATCTTCTGCGCGAGCGCGAGGCCGCGGTCGGCATCCTGCGTGATGATCCCCGAGGAGAGCCCGTACGGCGTCGCGTTCGCGCGCTCGATCGCGTCGTCCGCGCTGTCGACGACCTCGATCGCGGCCACCGGCCCGAAGGTCTCCTCCCGGGCGAAGTCGCTGTCGGCCGGCACGTCCGCGAGCAGCGTGGCCTGGTAGCACGCGCCCACGGCCTCGCCGCCGGCGAGGAGCGTCGCGCCCTTCGCGACCGCGTCGTCGACGCGGCCCTTCACCAGGTCGAGCGCACCGGCCGTGATCAGCGGCCCGATGATCGTGTCCTGCTCGCTCGGGTCGCCGGCCTTCAGCGTCTTCGTCTTCGCGGCCAGAGCCTCGGTGAACTCGTCGGCGATCGGGCGCTCGACGATGATCTTCCGGGTCGACATGCAGATCTGCCCCTGGTGCATGAAGGCGCCGAAGGCGCTCGCGTTCACCGCGTAGTCGACGTCGGCGTCGGCGAGGACGATCAGCGGGTTGTAGCCGCCGAGCTCGAGCACGACGCGCTTCAGGTGCCGCCCGGCCGCCTCGGCCAGCCGCCGTCCCGTGGCGCTCGAGCCGGTGAAGTTGAGCCGGCGGACCGCCGGATTCTCGACCAGCTCGTCCCCGATCCCGGCCGCCTCGCCCGGCGCGTGCGTGACGACGTTCAGCACGCCCGGCGGCAGGCCCGCCTCGGCGAAGATCTCGCCCCAGAGCAGCCCGCCCGCGTACGGCGAGAGCTCCGAGGGCTTCAGGACGACCGTGTTGCCGAGCGCGAGCGGCGCGGCGATCGAGCGGGCGGACAGGATCAGCGCCGCGTTCCAGGGCGCGATTGCGCCGACCACGCCCACCGGCCGCCGAAGCCCCATGGCGAACTTGCCGTTGTCCGAGGGGATCACCTCGCCGATCGGCGCGTACGCCAGCGCCGCCGCCTGCCGGAACAGCCCGGGCACGAAGTGCAGCTGGAACATCGAGAACCCGAACGTGGCGCCGGTCTCGCGCGTCAGCCAGCCCGCCACCTCCTCGGCCCGGCTCTCGAGCACGTCCGCGGCCTTCAGGAAGATGCGCTGCTTCTCGGCCGGAGGCGCCTGCCACCAGCCGGGAAACGCTTCGGCGGCGGCGTCGACCGCCCGCCGCGCGTCGTCGCGCGCGCCGGCGGCGACCCGGGCGACGACGGTGCCCGTGAAGGGGTCGTGGTCGTCGAACGTGGCCCCACCGGCCGTCGGCGTCCACTCGCCCGCGACGTAGTGCCGCAGCTCACGCGTCGTCGTCTCGGTGACACTCATCTCGTCTCCTTCCGGAAGGAACCGCAGGCTGACGAGACGCTATGGCTCCGTTTGTCCACTTGTCAATACACCTTCCCAAGTATTAGAACAACGGAATGCAGCAGGGCGAACGCACGGCTGGGCGGCGCGCGCACTCCCAGTCGCTGGAGCGGGGGCTCGCGATCCTGTCGTCCTTTACCTCCGTCCGGCCGCTGCTCGGCGTGAGCGAGCTCGCCCGCGAGGTGGGGCTGAACCGCAGCACGACCCATCGTTACATCGCCACGCTCGCCGCGCTCGGCTACCTCCAGCAGGACGCGATGACGAAGAAGTACCGGCTTGGCCCGCGCGTGGTAGACCTCGGCTTCTCGGCGATCAACTCCATGGAGCTGCGCGAGATCTCCGCGCCGCACCTCCAACGCCTCAGCGACGAGACCGGCCATACCGTGAACATGGCGATCCTCGACGGCTCCGACATCGTCTACATCGAGCGCTGCCGCAGCTCGCGGCGCGGCCAGCGGGAGATCGACCTCAACCTGCACGTGGGCTCGCGGCTGCCGGCCTATTGCACCTCGATGGGCAAGGCGATGCTCGCGTTCCTGCCCGACGCCGAGCGCGATGCCGCAGTCGGCGGCCTCGAGCTCAGCCGGCTCGGCCCGAACACGCGCAC
>DATBIC010000170.1:0-22943 GCA_036557145.1 Gaiellaceae bacterium
CTCGTCGTAGGTGTCGGTGCGGACGACGGAGAGGACGGGACCGAAGATCTCGTCCCGGTAGCAGTCCATCTCCGGCGTGACATCGTCGAGTAGCGACACGCCGATGAAGAACCCGTCCCCATCGGGCGCGGTCTCACGGCCGTCGACGACCACGGTCGCGCCCTGCTCGGGCCCCGACTCGAGATAGCCCACCACCTTCTCGCGGTGCTCGCGGGTGATCAGCGGGCCCATCTCGGACTGTGGATCGAAGCCGTCGCCGACCCTGATCTTGGCGGCGCGCTCCCTGATCGCCTCGACGAGCGGGTCGGCGACCTCGCCGACCGCGACGACGACGGAAACGGCCATGCAGCGCTCCCCGGCGGAGCCGTAGGCAGCCGAGACCGCGGCGTCCGCCGCCATGTCGATATCCGCGTCCGGGAGCACGACCATGTGGTTCTTCGCGCCGGCGAGCGCCTGGACGCGCTTCCCTGTCCTCGTTCCGTGCTCGTACACGTACTTCGCGATCGGCGTCGAGCCGACGAAGCTGACGGCGGCGACGTCCGGATGCTCGAGCAGCCGGTCGACAGCGACCTTGTCGCCGTGCACGACGTTGAAGACGCCGTCCGGAACGCCCGCCTGCTTGAGCAGCTCGGCGACGTAGACCGAGGCGGAAGGGTCCTTCTCGGAGGGCTTGAGCACGAACGTGTTCCCGCAGGCGAGCGCCGGCGCCCACATCCACATCGGGACCATGGCGGGGAAGTTGAACGGCGTGATGCCGGCGACGACGCCGAGCGGCTGCCGGATCGAGTAGACGTCGACGCCGGTCGACGCCTGCTCGGTCATCGCACCCTTGAGCAGGCTCGGCAGGCCGCAGCAGAACTCGATCACCTCGAGCCCGCGCGTGACCTCGCCCATCGCGTCAGACAGCACCTTGCCGTGCTCGGAGGTGAGGATCTTCGCGATCTCCTCGCGACGGTCGTGCACGAGCTCGCGGATCGCGAAGAAGAGCTCCGCGCGGCGTGCGAGCGACAGCGCGCGCCACGCCGGAAACGCCCGCTTCGCGGCCTGGACCGCGGCATCGACCTCCTCGACGCTCGCGAAGTCGACCGCGCCGGTCCGGGCTCCCGTCGCCGGGTTGAAGACGGGCCCGGTCCGGCCGGAACCGCCCGGGCTCGGGCCACCGGAGATCCAGTGGTTGATCGGCTTGACGCTTGCAGGTGCGTCGACGACGTCGGTCATGGAAGGCCTCCTCTTGCGCTTCAGTGGAGACTAGCGCCGTGCCCACGTTGGAGGAGTTGACAGAAGATGTCTCCGTCGCCGCTCGAGCTCGCCGAGGACTTCACGCTCTACCTGCCGCCGCGCCGGGGGTTCGTCCGCGAGGTGAAGCCCGCGTACGTGCTGACAACCGGTAACTCCGGCGCCACGGTCGCGCGCCTCCGGCTCGGCGACACCGAGGTCGCAGTCACGCGCGCGGCGATCCGCGAGCGGCTGCTCGACGAGGATGTCGAGACGTGCACGTGGTGGTGCGGATCGCGTGCGACACCGGAGGACCTCGCGGATCAGTTGCGTGCACTCGGGCTCGAGCCCGACCCCGAGGCGCCCGTGTTGAAGTCGCTCGTGCTCGACCGTGAGCCTGCCGGCGAGCCGACGGCAGCAGTCCGCCGCGTCGAGACCTACGACGACTTTCGGGTCGCGATGGCGATCGACGCGGAGGGCACCAACCCCCCGGGGCCCGTTCGCGCGCGACGCGAGGCGAGAATGCGCGAGAGCTGGGAGACGTCTCTCGAGCAGGGCGCCGTCCACTACCTCGGCATCTGCGAGAGCAAGCCGGTCGCATATGCGCGAGGGTTCTTCCTCGACGATGCCGCGCTTCTGCTCGGCGCCGTGACGCTACCGGCGTTCCGCGGCCGGGGCGTGTACGTCGCGCTCGTGCACGCCCGCTGGCGGGAAGCAGTCGATCGGGGCACGCCCAGGCTCGTGGTTCAGGCAGGGCCGATGTCGCTGCCGATCCTCGAGCGGATCGGCTTTCGCGAGCTCGACGAGATCCAGCTGCTCGTCGACCGGTTGTAGGATCGACCCATGGCGACGACAGAGGCGAATACCGAGCTGGGCAGGAAGATCGTCGAGGACGCGAAGCGCTACGTCCTCTACTCGTGGAGCGTCCAGGACCAGATCAACCCGATCGCGGTCGAGCGTGCCGAGGGACGCTACTTCTGGGACTACGACGGCAACCGCTACCTCGACTTCGCCTCGCAGCTGGTCAACGTCTCGATCGGGCATTCGCATCCGAAGGTCGTGCAGGCGATCAAGGACCAGGCAGAGAAGCTCGCGACGATCGGGCCGCCGATGGCGAGCGAGAGCCGCTCGACGCTCGGCCGCCTGCTCGCCGAGGTGACGCCGGGCAACCTGACGATGAGCTTCTTCACCAACGGCGGCGCCGAAGCGAACGAGAACGCAATCAAGCTCGCGCGCTGGTACACCGGTCGCCACAAGATCATCGCTCGCTATCGGAGCTACCACGGCGCGACCGGCGGCGCGATCACGCTCACCGGCGACCCGCGGCGCTGGCCGGCCGAGCCGGGGCTGCCGGGGGTCGTGCGGATGTTCGACCCGTACACGTACCGGTGCCCGGCGGGGCATCCCGATCCCTGTCCGGTCTGCACCGGCGCCCCGCACCTCGAGGAAATCCTCCAGTACGAGGGAGCGCACACCGTGGCGGCGGTGATCCTCGAGACGGTCACCGGCACGAACGGCATCATCGTCCCCCCCGACGGCTACCTGCAGTCGATCCGCGAGACGTGCGACCGCCACGGCATCCTGTTGATCTGCGACGAGGTGATGGCCGGCTTCGGCCGGACCGGCAAGTGGTTCGGCGTCGACAACTGGGACGTCGTGCCGGACATCATGACCGTCGCGAA
This sequence comes from Gaiellaceae bacterium, assembly GCA_036557145.1. Classification (GTDB taxonomy): domain Bacteria; phylum Actinomycetota; class Thermoleophilia; order Gaiellales; family Gaiellaceae; genus PALSA-600. The sequence goes on from DATBIC010000170.1 coordinate 2,898, forward strand.
GGGCATCAACTCCGGTTACGTGCCGCTCGGTGCGATGATCGTGAGCGAGCCGATCGCGGACTGGGTGCGCGACAAGCCGTTCGCCGGCGGGCTCACGTACAGCGGCCATCCGCTCGCGTGCGCATCGGCGGTCGCCTCGATCGAGGCGTTCCGCGAGGAGGGCATCGTCGAGCAGGCGGCCGCGACCGGCGGGGTGCTCGCCACGGAGCTCGCGAAGCTCGCGGAACGGCATCCGTCGATCGGCGAGGTGCGCGGGCTCGGCTGCTTCTTCGGGCTCGAGCTGGTGAAGGACCGCGCCACGCGCGAGCCGCTCGTCCCGTTCAACGCGGGAGGGGACGCGGCGAAGCCGATCGGCGCCGTGATGAGGCGCGCACTCGATCGCGGGCTGTACCTGATGACGCACTGGAACGTGGTGATGTGCTGCCCGCCGCTGACGATCACGCGCGAGGAGCTCGCCGAGGGCCTCGCGGCGCTCGACGACGCGCTCTCGGTCGCCGACGAGTTCGTCGCGTAGCAACCGGTCCGCGCGGCTCGACCAGCGGCGTGAGCGCCTAGAACGCGAGCACGTCGCCCGCCTCGTAGAGACGGACGAACGCGTCCACCACGACGGGGTCGAACTGCGAGCCCGACGCGTCGGCAAGCCTGCGAACCGCTTCGTCGCCGTCGAGCCGAGACCGGTACGGGCGGTCCGTCACCATCGCATGGAAGGCGTCGCAGACGAGCACGATCCGCGACTCGAGCGGAATGTCCGCTCCCTTCAGGCCGTCCGGATAGCCGAGTCCGTCCCACCGCTCGTGACATGCCCGGACGATCGGCCGCACGTCGGCGAGACGGTCGATCGGCGCGAGGATCTTGGCGCCGAGCTCCGGGTGCGCCTTGACGATGTCGAACTCCTCGTCGGTCAGCGGTCCCGGCTTCTGCAGGATCTCCGACGGGACTCCGATCTTCCCGATGTCGTGGAAGAGCGCGCCGAGCTCGAGCCGCTTCAAGGCGTCGCCGTCGAGCTCGAGCAGTCGCCCGACGAGCAGCGCCATGTCGGTGATCCACCGTGCGTGCGACGAGCTGTACTCGTCGTTCGCCTCGATCGCGTTTGCGAGCGCGGCGATCGTCGAGACGAACGTGCGCTCGAGCTCCGCGTAGTTCTCCGCGCTCTCGATCGCGACCTTTGCCTGATAGGCGAGGCCGGCGAAGAGCCGGAGCTCGCGGTCGGAGACGACGCGGTCGCCGACGAGCGCCGTCAGCGCTCCGACCCGCCCACCGTCGAGATGCAGCGGCGCAACGACGAACCGCTGTGCCTCGTCAGGTGCGACCCCCGCGACCTCCACGACCATGTCGCGCTCGAGGACGAACGGCTCGGATCCCGCGAGCCACTTCTGGGCGAGCGCTGCGGGAAACGACACGTTCGAGCGGTCGACGCCGTACGAGGCGACCGCAACGAGATCGCTGGTCGAGCGCTCCTCCTGCACCCAGAGCGCGGAGCGCTTCGTGCCGAGCGCCCGACGTGTCACGTCGACGCAGCGCACGAGGGTCTCGTGCGCCGACTCCGCCGTCGCGAGCTCCCTGCTCGCCTCGAGGAGCGTGTTCGCGATCTCGGCAGCCTCGAGCTGCCGCCAGTAGAGGCGCGCCTTCTGGATCGCCACGGAGACCTGGGACGCGAAGCTCGCCAGCACCCGCTGCTGGTCCTCGCCGCCGTCGCCGAGCTCGAGCACGAGGCGCCCGAGCACACCGTCTCCGTCGACGAGCTGCGCGTCGAGGCCGTCGGCGAGCGGCTCGCCGAAGCTCGCCGCGCAGCGATCGTCGAGCCACAGCGACACACGCTCCGTCTCGAACAGCGACGCGGCGGTTGCAACCGCGAGCGTGCAGATGTCGTCGAGCGACTGCGCGCGCGAAACGGCGTCGGCGAACGAGAGCAGCGCGTTCGCGCTCTCGGCCTCGCGGCGCTGGCGCTCGTAGAGCAGCGCGTTCTCGAGCGCGACGGACGCCTGGCCGGCCAGCACCTCGAGCAACCTGACGTCGTCGTCGTCGAACTGGTTGATGCCGAGCTTCGAGATCACGATCGCGCCGGTGACGCGGCCGCCGTACCGCAGCGGCACGACTGCCAGCGACTCCTCGATCTCCTCGGTGCCGTCGACGCGCTTCGCGAACTCGCACTCGAGCGCGTTCGGCACGAGCAGCGACTCGCCTCGCTCGACCGCGGTGCCGGTGACGCCCTCGCCGACCCTCACGCGGTAGGCCTCCGCCGCCGTGTCGCACGTGTCGCCGCGCTCACCGACGAACGCGACCGGAAGGACGAAGTCCCCCTCGCGCAGCACGACACGGCAGTTGTGGCAATCGATCAGGAGCCGCAGCTCCTCCGCGATCGTCTCGCCGATCTGGCGGACGTCGTTCAAGCGGTTCAGCTTGCCGGCGAGCGACTGCAGCATCTTCAGGTGCGCGATCGAGCGCAGGTCACGGGTGGAGGTCGACTCGGTCGCGGGCCGCTCGGTGGCCGCCTCCTCGTCGTAGAGGACGAACTGATTCTTCCCGCGCGTCTTCGCCGTCATCATCCCTGCCTCCGCGCAGGCGGCGAGCTCCCTCGGGTTCATCGCATGCTGCGGGCCGAGCGCGATGCCGATCGAGACCGTCATCGACCCGGTCGGCTCGAAGTCCTCGGCCGCGAAGTTGTCGGCGAGCCGGCCGGCCAGCGCCAGGGCAGCCCGCCCGTCGCAGCTCGGCATGATCACGGCGAACTCCTCGCCACCGATACGGCATACGACGTCGGAGCCGCGGACGGTGTCGCGCGCGATGCGCCCGACCTTCGTGAGCAGCTGGTCTCCCGCGCCGTGCCCGTAGACGTCGTTGACGCGCTTGAAGTCGTCGAGGTCGAACATCAGCACCGCCACCGAATCGTGCGAGCGAGACGCGCGGGTGAGCTCGGCGCGGAGGCGCTCGTGGAAGTAGCGGTGGTTGTAGAGGCCGGTCAAGGAGTCCGTCTGCGCGAGATGCTCGAGCCGCGCGCGCGTCTGCGCGTTGTCGAGCGCGAGGGCTGCGGCGTCGCCGAACCACTTCGCAAGCTCGAACTCGTGCTCGACGAACGACGCGTCCTCGCCGATCCGATAGATGTTGAGCGCGCCCTTGAGCGTCCCACGCGCCACCAGCGGGACGACGATGATCGCTTCGGGGTCGTTCGGCGTGCCGGGAATGACGTGTGTCCGCGGGTCGAGGTGCGCCTGGTTCGTCCACACCGGCGTGCGGTGCTCGGCCGCCCAGCCGGTCAGCCCCACGCCGTAGGCGGGGCGGTCGCGCATGATCTCCTCTTCGTACTCCGCGGAGCGCGCGAGGATCGGCACGAGGCGGCGGCGCTGCTCGTCGGCCTCGTAGATGTGGAGCGCTTCGTACGGCATCAGGTCGCCGAGGGTGGCCGCGATCCGCTCGAGCAGCGCGTCGAGCGCCTGCTCCGAGAGCACTTCGTGGAACACCTCTGCAAGCCGGCGGTACGACTCGACGAGCGCCTCGGGGCGGCCGGCACCGTTCGACTCAACCGCCCGCGTGAGGGGCGTCCCGGCCGCCGCAGCTTGCCGGATCATTGCCGCCTACATCGGCGCGACGGGGCCGCGGCTTGAGGGCCCGAGCGGGTTACTCGAGGCCGCAGGCGCGCGCCGTGTTGGGCCACGGGTGGAAGCCCCGCCCGGAGCGGTACGCCCTGGCGGCGGTCTCGAGCTGCGCCCAGACGGGCCACCGGTCGGCGGTGCCGTAGCGGCCGAGGTACCGCTCGCCGTAGCGGCTCTGGAACGGCAGATCCATCTGCAGCCCGCCGTAGTACCCGTTGCCCGTGTTCGCGTCCCAGGCCCCCTCGTAGCGGTGGATGCACTGGAGCGCCTGGCCGAGCCACGCCGGAATGCGCGCGCGGCGCTCCGCGTGGAGCGACACGGCCAGCGCCGCCGACGCGCTCAGGCCCTGCCAGGCACGGAGGAGCGCCTTCCTGTTCGAGCCATGAATCGCAGCGGCACGCCGCCGCCGACCGCCGGGGTAGATCCCCCGGAGCGCGAGCGTGAGCCGTCGGTTGTAGGCCAGCGTGGCGCCGAACGACGCGCGCAGCCGCGGCGGCGGTGGAAGCTTGACGGCGAACCGGCGGTGAATCGAGTCGAGCGCCTGCCTTCGTGCGACGTAGGCCGTGCGGGTCCAGTGATCGATCGCCCAGCGCAGGTACGCACGGTCACGCGTATGGCGCTCGGTGAACGTCGTCTGCGCACGCGACACGTTCGCTGCGCGCTCGAACGTCCAGGTGACGGTCCGGTAGTGAACGACAAGTCGGCGCAGAGACGCGATCGACGGCGACGGATCGGACGGCCGCACGGACCGCGCCGCATGCGCGACACCGACGAGTGCGGCGCCGGCGAGCACCAGGGAAACGGAAATCGCCGCAGCCAGATGCCGCCGGGCGATGGGTAGTCGTGCCTGCACGTGCGACCTGCTCCTTGTTCGGGGACGGGGCATGGCGGCGAGGAGATCGACGACGGACGCGCGGCAAGGCGAACGCGACCACCGATCGACCGCGGGAGGGTAGCGAGGCCGAGGTACACGGCGCGAAAGGCATCGGTGAGGAGTCTGTTAACGGAAGAGATCGAGCTCGGGCTCGATCACGATCTCCTGCGCGGTGCCGTCGCCCTCGAGCCGGAGCCCGCGCACGATCACCACCGGCACGCCGTCCGCCTTGCCACGCGCGAGGTCGGCGGCACCGGCGATCTCGTCCGCGACCGCGACACGGCTCGAGCGCAGCTCGTAGCCGATGCGATCGGTGGTCCCGCGGAGGTCGAGGAGCGCGGGCAAGCCGGCGATCCCGATCGCGACGTCCGTCGTTCCCTGGCGGAACGGCCGTCCGAACGAGTCCGTGACGATCACGCCGAGCTCGGCGCCCGTGAGCTCGAAGATACGGTCGCGCAGTCTCCGCGCGCTCGCGTCCGGGTCGACGGGCAGGAGCACGAGCATGCCCGCCTCGGGGGCGTTCGAATGGTCGACGCCTGCCGACGCGCAGATGAACCCGTGCTGCGTCTCGGCGATCACGAGCGGTCCCCGCTCACGCACGATCCGCTTCGCCTCGCGCAGGACGGCCTCGACCTCGCGCGGATCGCGTTCGTCCGCCGCGAGCTCGACCGCCTTGGCGGACGCTTCCAACTCGTCGATCCGCACGACACGGCCCTCGACCTTCGACACGACCTTCTGGGCGACGACGACGACGTCGCGGCTCCGAAGCTCGAAGCGCTCGACGATCAGCGCAGCGAGATCGTCGCCCGCGCGAATCTCCGGCAGGCCCGTGACGGGGAGGAGCTCGATCACGTCGGCTCGATGCCGGTCACACGGATCCCGGCATGCGCGCGATAGCGCCGGTTCAGGTTGACGATCACCGCAGTGAGGCCCTCGAGCGACCGGGCGCTCTGGAGCGGCCCCGCATCGAGGGCGCGTCCGGCGACGATCTCGGCGGCGAGCGCGAGCACGAGCTCCTTCGCGTCAGCATCGTCGCCGCAGACGAGCGCATCCTCGTCGGGCGGCGCGGCGCCGAGCGACGACGCGGCGATCGAGTGCAGCCCCGCGACGACCGGGCCGCGAACGACGTCCTGGATCCGCTCGGCCAGGCTCTTCGCCTCGGGATCGGGCAGCGCACCGACCCCGCGCCGGAACTCGATCGCGCTCGCGACCGAGAGGAGCGGCGTCGCGGCGAGGGGGCTCGCAACCGACCGCGCGGTCTCGAGTGCGCCATCGGCCTTCACCGCCAGGACGGCGAGCGCGACGTCGCGCACGGCGTCTTCGTTGGCGGCCCCCGTCGCCCCGGTCCCGAGCTCGGACGCCGCGGCCGCGGCACGCTCGGGGTCGCGCGAGCCGATGACGATCTCGTGGCGACCGTCGGCGGCAAGGAGCCGGACGGCGAGCGCGCGGCCGAAGCTGCCGGTGCCGCCGAGGACCGCGATCCTCACGCAGGAGCACCCGCGGCATCGAGCGTCGCGACGGCAAGTCGCCGCGCCGCCTCGACGTCGCTCATCAGCGTCTGCGCAGCGACGATCCGCGTCGGTTCCGCAGCGGCGCCGTGCACATCGGCCTCGTCGACCACGAGCGCATCGATCAACCCCTCGTAACAGCCGGCGACGTGTGCCGGCGTCGTGCCGCCGGCGAGCCGCGCGAGCATGCGGTCGGCGGGGCCCTTCACCGCGCGCCCACCGATCAACGGGCTCACGGCGACGCACGGGACGGTGCGCTCGGCGAGCGCCCTGCGGATCTCGCCCACCGCGAGGATCGGGCCGATCGACACGTACGGGTTGCTCGGCGCGATCAGGATCACGTCCGCGTCGCGGAGGGCGTCGAGCACGCCGGGTGCCGGCTCGGCCTCGGGCGCACCGGCGTAGTGGACGGCATCCACCTCGTCACGATGACCGCGCGCCACGAACCAGGTCTGGAACGGGAACGTCCCGGCAGGCGTCTCGAGGAACGTCCGCACGGGGTCGTCCGTCGCCGGAAGGAGGGCCGCCTCGAGACCGAGTGCGTGCGCGACCTGCTCGGTCGCCTCCGAGAGCGTTCGCCCCTCTCGCAGCAGTTCGGTGCGCGCGAGATGCAGGCCGAGGTCTCGGTCGCCGAGCGCGAACCACGCGGGCCCGCCGAGCTGGGAGACGGTCTCGAGCGCGTGCCACGTTTCGCCGAACCGACCCCAGCCGCGCTCTTCGTCCGCGAGGCCGCAGAGGGTGTAGAGGATGCTGTCGAGGTCGGGCGAGACGTGCAGCCCGAGGATCTCGATGTCGTCCGCAACGTTGCCTATGATGGAAACGTTGACAGCTCCGACAACAGCCATGACGCCGCGGAGGAACCGCGCGCCTCCCACGCCGCCCGAGAGGACCGCCACCCTCAAGCGGCTGCTCCGAGCTGCAGTGCGGGCAAGACCCGGCGCGTGTGCGCGCCGAGCCGTGCCGCGACGCGGGCGAGATCGGCTAGCGTGTCGACGTCGTCGCGCAGGTTCGGCGTGTCGAGCCGACGCGACTCGGCGAGGCCGGCGAACCGGGCTGCACTGCCGGGGCCGTAAACCGGCTCGAACAAGTGCTCGTCCGCGAGCGCGAGCGCGTTGGTCGTGCCGTCGGTCGCCGCGACGAGTGCGAGGCCGCCTTCGGGCACCGCGCCCGCGAGCGCGAGCAGGTCGCGCGCCGTGGCGCACGGGAGGTCCGCATTCACAACCAGATACGGCGGCGGGAGCGAGCGCTCGGCGGCGGCGTCGAGGGCGGCACGGACGGCTGCGCCGAGGCCGCGGCGCGGATCGTCGACGAGCTCGACGCCGGACGGCGGAAGCGCCGGCACGCCGGCGCCGACGACCAGCGCCGGGCCGATCCGGGTCGCCGCAGCAAGCACGTCCGCGAGCATCGCCGCGGCGAGCAGCGATCGCTTGCCGCCGTCGAGCGGGTCGAGCCGGCGCTTCGGATCGGTACCGCGGAACGGGACGACGACGCTCGCCATCGACCGCGGACACTACCGAGGCGACTCGGCGCGCCCGAGGAGCCTACCCGCCGCGGCCGGCGATCTCGCGCACGTCGATCCAGTGCGTCCCCTGGAGCGCGCTCACGATGCGCTCGTCGGTGTGCTCCGGGTTGAAGACGTGCGCGTCGAGGTCGCAGCAGACGGCGACCGCGTCGAACGGGATCCCCTCCACCTGCACGAACGCCTCGGCCGGGAGCTGCACCTCGCCGAGCGTGTAGTGGCGAAACGTCAGCTCGGGGGCGATCTCCATCAGCGCCGGCCAGTCGGGACAGGCACGGGAGCTCACGCCGGCACACTTGGCGCACGTCCGGCCGTCTCCTGCAACGCCCACTCGCCGTCCAGCAGCACGGGGCCGACCTCGGCGCCCGACGGGAAGACGAAGAACCGCAGTGCGTCCTCGAGCGTGTGGAGCAACCGGTCGCCGCGCGCGTCGACGAGATTCACCCGGAGGTGGAACCTCCCGTCCGCGAGCGGCAATGCCGCCATGCGAAACCTGAGCTCGACCTCGCCCACGCCGGCCGCCCAGCCGAGCTCGGCCGTGTCCCGTGAGGCGCCGCCGAGCACGACGCCACCGTCGTCGCGAAGCTCGAGCGAGACGCGCGGCGGTGCGACGTCCGCGTCGACCGCGATCACCAGCCGGACTGTCGCCGGCTCGCCGGCGGCGAACTGCAGCCGCGCGTCGCCGTCCTCGTCGAGCAGCTCAGCCGAGACGATCCGCGCCTCGCCGCTGCCCCACTCGCGCAGCCCGGAGCGAAGCTCGTCGGGGTTCGCGTCGGCCGCGAGCAGGCGCCGGTACGCGCCGATCGCCTCGCGGGTCTCGCCGTCGAACTCGATGACGCCCTGGCGCAGCAGGATCGCGCGGTCGCAGAGGCGTTCGACGGCCTGGGCGTCGTGCGAGACGAACAGGATCGTCCCGCCGCGGTTCTTGAACTCGGCGACCTTGCCGAAGCACTTTCGCTGGAACTGCTCGTCACCGACTGCGAACACTTCGTCGAGCAGCAGGACGTCGGCGTGGATGTGTGCGGCGACGGAGAAGCCGAGGCGCATGTACATGCCCGAGGAGTAGGTCCGCACCGGAAGATCGATGAACCGCTCGAGCTCGGCGAACGCGACGATCTCGTCCATCGCCTCGCGGACGCGCGCGCGGGAGAGCCCGTGGATCGAGCCGTTGAGGTAGACGTTCTCGCGGCCGGTGAAATCGGGGTGGAAGCCGGCGCCGAGCTCGAGCAGCGACGCGATGCGCCCCGCCGCCTCGACCCGACCGGCGGTCGGCTTGATGATCCCGGAGATCAGCCGGAGGAGCGTCGTCTTGCCCGAGCCGTTCCGTCCGACGAGGCCGACTGCCTCGCCGGGCTCGACCGTGAGCGACACATCGCGGAGCGCCTGCACCTCCCGCGCTCCCGAGCGGCCGCGCGCGACGAACAGGTCCTTCAGCGTTCGCTGCGCCTTCGGATAGACGCGGAACGTGCGCGAGACGCGATCGACGACGATGCGGCCGGGCGTCACGCCGTCACCGCAGACAGCGTGCGGCGGACGATCTCGCCGAGAGCGCGCACGAACTCCGGATCGTCGTTCGGCATGTCGATGCGCGCGACGCGCATGCCGAGCCCGGCGGCGAGATCCTGCGCCTCGGTGTCGAGGTCGAACCGGATCTCCAGATGATCCGACACGAACCCGACGGGGCACACGAGGACGTCGTCGATCCCGCGGTCGTGCAGATCGGCGAGGTGCTCGAGGATGTCCGGCTTGAGCCACGGCTCGCCCGTCGGCGACTCGCTCTGGTACGAGAACGACCAGTCGTCGACCTGTGCCGCCTCGGCGACGAGCCGGGACGTCTCGAGCAGCTGGTCGGCGTACGGGTCGCCCTCCTCGAGGATCCGCGCAGGCAGCGAGTGCGCGGTGAAGACGACGTGCGCAGCAGTGCCGCGAATGCGGTCGGCGAGAACCGAGACGAGCCCGGGCTCGTCGTGCCAGCTGTCAACGAACAGCACCTCCCCGCGTCCGTCCACCGCCTCTTCCAGCAGCTTCCGGTAGCCGCCGACCGACAGGCGGCTGTAGTGCGGCGCCAGCACGAGCCCCACGAGACGGCGCGCCCCGAGCGCCCGGGCAGCCGCGACCGCATCGGAGATCCGCGGCCTCCAGTGCTTCATCCCGGTGAAGACCGGCAGGCCGAGCTCCTGCTCGAGCGCCGCGCGCGTGCGCTCGGTGATCGCATTCAACGGGTTCGCGTCCTCGATGCCGAGCCGGCGATAGCGCGCGACGAGATCCTCGAGGTGCTCGGGCGCGATCGGACGGCCGCCGCGGATGTCGGCGTAGTACGCAGGAACGTCGGTCAGGCGCTCCGGTGACCCGTACGCCATCAGGATCACGGCCGAGTCGCCGAGCCGGCTCATGGAGCGGACGGTAGCCGAGTCGGCCGCCGCACCGGGGTCACGACGGCGCGGCGGGGGGAACGTGCTCGCGCACGAGCGCCGCGAGGCGAGTGAGCGCGTCGGGATCGGTGCCGGGGAGGACGCCGTGGCCGAGGTTGAACACGTGCCCGGGTCGCCCCGCGGCGCGACGCAGCACGTCCCGTGCGCCGGCCTCGACGCGCTCCCAGGGGCCGAGCAGCACTGACGGATCGAGGTTGCCCTGCACGCCGCGTCCGCCGACGCGCGCCCAGCCCTCGTCCAGCGGCACGCGCCAGTCGAGGCCGACCACGTCGCCGCCCGCCTCGGCCATCGCGGCCAGCAGCGTGGCGGTGTCGGTGCCGAAGTGGATCGTCGGCGCGTCGACGGCCGAGAGGATGCGCGCCGACCAGGGCGCGACGAACTCCCGGTAGTCGTCCGCGGTGAGCACGCCGACCCACGAGTCGAACAGCTGCACGACGTCGGCCCCGGCGGCGACCTGCGCGGCGAGGTACGAGGCGAAGCAGTCGGCGAGCTTGTCGAGGAGCGCGCGCCAGACCGCGGGCTCCGAATACATCAGCGTCTTCAGCCGGGCGAAGTCGCGCGACGGCCGCCCCTCGACGAGATAGCCGGCGACGGTGAACGGGCCGCCGCAGAAGCCGACCACCGCCTGCTCCGCCGCCAGCTCGCGCCGGACGATCCGAACCGCCTCGAGCACCGGTGCGAACGCCTCCTCCGGCTCGGGGACACGCAGACGCTCGACGTCGGCCGGCGTGCGAACGGGCGTCCCGACGACCGGCCCCACGCCCTCGACGAGGTCGACGTCGAGGCCCATGGCGACGACCGGCGTCATGATGTCCGCGAACATCACCGCCGCGTCGACGCCGTGCCTCGACACGGGCTGAAGCGTGACCTCCGCGCACAGGTCGGGCGTGCGCGCGATCTCCCAGAAGCCGTGGCGCTCGCGGAGCGCGCGGTACTCCGGCAGCGACCGGCCGGCCTGACGCATGAACCACACCGGCGTCCGTTCGACGTGCTGACGGCGCGCCGCCCTCACCAGAAGCGGAACCACGGCCGAGTAGGCTAACCGGCCGTGTCGAAGGGACCGCTCTCCGTCGGCTGGGGCGAGGCGTCGCTCGGACGGGCGGAAGCAGGCGCCGTGTTCGAAGCCGCGGTCGAGCTCGAGAACACCGGCACCGTCACGTGGGGGGAGCGCATCTTTCTCGCGTACCACTGGCTCGACCTGCGCCGGAACGCGATCGTATGGGACGGCATCCGAACGACGCTGATGCCGCTCCAGCCCGGAGAGCGGCGCGCCGTCGCCGCCCGGGTTCGCTCGCCGATTCCACCCGGCCCCTACCTGCTCGCGTTCGATCTCGTCGCGGAGGGGCGCGCCTGGTTCTCGGAGCTCGGCGACGAGCTCCTGACGCTCGAGGTGGCCGTGACGCCGCGCACCGGCGAGCCGCGCGCCGCGCTGCCGGAGGGCGTCGAGCCTGCGCCCGACTGGGCCGAGCGCGCCCGCGCCGCGCACGCGGAGGGATACGGCGTGGTTGCGGGCGCGATCGCGTGGGAGGGCGGCGCGACACGGCGCCGGCCACACGAGCTCGAGCCGTACGTGCCCGGCGGCGGCCGCCGCCCGGGCTTCTCGGCGCCCCTGCTGTGCCCGTCCGTCCTCGACGGCGTCGCGCTCGAGAGGCTTGCCGACGTCGCGGGCCTCCCCGCCTACGCAGCGCCGCTCGACGAGCCCTGGGTCTTCGACGGCCGCGTCGTCCTTCGCCTACGGCGCTAGGGAGGCCGGTCAGCCGAGAGGAGCGGCGTCATCGCGGCCGCGAACAGCACGATCGCGGTGATCACGCGTCGCGCCGACGTGGCGAGCTGGTAATGGAGCGGAAAGGGCGTGGACCAGTATGCGAGCACCAGCCCGACGAACGCGAAGCACGCGACGCCGACGACGAACGACACGTCGCGACGCCGACCGCGATGCAACGCGTCAATGACGACGACGACCGCGAGCGGCAGCAACAGCATCCACGCCCGCGGATCGAGCAGCTTCACGCCGAGGTAGCCGGTGGAGACCGGAACTCGCACGACATGGTTAACGAGGAACGACGCTCCGGTCAAGCGCCCGAACGACGCCTGGTTGGCGACGTCGTGGTGGGCGATCCAGATCCGCCACGGAAGGATTCCGACGATGAGCGCCGTGCATCCAGCCGCGAGTGCCGCGGCCGCGCGGCCCCACGACGACCGGGCGGCAACCGCCGCTGCGACCACGAAGAGCGCGATCACGAACATGGTGCCTTCGACCTTGGTCGCGGCCGCCCCTGCGGCGAGCACCGCGGAGAGAACGAGCCCGGCCGAGCGCCGTTCGACGAGCCACGCCCAGACGAAGAGGCCGGCGGCAGCGAAGAGCACGGCGACCGGGATGTCCGCCTCGGCGGCGGCGAGCTGGTCGAGCGCAGACGGTGCAAGCGCGAGCATCAGCAGCACCGCCCATAGCACCACAGGACGAGCGCGCGTGACCCCGACCTCGTAAACGGCACGGACGAATGCCGCGTAGAGCAGCCACGACTGCAGGTCGAGGAGGCCGGTCTCATAGCCGGTGAACCGGAAGCCGGCCGCCTCGAGCGCCGGCAGCAGGATTGGATAGTCCTTGCTGATCAGCGCGGCTGAGGTGAACCAGGTCGGATCGAGACCGTTCAGCGCATAGAGCGCGTGAGCTTTCGGCGTCCAGAACGTCCACGAGTCGTAGGCCCAGAGCGGCTGGTACCAGAGGTCGACGGCGAGCAGCGCGAGCAGGACGACGACGAGGATCGCGAGCAGGTCGAGACGCGACTTGGCTCGGCGTGGCGCGGGCGACCCTCCGCGGACGCCGCGGAGCGTGCCGCAGGCAGGCACGGCGCAGACGAGCAGCACCTGCCACCGCGCGAGCGACGCGCCGAGCACGAACAGCAGCTGCGCGATCACGCCGAAGGCGGCGACACCGCAGAGGAACGAGAGACCCAGCGATCCGACAAGCGAGCGACCGCCGGACCACCACCCTGCGGCGCCGGTGACGCCCATCCCGGCCGCGAGGAGGCAGCCGTTGAAGAGCAGCAGGCCGAAGAGGTTGCCGGTCAGTGCCGAACCTTGGCCACGTAGATCGTCGGGCTCTGCCCGAATGCCTTTCGCAGCGTCCAGACCCGCGCCGCCGACACGACGCTCGCCGGTCGTACGCCCCAGGTGACGAGGTAGTCGGCGTCACGCGCGTTCGCCACCGACCGGCGTGGGAAGAGCGACTCCATCGTGAGTGGCCCGAACCCGGTCCGGGCAGGGAGCCACGGGACGCTCGGCGAGACGACGGTCGCGTAGCTCGCCGTCCGCGGGATAAGACGCGCGGCGCCGTCGACCAAGTAGCCGGGGAGGTACGCCTGCACGGGCCCGGCCGCGGCGCGGTCGTAGCCGTGCAGCGAGGTCGTGTAGCGGACGTCCTCGGTGATCCGCCAGACGACGTACGGCGTCGCCGCCGCGGTGACGACGAGCGCGATGATCGCCGCGGCGACCGACGGCACCTGCCGCCCGAGCACGCCGCGCATCCGAACGAGAACCGCGACACCGACGACGAGCCCGACCGCGATCAGCGCCCAGCCGACAACGCCCGGCGAGGCTGGCGCACCGAGCACCGCTACAACTCGACGGCGATGCGATCATCGACGCGCCGGAAGACGAACGCGCCGAGTGCAAGCGCGACCACCGTCGCGATGCACAGGTAGACGACGTCGGCGACGTTCGGCGCGTGGCCCGACCAGATCGCGTCGCGGATCGCGAAGATCGGCGGTGCCACGGGGTTGCCCCAGCGCAGCACGTCGAGCAGCACGTGATGGCCCTGCGCGTCGTCGGGGAGGCTCGACGCGCCCCACAGGATCGGCGTCAGGAAGAACCAGGGGAGCAGCGCAGCGGTGAGGATGTGCTCGACGTCGCGCAGCAGCACGTTCAGACACGCGACGAGCAACGCGAGCCCGGCGACGAAGCCGACGAACACGGCGCCGAGCGGAATGGACGCCCAGACGTAGGAACGGGCCGCCGGGACGAACACGAGTGACAGGACGAGCAGGATCGCGACCATCACCGCGAACGTGACCGCCTGGGTTGCGACCATCGAGAGCGCCACCAGCTGCCGCGGGAAGCGGACCTTCTTGATCAGCTCGCCGCTGTCGATCATCGAGCGCGCGGACGATTGCAGCGAGACAGAGAAGAAGAGCCAGCAGGCGAGCCCGGAGAGCAGGTAGACGGGGTAGTGGACGGTCGACTTGTTCTTGAAGAGGAGGCCGAAGACGACCAGGTAGACGGCGAGGAGCAGCAGCGGGTTCAGGAGCGACCAGAGGATCCCGAGCAGCGAGCCCTTGTACTTCGCCTGGAAATCCCGGCGAAACAGGTTCGCGAACAGCTCGCGGAAGCGATAGAGGTCGGCGTAGACCGTCATCAGGGGCGCGTTCTAGTGTAGGGATCGACCAAACCCTCCTAACAACGCCGGACTACCCTTTCAACCCGTGAGCAACATCGCGGTCCTCGCCGCATTCCCCGTCACCGCGGGCGTGCTCACGCTCCTGCTGCGAAGCCCGCTGGCCGATCGGCTCCGCTCGGCGCCCGAGGCGACGCGCTGGCGGACCCGTGCCACCCCCCTCGTAGGCGGCATCGCGATCTACGCCGGCGTCTCCGCGGGCATCTGGCTCGCGGTCGCCTTCGGGCCGCTCATGATCACCGAGCAGCTCGTCGGGCTGTTCGCCGGGGCGACGCTCCTCTTCGCCGCGGGTCTCGTCGACGACCTCTGGTCGCTGTCGGCGCGATGGAAGCTCGCGGCGCAGATCGCGGGAGCGGTCATCGTCCTCTCGACGGGCACGACGGTGCAGCTGGTCCATACCCAGTGGATCGGGGTGCCGCTCGCGCTGTTCTGGATCGTCGGAATGACGAACGCGTTCAACCTTCTCGACAACATGGACGGGCTTGCGGCGAGCCTGGCCGCGATCGCGGCGCTGTTCTTCGCAGCCGCCGCCACCTGGTACCAGTCGTCGCACCTCGTGCTCGTCATGTCCCTCGCCCTCGCCTTCGCGCTCTTCGCCTTCCTTCCGTTCAACCTTCGGCCGGGACGACGGGCGCTCGCATGGATGGGTGACAGCGGCTCGCAGCTGATCGGGTTCATGCTCGCGTCGCTCGGGTTGGCCTCGAGCTACACGGTCGCGTCGTCGACGCTGGCGACACTGCTGCTGCCGGTGATCGTCCTCGCCGTGCCGATCCTCGACACGACGTTGGTGACGATCGTTCGACTGCTTGACGGACGGCCGATCACCCAGGGCGGCCGCGACCACAGCTCTCACCGTCT
The DNA here is from genome assembly GCA_036557145.1 of Gaiellaceae bacterium. Lineage (GTDB taxonomy): Bacteria > Actinomycetota > Thermoleophilia > Gaiellales > Gaiellaceae > PALSA-600. The sequence goes on from DATBIC010000170.1 coordinate 18,132, forward strand.
CGTCGCTCTCGGCGTCTCCGAGACGTCGGCCGTCGTCCTGCTCGCGGTCGTGTCGGCGGCGCTCGGTGCGACGAGCCTCGCCTACGAGGCGTTCGGGAACGGCCGCGTCGCCGCCCTGGGCGTCCTCGTCACTTTCGCGCTGATCGTCCAGTTCGGGAGCTTCCTTGCCGACGTCGACCGCGGCGATCTCGCCAGACGCCGGCCCCTGTATGTGTACACGCGGCGGATCGTCGAAGTCCTCGTCGACGGCGCGCTCATCGCCGCCTCGTTCCTTGCCGCCTACCTGCTGCGCTTCGACGGCATCGGCACGGTCAACCAGCGTCACTACTTCCTGATCGCGCTGCCGATGCTCCTCTTTTGCCGCTACGCCGTCTTCGTTCCGTTCGGCCTCTATGCGGGCATCGGCCGGTATGCAGGGGCACGCGACGCGGTCCGGGCTGCGACGGCCGTCTGCATCGGCTCGGTGCTCGCGGTGGGCCTGCTCGTGCTCACACAGGAGCCCGCCGGAGATTTCTCGCGTGACGTCTTCGTGATCGACGCGTTCATCTGCAGCGCGGCGATCGTCGCGTCGCGGTTCGCCGAACGCGGGATCATCCGATTGCTCGAGCTGGCCCGCCGCCGCGAGGCCCGCAAGGTGCTGATCGTCGGTGCCGGCAGGTCCGGGCGAAGCCTCCTGCGCGAGCTGCGCGAGACTCCGGGCGAGCGCGTCGTCGCCTTCGTCGACGACGACGCGAAGCTGATCGGCCGCCGCCTGAGCGGCGTGAAGGTCGTGGGCGGCGTCCGCTCGCTGAACGCGGCCGTCGAGCGCGCCCACCCTGATGCCGTGCTCGTGACGATCCCGGACGCCCCACGCGACGCGCTCGACGAGATCGTGCGCACATGCGCTCGACTCGACGTGGCATGCCGGTTCGTCCGACGCGACGCCGACCTGGATCCGAAGGCCGTCCTCCGAGCAACGACGCAGTGAGCGCCGAGGCAACGGTGCTCGTGAGCCACGAACGCACGTGGTTCGACCGGCTTGCCGCCGCGTATCCACTGGTCGTCGGCTACGTCGTGCTCTTGATGCTCTACGGCTGGCAGGTGTCGAAGCACTCAGCACCGTGGAACTTCGTCGACGAGCTGCAGTGGGCGGCGCTCTCCCGCGGCGTGGCGCATACGGGACGCCCTGAGCTTCGCAGCCATCCGGCAGCCCTCCACTCGCTGTACACCTATTTCCTCGCACCGGCCTGGTGGTTCGGCACGACCGGCAAGGGCTACGCGGCCGCGAAGTACCTCAACGTCTGCGCCGCGGCGGCGACGCTCTTTCCCGCCTACGGGCTTGCACGGAGCTTCGTCGGTCGCGGAGCGGCCGTCGTCGTGGCCTTCGCAGCCGCGACGACACCGGCGGTCGCCTACGCCGGGATGCTGATCCCGGAGTCGCTCGCCTACTTCTGGTCGGCGCTCGTGCTTTGGCTCGTGGCGCGGGCGCTGCTCCAACCGCGCCGAGCAACCGTCGTGGCGGCGATCGTGACGCTGCTGCTCGCTCCGATCGTCCGCTCGGAGCTCGCCGTCCTGTTCCCCGCGGCGCTCGTCGCGGCCGCCTTCGCGTTCGGTGGTTCGTCAAGAGGACGGCGATTGATCGGCTCGTGGACGACGCGGGAGCGGATCGGCGCTGCGACCTTGGTCTTCCTTGCCCTCGTGTGGCTCGGGTCGTTCATTTCACACCACTCGATCTCATGGGAGATCGGGACCGCCTATCACCACCGGATGATCACGTACGGGTTGTGGGCGGTCGGCGCGTACACGATCGGAGTCGGGATCCTGCCGGCCGTCGTCAGCGTCGCGTGGGCTCTCGGCGCCCGCTGCCGGGCGTACGACGAGTGCGTGCTGCTCGGGCTCCTCGTGGGCACCGTGGCGACCTTCGTCGTCTACACAGCGGTGAAAGCGTCGTACATCTCGACGAACTTCGCGATCAGGGTCGAGGAGCGGAACCTCATCTATCTCAGCCCCCTGGTGTTCACGGTCACCGCTCGCTGGTTCGTGCAGGGACGGTTCCTGCCGTGGGCCTGGGCGCTGAGCGTCGGCGGCGTCGGGTACCTGATCGCGACGACCCCGTATCACGCGTACGAGCACCTCTATTCGGACGCGCTCGGGCTCGCGATCCTCGAGTGGCTCAACCGAACCTGGTACTTCACCAACACCGACCTGAAGCGGCTGCTGTTCGGCATCCTCGCGGCGACGCTCGCGCTCGGCGTCGCGACCGCCCTGGTCCGACGCCGGGGTGCCGACCGGCGGTTCGCCGCCGCTGCCGTCGGCCTCGCCGGGCTCGTCGCCGTCCTCGTCGTCGGCTGGAACCTGACCGGGGAGATCGCCGCCGCGAACGCATCGAACTCGATCGCGAAGACGTTCCGCGACCAGCTGCCGGAGCCCCCGGACTGGATCGACCGCGCCACCGGCCGCGCGCGGACGATGTTCCTCGGCGAATCGCTCGGCGGGACGAACTCCAACGCCTTGTGGTCGATCGAGTTCTGGAACCAGTCGATCGGCGACGTCTGGTCGGTCGACGCGAGCGTGCCTCCGCCGGGGCCGGGCATCACGCCCAACTTCACCAGCCTCGACGGCGAGGTCGCCCCGCAGATCCCGGCCCGCTACGGCGTCACCACCCGCGGCGTCGATCTCGTCGGCCCGATCGTCGAAAAAGCGGGCGGCCTCGTGCTCCGCCGCCTCACGAGGCCGATCCGGATCGCCGATTCGGCGCTCGGCGTCACGCCGGACGGATGGATGTCCACGAGCGCTCAGTACAACCGCTTCGCGCCGCCGAATGCGCGTCCCGGCGTCGCCTCGGTCGTACTGACCCGAGCTGCCGCCTGCGGGAACGTGCCGGCATCCAACATCACGATTCGCCTGTCGAAGCTGCGACTCGACCGCAACAGCCAGCCACGCGCCGGGAAGCCGTTGGCGGTTCGCCGCACGACCGTACGGTCGACCCCGTGCGAGACGAAGACGATCAGCATCCCCGTCACCCCACCGTTCCACATCGACGTCACCGCCGACCCGACCTTCCAGCCCTCCCCGTCGGACCCGCGGCAGCTGAGCGTCCAGATCGGCTTCGGCTTCAAGCCGAACGCGCGCTAGCGCGCCAACAGACGCTCCGGATGCTTGCGCACGAAGCGCAGGATCCCTCTCCAGTGCCAGAGCGTCCGCCGCGTGAGCAAGCGGTGGTCGGTCACCGCCTGGTGCTCGTGCTCGACCACCGCCGCCGGGACGTACCAGCGCTCCCACCCGGCGAGCGCGGCGCGGTAACAGAGGTCGATGTCCTCGCCGTAGAGGTAGAAGCCCTCGTCGAAGCCGCCGAGCTCCTCGAGCATGCTTCGGCGCAGCATCAGGAAGCCGCCCAGCATCCAGTCCGCCGGCACCGGCTCCGTCGGCGTCTCGTCGAGGTGGTAGTGCCGGCGCTGCAGCCGGTACGGGTCGAACAGCGTCCGCAGCGGCGTCCGCCGGACAAGGGTGCCGGCGACGGTCGGGAAGCGACGGCGCGACGGCTGCACGCTGCCGTCGGGGTAGAGCATGCGCGGCCCGGCGACCCCCGCCCGCGAGCTCGCCGCCATGAAGCCGGCGAGCACGGAGACCGCGTCGGGGCGCGGAACGGCGTCCGGGTTCACCGAGCAGACCAGCTCGGCCGACGTTCGCGCGACGCCCTGGTTGACGTTCGCGCCGAAGCCCTGCGGACGCGCATTCGCGATCAGGATCGCCGGCTCCGGCAGCTCGCCGACGCTTCCCGGCGCATTGGCGACGACGACCAGCTCGTCGACCTGCGGCGCGAGCGCAGGCAGGAGGCGGTCGAGCTCACGGGCGTTGCCGTGCGACACGACGACAGCCGCGACCTTCATCCGAGCACGTCCCGGTAGACGGCCAGCGTCAGGCGGGCAGCCTCGGCCCAGGTGAAGCGCTTCGCCCGCTCGAGGCCGGCTGCGACGAGCCGTTCGCGCGCGGCCACGGCGCGTCGAATCGCGTCGCCCAGCTCCGCCGCAGACGCGTAGACGGCGGCGTCGCCCGCCACCTCGCGCACGGCCTCGTCGGCGGTGGCGACGACGGGTGTGCCGGTCGCCATCGCCTCGAGCACCGGCAGGCCGAATCCTTCGTACCGGGACGGGAGCACGAGCGCAGCCGCGCCGCGGTAGAGCTCGACCAGCTCGTCGCGCTCGACGTACCCGCGCAGGTCGGCGCCGCGCGAGCGCAGCTCGCGCGCGAGCGCCGGGTCGCGCTCAGGGCCGGCGACGACCAGCGGGAGTCCCGCCACGCCCGCCGCGGCGAGCGCCGCCAGCGGGTCCTTGCGTGGCTGGATCGCGCCGACGAAGAGCGCGTAGCCGCCTCGGCCGCCGTCGGGCCCGGGCGAGAACGCCGGATCGACGCCGTTCGGGGTGACCACGACCCGGTCCGGGGCGACGCGGTACAGCTCGACGAGGTCGCGCTTCGTGCGCCCGGAGACGGTCAGCACGCGCGCTGCGCGGCGAACCGCGCGGGGCACCATCGTGCGGAAGGTCAGCCGGTCGAGCCGTCCCATCACGCCGGGATCGCGCTCGAACGAGAGGTCGTGCACGGTGACGACCGCGGGAGCGCGCAGCCCCGGCGGCAGCGCGTACTGGAAATGGACGAGCGCAGGGCGCAGCCGGCGCAGCGCGCGCGGGACGGCAAACGCCATGCGCAGCTCCTGCCGGCGGGCCGGCAGCTCGAACGGCTCGATGCCGGCAGGGACGAGGTCGGGGCGGCGCGTCAGCGCGACCAGGCGGAGCCCATCCGCGCTGCGGCCGAGCTCGGCGAGCAGGTTCGCGA
>DATBIC010000171.1:0-13844 GCA_036557145.1 Gaiellaceae bacterium
CCGCGTGGTTGAAGAAGTGCGTGAGACGCACGAACGCGTACGAGATCAGCGCGATCGCGATCGCCGCGAAGAGGAACGCGAGCGGCACGGCGCGGCCGATCAGCCCCGCGGGCGCGACGCCGTTCAGGGCCATCGCCGCCGTCGGCGCCATGATCCCGACCGAGATCGCGATCGCCTCCCAGAAACGAAGCTCTCGCCGCAGGTGCCCCTCGGCCGGATGCTCTACCGCCGCGGCGTCGGACGCCATCTCACCCTGCCTCCCCTTCTTCGAAGATCGACTCGGGAACGAAGCAGCCGACGACCCAGTTCGGGGCGTCGACGACCTCGTGGATGCGCAGGTCGCACGCGACGCTCGCGAGCGCATACGCCTCCTGCCGGTCGAGGTCGTGGCGCTCGCCCAACCACGTGACCGTCGCGCGCACCGCGTCGCGCGCGCACTCCATCAGGTCGGGGCCGACGCCGGTGCAGACGTGGTAGCTCGACTGCTCGTGCGCGGCGACGAGCCCGGCCGGGACGTCGTACTGCGGCGCGTCGACGCGAACGTCCTTGCGCACGGTCAGCCTGACGGTCGCCTGCATCGCGGTCTCGATAGCGGTGCCGCAGACCTCGCCGTCGCCCTGGGCCGAGTGCGTGTCGCCCAGCGAGAAGAGCGCGCCGGGAACCCCGACGGGCACGTACAGCGTGACGCCCGGGTTGAGGTGCTTCGTGTCCAGGTTGCCGCCGAAGCGCGACGGCGGCACGATCGAGTGGCTCCCCGGCTCCGCCGGGGCGACGCCGAGCGTGCCCGGGAACGGCCGGTACGGGAGCGTCACGTTCTCCGAGAAGCGGACGCGACCGTGCTCCGGCTCGACGCGGGAAATGCGAAGCCAGGGCTCCGTGTATTCGTCGGCGAGCAGCCCGAAGCCCGGGATGATCGCCGTCCAGCCCCAGCCCTGCGGTGAGAGCTCGAGCAGCTCGACCGCGAGCGTGTCGCCGGGCTCGGCTCCCTTCACGAAGACCGGCCCGCTCACCGGGTTGACGTGCGAGAAGTCGAGCTTCAGGACGTCGTCGACGCCCGAGTCGGCCGTGATCTGCTCGTCCGACGCGTCGCGGACGTGGAGGAGCACGGCCTCGCCCGACTCGATCTCGAGCGCCGGCTCGATCGAGTTGTCCCACGCGTACTCGTAGGCGTCGGAACGGAGATCGTGGAGCGAGCGCGCCTGCATCTTCCTGCCTTCGGTGCTGCTGGGCAAACCACCCTACGGCGGCCGGCGCGGGGTCGTCAAGACGGTTGCGCCGCGCGCGACGCGGGCATGACCCACGCGTGCCCGCCGAGCCGGACCTGCTGCCGCCCCGCTACCGCGACGTCGAGTGGTTCGCCTCGGGGGGCATGGGCGATCTCTACCGCGCCGTCGACGACGAGCTCGACCGTCGCGTGGCCGTCAAGGTGCTGGCTCGGCGCTTTGCCGCCGACGACCGTGTGCGTTCGCGATTTCGCCGGGAGGCGCTCGCTGCAGCGCGGCTCTCGGACGACCCGAACACCGTCACGACGTTCGACGTCGGCGAATGGCGCGGAGCGCCGTTCATCGTGATGGAGCTCCTGAACGGCGGCACCCTCGAGGAGGTCCTCCGCAGCGGCGCGCAACCGATCGACCGCGTGTTGCCGTGGCTCGACGAGGCCGCCGCGTCGCTCGACGCCGCGCATCGCCGCGGCGTGATCCACCGCGACGTGAAGCCGGCGAACCTCTTCCTCGACGACGGCGGGCACGTGCGCGTCGGCGACTTCGGAATCGCGACGGCCGCGGGGCTCGACTCGCTCACGCTCACCGGCACCGTGCTCGGCACGGCGGGCTACCTCGCGCCCGAGCAGGCACTCGCGCGCCCTGCGAGCGACGCCAGCGACGGCTACGCGCTCGCGGTCGTCGCATACGAGCTGCTCACGGGCACGCGGCCGTTCGCGCGCGAGTCGTACGCCGCCGAGGCGAACGCGCACGTGCACGACCCGGTGCCGCGCGCGTCGGCCCACAACCGCAGGCTGCCCCCGGCGGTCGACGCCGTTTTCACGAAGGCGCTGACGAAGGACCCGGCCGGCCGGTTCCCGACCTCCGCGGCGTTCGTGGCGGCGCTGCGGCAGAGCGTCGCCGCCGGGGACGCAGCGACGCGCGTGCGCGCAGACGCGGCGGTTGCGGAACGGCCGAGTCGTCGCAGAGCGGGTGCCTGGCACCCAGGTGCCAGGCACCTCGTGCTCCTCGCCGCCGTCGTGATCGCCGCAATCGGAGGCGCGCTGCTCGCACGCGGCCACAGCGACAAGGCGACCACGCCGCCTGCTCGCCCGACTGCCACAAACACGGTGCCTGGCATCAGCTCCTCGCCCCAGCCACCCCCGCCGAGCACCGCAAGCGCGAGCGACGACAACACACGCGGGTACGAACTGATGCAGGCAGGCGAGTACGGGGCCGCGCTTCCCTTGCTCGAGCGGGCGGTGGCCGGGCTCCACGATCCCGCCGACCCGGTCACCGCCTACGCGAACTTCAATCTCGGGCAGACGCTCGTCCGGCTCGGCCGGTGCAGTGCCGCGCTTCCCTATCTCCAGCGCGCCGAGCAGCTCGAGCCGGAGCGCCCAGAACCGCGCGAGGCGATCGCTTACGCGCAGGCGTGCGCAGCGGGGCCGCCGTCGCCCGTCGCCTCGAAGCACCACCCGCCGCCCGCGCACGGGCACGGGCACGACCACGCCCCGCACGACCACGGGGACGCGGACGCGCAGGGTTGATGGGCGTCAGCGGGTCGGCTGCGCCCACTCGGCGCCGACGTGCTCGAGAATCGACATCAGCAGCGCGAACGAGTGCATCACGTGCTCGCGCGCGAGCTCACGCGCACCCGCGACCGAGCCGGCGGCCAGAGCCTGGCGAATCGCCCCGTGCTCGGCCTGGTTGCGGGCGTAGAGACGGTCGAGCACCTCGTCGACCGGCGCCCAGACGGCCGGGCCCGAGAACGTGCGGCGCGACGCCTTGGCGACCGACTCGATGTACGGAACGTCGGCGGCGCGGTAGATGACGTCGTGGAACGCGTGATTCGCGCGCATCCACTCGGCCATCAGCGAGCGTCTGTCGCCGCCCGGCTCGCGCGAGCGCAGCTCTTTCGTCAGCCGGGCGAAGCGCTGCTCGCACGCGCCCAGCTCGGCGAGCGCATCGTCGGTGAGCTTCGGTGCGGCGATCTCCGTAACGAGCGCCTCGAGCTCGGCGCGAACGAGGAACGCCTGCTCGAGCTCATCGTGCGAGAGCGTGCGCACGCGGACGCCGCGGTTGGGGACGAACGACACGAGCCCCAGCGCAGCGAGCCGGCGTAGCGCCTCGCGCACCGGCGTCCGCGACACGCCGAAGCGCTCGGAGAGCTGCTCCTGCCGCAGCACCGAGCCCGGCTCGAGCTCGCCGGAGACGATGGCCTCTTCGATGAGGACCGCGATGTCGTCGGCCTTGGTGCTCTCGGCGGTCACGTCCATCGATCGTACGCCCGCCGCTCGAGGGTCGAAAAGCGTCAGCCCGCGGCGGGACGAAGCACGAAGCTCATCGGGCCGACCTGCTCCGGCACGAGCGGCCGCCCCTCGCTGAGCACGAGGCGCTCGAGCGCCGCTCCGACGCGCCGGGTCAGCGCCCCGTCGCCGCCGCCGGTCACCTGCACCTCGAACCACGAGCCGGTGGTGACGACCGACCCGTCGATCCCCTCCTCGGCGAGGGAGCGCACGAGGTGGTCGGCGACGATCGTCGGCATCGCCTCGATCCGCACGACCTTGTCGTTCCGCTGTGGCTCGAGCATCTGCAGCCTCCTCGCTTCTGGATCCCGTCTTCCGCCGTTTCGGATCCTACCACAGCCGTATCTAAGCGAAACACCAGCTCGACCGTCTCTTTCGGATCCAGGATACGGATCGCCGGATCCGCGACTTCGCGAAGATCGTCCTCGAGAACGACGGCCAGATCGTCCGTGCTCCCGTTTTGCCGGCGGGCGCGCACGCCTAGCTTCCGGGGATGGCGGAAAGGGTGGGCCGGCGTCAGCGAACGCGTTCGGCGGTGGTCGTCGCGGTCGCGGTCTGCGCGGCCGCGCTGCCCCTGGTCGGCCTCGCGTCGCTGCTGCTCCGCTCGCAGCTCGATCCCCACTTCGAGAACTACAAGGCGCACTTCGTGATCTTCGGCTTGGTCGGCGCGCTCGCGTTCGCGCTCGGCTACGGCGCCGGCGAGGCGGCGAACCGGCGGGGCGACGCCCGGGTCCTCCTGCTCTCGCTCGCGTTCATGGCGACCGGCGGCTTCCTCGGCCTCCATGCGATCGGGACGACGGGCGTGCTGTTCACGAAGGAGCACGGCGGGTTCATGGTCGCGATCACCGCCGGGCTGCTCGTCGCCGCAGTGTTCGCCTTCGCCTCGGCGTTCGTCGACGTCCACCCCGCGCTCGGCCCGTGGCTCGTTCGCAACCGGGCGATCCTTCGCGCGTTCGTGCTCACCGCGATGGTCGGCTGGTTCGTCTGGACCGTGCTCGACCTGCCGCCGCTCAGCTCACCGAACAGCGAGGCGGCGCGCGGGAGCCTGCTCACCGTGTTCGCGATCTTCGGGGCGGTGGTCTACGCGGTGAGCGCCGCCCGCTACTGGATCGTCTTCCGCCACGACCGCAAGCTGCTGCCGGCCGCGGTGGTCGCCTGCTTCCTCCTGCTGGCCGAGGCAATGGTCGGCGTCGCGTTCACCGGGGAGCGGACGTGGCACGCGAGCTGGTGGGAGTGGCACGGGTTGATCGTGACCGCGTACCTGATCATCGGCTACGCCGCGCGTCGCGAGTGGCGCGAGGAGCGCTTCCGCCATCTCTACCTGCCGACGACGCGCGAGCGCAGTCAGGACATCAGCGTGCTGTTCGGCGACCTGGTCGGCTTCACACAGTTCGCCGAGCGCTCGACTCCGGCGGAGGTGGCCGGCGTGCTGAACGCGTACTGGGGCGCAGCCGCGCCGCTGATCACGCGGCGGTTCGGCGGCGAGCTGGAGAAGTTCATCGGCGACAGCATCGCCGCGACGTTCAACAGCCGCGGAGACCAGCCCGACCACGCGCTCCGGGCCTCGCGTGCTGCGCTGGCGCTCCAGGAGGCGCTCACCGCCCTCGCAGAGCAGCATCCCGAGTGGCCGCGGCTCCGCGTCGGCGTGAACAGCGGCGAGGCCGTGCTCCGCGAGATCGGAGGCCACGGTCACGTCGCCTACCCACTCGTCGGCGACACGATCAACACCGGCTCGCGGCTCGAGAACCTCGCGCCGGCGGGCGGCGTGCTGATCGGCCCGGAGACGTACGACCAGCTCCCGGACGGCGCCGTGGTCGAGGCGAAGACGGGCCTGCGCATCAAAGGCAAGGCCGACGCGGTGCACGCGTACGTGCTCCTCGCCTTGCCGTAGAACTACCCGGGCGGCCGCCCGAGCCTCAGCCCGCCGACGCGCGTCTGCGGAGCCACCGCGAGGAACGCCGGCACCAGCTCGCTCGTCACGAGCCCCGCCTCGACGGTCAGCTCGTCGACGATCCGGAACCAGCGCTGGACCCGCTCCGGCGTGTCGACGATCGTCGTCACGACCGGCACGCGGCGGCGGACGGCGGGGAAGCGATCGCCGTGCGGCGGGTGGTCGCCGGAGAAGCCCCAGATCCCGCGGAGCGCGGTCGCGCCGCCCGCGTTCTCCTCGCGGAGTCGGCGCAGCAGCTGCGTGTAGAGGGGATGACCGCCGTACCGCGCCTGCTCGCCGGCGTACACCATCAGCTTCTGCCAGATCCCGAGCCCGGCATCGTCGGTCTCGGGCACGTGCCGCGGCTCGGCGAGCAGACGGCCGTCGCGCTTGCAGACGCGCACGCGCTCGATCGTCGCGATCGGCTCGCGGACGATCGGGAGCAGCTCGCGCAGCGCGGCGCTCAGCACCGCGGCCGGACCGACGCTGACGACCATCAGCGGGACGTCCGCGTTACGCGAGAAGAAGCGTGCCCGGCGACGGCGCCCGTGCGCCATCCCGTCCACCCCGAGCAGGACCGTGGCGCCCGCGACGCCCGAGCGGCGCAGGTGGTCGACGACCTCCAGGTACGTCGCACGGCCGTCGATCCGCTCGTCGCGGCCGAGGTACAACGTCAGCTTCGCCGCCTCAGGCCCCGGCATGTCGATCGTCGCCGGGGCGTCGTGGACGAGCCTGGCGCGTTCGAGCGTGATCAAGCCGCCTGCGACGAGCCTGGTGACGTCCGGCAGCAGCACCTCGATCCGCTCACGCGTGTCGACGGCGACGGCGACGAGCGGCAGGTCCTCCGACAGCGTGAGGAACCGGTCGGTCCGGAGCTGCTGCTCGAGCCCGAAGCCCTCCACCGCTCGCATCAGCACGGCCGCCTGCAGCTCGTGCTCCTCGAACAGGTCGAGCAGGACGTCGGAGAGCATCCGGCCACCGGCGCGGTCCGACTCGTCGAAGTACACGGTCAGCTTGAGGCAATCGGTCACAGCGCCGCCCCCACCGCCCAGCCGACGATCGCGGCCGCGGTTCCGGCGGCGAGCGAGACGCCGAGGTTGAGCAGCGCCACTCGACCGTCGCCCTCCTCGCCGAGCCGTTCCGTCTCCAGCATCCAGGTCGAGAACGTCGTGAACGACCCGAGCACCGCCGTCCCGGCGAGGAGCAGCCAGTCGCCGCCGACACCCGCGCCGGTGAGCACGCCGAGCGCGAACGAGCCGAGCACGTTCACGGTGAACGTCCCGAAGGGGAACGCGCCGGCCAGGCGCAACTGCACGAGCGCGTCGAGACGAAAGCGCGCCACCGCGCCGCCGCCGCCGAGCAGACCGACCGCGATCCAGAGGAGCACGGTCACCGCAGCCGCACCCGCCGTGTGAGTGCGCTCGCCAGGTACACGAGGCCGAGCCCCGTCAGGACGCTGGCGACGAGGTAGACGCCCGAGACCAGCAGCTCGCCGTGGCGCACGAGCCGGATCAGCTCGAGCTGGAACGTCGAGAACGTCGTCAGCGCGCCGCAGAAGCCGGTGCCGAGCAGCGGCCGGCGGAAGGTCGAGGGCGGCAGCCGTTCCTGCAGGCGCGTGATCAAGTAGCCGAGCGCCGCCGTGCCCGCGACGTTGGCCACGAACGTCGCCCACGGCCAGCCGTGGCCGTGGAACGGGAGCGCCCGCACGAGCCCCTCCCGGGCGAGCGCGCCGACGACGCCGCCCGCGAAGATCGCGGCCTGGAGCTGGAGGCTCGGACGGGAAGCTGCGGTCGTCTGATCCACGGCGGGCCTTTCGGTCTCTGCTGGTAGAGGCCATCGGCGGCTCCGTGCCGCGGTTGTCGGCGAGCCTCACCGCCGTCACCGCGAGCGTACCGCCGCCGAATGCCTAGAAGCGGCGAAGCAGGTTGAGCCCGGGGACGAGCCGGGGCACGCGCTCGCGGTAGCTCGGGTACTCGTCCGGGAACGTCCTCGTCATCAGCGCCTCTTCGGTCGGGATCCGTGTCGCCACGACTGCGATGCCGACGACGAGCGCCACGAGCACGACGCCGAGCCCGTTCAGCAGCACGGTGCCGAGCAGCATGCCGAGCAGGCCGGTGTAGATCGGGTGGCGCGTGATCCCGTACGGCCCGTCGGTGCGGAGGCGATGCCCCGCGCGCAGCATGTTGGGCGTCGCCGACCACATCCGCCCGAGCGCCAGCCGCGCCCAGATCGTGAACGCCGTCGACGCGACCAGCAGCACGAGCCCCGGGATCTCGATCCACCGGGAGCGATCGGTGGCCTCGTGCAGGTCGTGTCGTGCGACGTGGTAGAGGAGCGCCGCGGCGGCAATCGCGCCGACGCGCCAGAGCACCTCCCTGCTCGGGCCCTGGCGCAGCCCCGGAGCCGTGCGCGCGCCGTACACGGCCCCGGCGATCCACACCACGATCGTCACGCCCCAGCAGATGCCGGTTGCGATCGGAGCCATCTGCCAATGGTGCCGACGCGGGCGTCAGTCCGCGGTGCGCCGGCGGAAGAGCAGCGAGGCGAGCGGTGCGCAGACCGCGAGCAGCGCGACCGACCAGAGCAGTGCCGCCGTCACCGGGTGCTGCATCGGCCAGGCGTGGATCGCAGCCGACGGATTCGGGTTGCCGAACAGCTCGCGCGCCGCCGCGGTGACCGCACTGACGGGGCTCCAGTCGGCGACGATCCGGAACACGGTGGGCATGTGTTGCGTCGGGACGAGCGAGTTCGAGACGATCGCGAGCGGGAACAGGATCACGAGCCCCATGCCCTGCGCCGACTCCGGTCCCTTGCTGACGATCCCGAGGCACGCGCAGGCCCACGAGATCGCGTAGCTGAAGAACAGGAAGACGCCGAAGCCGGCGAGCGCGAGCGGGATCCCCCGCTCCGGCCGCCAGCCGATCACGAAGCCCGTCGCCGCGACGATCGACATGCAGAGCGCCGCCGTCAGCAGGTCCGCGAGCGAGCGGCCGACGAGTACGGCGGGCCGCCACATCGGCAGCGTCCGGAACCGCGCGATCACCCCGGTTGCGAGATCGCTGCTCAGGCCGACGGCGGTCCCGATCGACGAGGTCGTCAGGTTGAGCGCCAGCAGCCCCGCGATCGCGAACGCCGCGTAGCTGCCGCCGTGCGGAAGCACGACGCCGGCGCCGAACACGTAGATGAAGAGCAGCGTGAACAGGATCGGTTGCACGGTCGCGTCGGAGAGCTGCAGCGGCTCGCGCGCGATGTGCACGAGATTGCGCTGCGTGAGCACGGCGATGTCGGTGAGCTTCTTCATTTAGTGGCCCCCTCCACGAGTTGGGTTGTGTGCTTGAGCAAACTCATGGAGGCGACCATTAGGCAGCCTCCTCGAGCTCGTCTTCGGTTTCGGTCAGCTGTCCGGTTAGTGCGAAGAAGACGTCGTCGAGCGACGGCTGGTGCACCTGCACGTCGTCGACGGCGATCCCGTCGGCGTCGAGCGCGCGCACGATCGTCGTCGCGAGACCGGGCTCGTTGCGGACGGGTGCGCGCAGTCGCCGGCCGTCGGCGCTGGTATGCACCTCGCCGGTGACGTAGCGCGCGAGCCGCGGCGTTGCGCGTGCGTCGGCGACGGCGAGCGTGAGCTCGAGCCGAGCACCCCCGATGCGCGCCTTGAGCTCAGCGGCCGTTCCCTCGGCGATGGCGCGGCCGTGGTCGACGACGAGGATCCGGTCGGCGAGCTCGTCGGCTTCGTCGAGGTACTGGGTGGTGAGCAGCAGGGTCGTTCCCTCGCCGACGAGCTCCCGGATCACGTTCCACATGCGCAGGCGGCTCGTCGGATCGAGGCCGGTCGTCGGCTCGTCGAGGAACAGGACCGGCGGCCGCGTGACGATGCTGGCGGCGAGATCGAGACGCCGGCGCATCCCGCCCGAGTACTCCTTGAGGATCCGGTCGGCCGCGTCCGTGAGCTCGAACTGCGTGAGCAGCTCGACCGCGCGCGCCTGTGCGCGCCGCCGGCCGAGGCCGGAGAGGCGGGCGACCATGACGAGGTTCTGCCGTCCGGTCAGCACCTCGTCGAGCGTGGCGTCCTGCGCGGTCAGGCCGATCGAGCGGCGCACCGCGTCCGCCTCGCGGACGACGTCGTGGCCGGCGACCCGGGCCCACCCGCCGTCGGGCGTCGCGAGCGTGGTCAGGATCCGCACCGCGGTCGTCTTGCCGGCGCCGTTCGGGCCGAGCACGCCGAGGATCGCCCCGGCGGGCACGGCGAGGTCGAGCCCGCCGAGGGCCACGGTGGCGCCGAACCGCTTGTGCAGGTCGTGGGCTTCGATCATCATTCCCTCCTTTACTTACCGGCCGGTAAGTTAGCTGCTGTACTAGCCGGTCGTCAAGTAAAATGTTCGGGATGGCACGGCGGCGCAACGACATGCGGGAGCGGATCCTCGACGTCGCACTCGAGCTCTTCAACGAGCAGGGCTACGACAAGACGTCGCTCCGCGAGATCGCGGAGCGGCTCGGCGTGACGAAGGCGGCGCTCTACTACCACTTCGAGCGCAAGGCGGACATCCTGCTCGAGCTCCACTTCCGCCTCCACGACCTCGGTGCGGGCCTGCTCGACGAGATCGACCGGCTGGCCGACGAGCGCGACGCGGTCGCGATCTGGCCGCAGCTGGTCGACCGGTTCATCGACGACGTGCTCGCGAACCGCGACCTCTTCCTCGTGCACCAGCGCAACCAGCGCGCCTTCGAAGCGCTGGCCGACACGGAGCGGCATCGCGCGGCGAACGACGACATGGAGCAGCGCTTCCGTCGCGTGCTCGCGAACCCGGCGATCTCGCTCGAGGATCGCGTGCGCATGGCCTGCTCGATCGGCGCCGCGCTGATGCCTTTGATGGGAGCCGAGGAGCTGTTCGGGGACGAGCCCGTCGAGCGCATCGCGGAGCTCGTCCGCGCAACGGTGCACGGGCTCGAGCCGCGGGCGCCGGCGGCCCCCCTCCCCGCCGGCGCCGTCCCCCCTTCCGAGGCTTAGTACGCCTCGGCCGGCTCGATCGTGGCGGCCCGCCGCACGGCCGGCCGGCGAAGCAGGAAGGCCGAGGTGCCGAGCACCCAGACCGGCGTCCCGAAGAGCAGCCCGGCCCAGCCGATCGGCCCGACCAGCAGCACGACCGCGAGCAGCACGGTGAGGATCGCCCACCAGCGCGGGAGCACGGCCGACCGCCACACGGCCGCGACGACTGCCGCCAGGAAGAGGGCCTCCGACAGCTCGGCGCCGATGAAGAAGAGGTCGGTCAGGTGGTGCAGCGCCCCTGCCGTCGTGGCGTCGACCTCGTTCTTGTCGATCGCGATCACGAGGTCGCCGGCCGGCATGCCGATACCGAACACCGCGGCCGCGACTGCGCCGCCGAACGCGATCGACGCGAAGGTGCCGGCGTCTTCGGCGGACGCGAGCCGCTCGCGGAGGATGCCCGCGAACCAGACGAGGCAGAGGCAGCCGATCATGAAGAGCCAGGCGCCGACGATGATCGCCGTCGTGTGCTGCTGCGCCCAGGCGAGGATCGCGGCGTCGCTCGCGTGATCCGACGGCTGCGACGTGAAGCCGATGTAGATGACGAGGCCCGTGGCCCAGAGGGCGACGGCGAGGACGCCGGCGAGCGGCTGCAGGCGGCGAGGTTGTGCGGACATGCACGTGCTCCTTTCGTCTCGGGACGGCGGCCGCCGTCGCGCTGCACGTTCGCCCGGCGTGCTTAAGTTCGGCTTGAGGGCTGTTTAAGCAGGCGGGGGACGACGACGGGGGTCAGGCGGGTGACGGAATTCCGAATGCTCGGGCCGCTCGAGGTGCGCGACGGCGGCGAGGCGGTGCCGCTCGGCGGGCGGAAGCAGCGCGTGGTGCTCGCGCACCTGCTGCTGCGCGCGAACGCGGCGGTGCCGCGCGCGCAGCTGGTCGACCTGATCTGGGGAGAGCGGCCGCCGAAGTCCGCGATCGGCTCGTTGCAGGTCTACGTGCACGGACTGCGCCAGTCGCTCGGCGCCGACCGGATCGAGACGAGGGGCAGCTCGTATCGCCTGCAGGTCGAGCCCGGCGAGCTCGACCTGCACCGCTTCCGGGAGCTCGTCGCGACGGCGCGGGCCGAGCTCGCAAAGCAGCACGCCGTCGGCGCGGCGGCGGCGCTCGACGAGGCGCTCGCGCTCTGGCGCGGGCCGGCGCTCGCGAGCCTGCTCGACGACGAGAGCGTCGTGGCGGCGGCTGCCTCGCTCGAGGAGGAGCGGCTCGAGGCGGTCGAGCTGCGCGTCGACGCCGAGCTCGCGCTCGGGCGGCCGGCGCTCGTCGTCGCCGACCTCCAGCAGCTGATCGAGCAGCACCCGTACCGCGAGCGCCCGCGCGGGCAGCTGATCGTCGCCCTCTACCGCTCCGGGCGTCAGACCGAGGCGCTGGACGCCTACCGGGCCGCCCGCGACGCGTGGGTCGAGGAGCTCGGCGTCGAGCCGTCGCCGGAGCTGCAGGAGCTGGAGCGAGCGGTGCTCCGCCACGACCCCTCGCTCGCCGGCCCCAGCCCCGAGACCGCGGAGACGACCCGGTTGCCGGTCCCGCCGACGCCGCTGATCGGCCGCCGCCTGGAGGTGGCCGCCGTCTCCGCCCTGCTGCGCGAGGACGCACGGCTCGTCACGCTCGTCGGGCCGGGCGGCACCGGCAAGACGCGCCTCGCGATCGCGGTCGCACGCGAGCTCGCCGCCGAGCTGGAAGACGGCGCGGTGTTCGTCGACCTCTCGGCGACGACCGATCCGAAGCTCCTCCTGCCGGCGATCGCCCAGGCGCTCGGCGTTGCCGACTCGGGCGAGGAGCTCCCCGCGCACGTCGCGCGGCACGCGCCGCTGCTCGTCCTCGACAACCTCGAGCAGCTCCTCCCCGCCGCGCCGCGAATCGCAGAGCTGCTCGCAGCTTCGCCGCGCCTGCGCGTCCTCGCCACCAGCCGCGCGCCGCTGCGGCTCTCCGGGGAGCACGTCTACCCTGTGCCGCCGCTCGCGCTTCCGCCGGTCGACGCCACGGCAGACGAGCTGCGGCTGAACGACGCCGCCAGGCTCTTCGTCACACGTGCGGACGCGGCCGACCCCGGCTTCGAGCTCGCCGCTGCCAACGCCGCGAGCGTCGCCGCGATCTGCCGCCGCCTCGACGGCCTGCCGCTGGCGCTCGAGCTCGCCGCCGCGCGCGTGCGCCACCTGTCGCCGGGCGAGATGCTCGTCCGGCTCGAGCGTCTCCCGGAGCTGCTCGGATCGGGGCCGCGCGACGCGCCGGCGCGGCAGCGTACGCTCGCCGCGACCATCGCCTGGAGCTTCGACCTGCTCGACGCCGACGAGCGCGACGGCCTCGTGCAGCTGTCGGTGTTCGCGGGCGGCTTCCCGCTCGACGCGGCCGAGTGCGTCTGCGGGGTCGACCTCGGCGTGCTCGGCGCGCTCGTCGACAACAGCCTCGTGCAGCGGCAGCCCGCTGCGGTGAGCGAGACGCGGTTCACGATGCTCGAGACGGTGCGGAGCTACGCGCTCGACCGCTTGGAAGAGCGCGACGACAGGCCCGTGCACCGCCGCCACGCGGAGTGGCTCGTCGAGCTCGCCGAGCGCGCCGAGGCCGATCTGCTCGCGGGCCGCGACTTCGTGCCGTGGCTCGACCGGATCGAGGCCGAGCACGAGAACGTCCGTGCCGCGCTCGGCTGGTCGCTCGAGCACGGCGCAGCCGGCCTCGCCCTGCGGCTGGTGAGCGCGCTGCGCTACTTCTGGGAGGTGCGCGGCCACTTCGCCGAGGCCGAGCGCTGGCTCGACGTCAGCCTCGCCGCCGGGGCAGCCGAGGATCCGGCGCTCCGGGTGAAGGCGCTCGCCGTGTCGGGCACGATCGCGTTCCGGACCGGAAAGCCGGAACAGGCGCGCGCACCCTACGAGGAGATGCTCGCGATCTCTCGGGAGCTCGGCGACGAGGAGGGGATCGCACGAGGGCTGAGCGACCTGGGGACCGTCGCCGCCGCGCTCGGCGACAACGACGAGGCCACCCGGCTGCTCGAGGAGAGCGCCGCCGGCTTCCGCCGTCTCGGGGCGCACAAGCGGCTCGCGGTCGTGCTCGCCAACCTTGGCCACGTCGCGGCGGAGCGCGGCGACTTCGAGAGGGCGACCGCGGTCACGAAGGAGGCGCTCGCGCTCGAGCGCGCCGTCGGGCAGCGCTCGAACGAGGCGATCTCGCTCTACAACCTCGGCAGCCACGCGTTCGAGGCGGGCGACCACGCCGAGTCGCGCACCTGGCTGCGCGAGTGCGTGGGGCTGACGCTCGAGCTCGGCTACAAGGAGGTGATGGCGTACGCGCTCGCGACGGTCGCGCGCATCCTCGTCGCCGAGAACGAGCCGGCTCGCGCCGCGACGGTCGCCGGCGTCACCGACCGGCTGCTC
>DATBIC010000172.1:0-3638 GCA_036557145.1 Gaiellaceae bacterium
GCAGTACGTCGAGCACACGTACGCCGCCGAGCTCCTCGCCCAGGCGGGGTCGAGCGGCGGCGTCGGCTACCTGCTCAAGGACCGGGTGCTGGACGCGACCGACTTCGTCGACGCCGTCCGTCGCGTCGCCGGCGGCGGCACGGCGCTCGACCCCGAGGTCGTCTCGCAGCTGCTCGGGAACCGCGGGTCGCAGCGGCTCGATGTGCTGACCCCGCGCGAGCTCGACGTCCTCAAGCTGATGGCCGAGGGCCGGTCGAACGGCGCGATCGCCGACGCGCTCGTGCTCACAGTCGGCGCCGTCGAGAAGCACATCGCGAGCATCTTCCAGAAGCTGCGCCTACCGCCCTCGGAGACCGACCACCGCCGGGTCCTGGCCGTTCTCGCCTACCTGCAGGAAACGTAGGGGCAGTCCCGTGGGACCGGGCCCGAAGGGTCAGCTGCGCGCTGCGAAGCCGTAGTCGAGCAGCTTCTTCACGTCGCCGTACATGTCGTCGGCGCCGAGCACCACCGCGATCAGATGCACGCCGTTCCGGTGGGCGGAGGCGACGAGGCAGTGCTTGGCGAGCGTCGTCCAGCCGGTCTTGACGCCGTCCGCGCCGGGATAGGAGCCGAGCAGGTGGTTGTGGTTGACGTACACCTTCGCGTAGGTGGGCGCGGCCCACGGCACGCGCTTCACCCGTGTGCGCACGACCGCGCGGAAGCGCGGGTTCCACATCGCGTAGCGGGCCAGCGAGGCAAGGTCCCAGGCGCTCGAGTAGTTGTCGCGGTCGAGGAGGCCGCTCGGGCTGCGGAAGTGCGAGTCCTTCAGGCCGAGCGTCTTCGCCTTCGCGTTCATCAGCGCGACGAACTTCGAGCGGGTGCCGCCGGCCCCGATCGCGAGCGCCAGCGCGGTGTCGTTGCCGGAGATGAGCAGCGCCCCGTAGAAGAGCTTCCAGGCCTCGACCTTCTCGCCCGGCCGCAGGCCCTCCTTGAACGGCTGCACGCGGGTGACCGATCTGTCGACGGTGACGACGTCGTCGGGGCGGAGCCGCTCCATCGCCACGATCGCGGTCATGATCTTCGTGGTCGAGGCGATCGGCAGCCGCCGGTGCTCGTCCTTGGCCCAGAGCACCGAGCCGTCGTCGGCGTCGATCAGGATCGCACCCTTCGCCGTGACCGCGATCCCGTGCGAGGACAGCGCTCCGTCCTGGTGCACGAGAGGCTGATGCTGCGCCGCTGCAGGCGACGCCAGCGCGACCGCGGCCACAACCGCGAGCAGGGGGAGTCGGCGCACGCGCCCAGGGTAGTCCTCGAATCGGCGGATCAGGAACACTTCGCCTGTGCAGCTGCGAGACCTTCCCTCGGTGGACGAGCTCGCGCGCAGCGTCGACGACCCGCTGGCCGTCGACGCGGCACGGCTCGTGATCGAGCGCGCCCGGGAAGAGATCCGGGTCGGCGCCGACCCGGGCGACCTGGGCGAGCGGCTGCGCGGCGAGCTCGAGCAGGCTCGCCGCCCGCGCCTGCGCCGCGTCCTGAACGCGACCGGCGTGATCGTGCACACGAACCTCGGGCGGGCACCGCTGCCGGCGACTGCCGTCGACCGCGTCCACGAGACGGTCGCCGGCTACTCGAATCTCGAGTACGACCTCGACGCGGGCACACGCGGCTCGCGCCAGGACCACGTCGCGACGATCCTGCGGCGGCTGACGGGGGCCGAGGCGGCGCTCGTCGTCAACAACAACGCGGCCGCCGTGCTGCTCGCGCTGGCGGCGATCGCCGAGGGCCGCGAGGTGGTCGTCTCCCGCGGCGAGCTGCTGGAGATCGGCGACGGCTTCCGCATTCCCGACGTTCTCACCCGGTCCGGCGCCCGGCTGGTCGAGGTCGGCACGACGAACCGCACGCGCGCGGCCGACTACGAGCGCGCGATCGGCCCCGAGACCGCCCTGCTCCTGCGCGTGCACCAGTCGAACTTCCGCGTGGTCGGCTTCACCGAGCTGCCGTCGACGGCGGAGCTCGCCGCCGTCGCGTCCCGGCACGGCCTCCCGCTGGTGGACGACCTCGGCTCGGGCGCGTTGCTGCCGCTCCACGACGAGCCGCAGGCCCGCGACGCGCTCGCCGTCGGCGCCGACCTCGTCTGCTTCTCCGGGGACAAGCTGCTCGGCGGCCCGCAGGCAGGCATCGTCGTCGGGCGGGCGGAGCTGGTCGAACGGCTCCGGCACCATCCGCTCCAGCGGGCGTTGCGCGCCGACAAGCTGACCCTGGCCGCGCTCGAGGGAACGCTCGCGCTGTACCTCGACCCCGAGCGCGCCATGCGCGAGGTGCCGGTGCTGCGCATGCTCGCCGAGCCGCCCGAGGCGATCAGGGGCCGGGCCGAACGGCTCGCGGAGCTGACCGGCGGCACGGTCGAGGAGACGGTCGCCCGCGTCGGCGGCGGGGCGCTGCCGCTCGCGGAGCTGCCGAGCTTCGCCTGCGCCGTGGACGAGGGCCTGGCCGCACCGCTGCGACAGGGCGAGCCGCCCGTCGTCGGGGTCGTCCGCGACGGGAAGCTGCTCCTCGACTGCCGGACGCTCACCGACGTCGAGCTGGACGAGGTCGCAGCGTCCCTGCGCTCGGTGTGTACGAAATAGCACGTTGCGTGTCAGTGCGTGCTAGCCTTGCCGAGTGGGCCGCGCCGCGAACCGCCTGAACATCACGCTCCCGGACGAGACGGCGGCCAAGCTTTCCCGGCTCGCGGAACGCACGCGCGTCCGCGAGGGAACGCTCGCCAGCTCGCTCCTCGCGCAGGCGATCGACGACGTCGATCCCGGTGCCGCCAGTGTCGTCGAGCTCCTCGAGGGGATCCCGGGTGCGTGGGAACGGATCGAGATCGGCCTCGAGCAGGCGCGCGCCGGCAAGACGATCCCGTTCGGCGAGCCCTGACGGTGGCCCGGCTGGAGTGGAGCCATGCCGCCCGCGACAGCCTGGACCGGATGATCGAGACACACAGCCTTCCGGCCGATACCCGCACCCGCGTCGAGCACTCGCTGCGCCATCTGCGCCGCTTCCCGCTGATGGGCAGGGAGATCGGCGGCCGTGGCGCCGGCACGCGTTTTCTCCTCGGGCCGTGGCGGTGGCTGATCCTCGTCTACGCCTACCTCGAGGACGAGGACCGGGTGGTCGTCGTCGCCGTCGAAGACGGACGATCCTCGACCGCATCCGATCGGCATCGCCCGTGAGCCCGTGCCGCTGACCGTCGGCACCGCAGGGCATATCGACCACGGCAAGACGTGGCTCGTCCGGGCCTTGACCGGGAAGGACACCGACCGGCTGCCCGAGGAGCAGGAGCGCGGGATCTCGATCGACCTCGGCTACGCGCCGCTCGAGCTCCCCGGCGGGCGCCGCCTGTCCCTTATCGACGTGCCCGGCCACGAGCGGTTCGTCCGCAACATGGTCGCCGGCGCGACCGGGATCGACCTCTTCCTGCTCGTGATCGACGCCGCGGAGGGTGCCCGGCCGCAGACGCACGAGCACCTCGCGATCCTGCGGCTGCTCGGGATCGACCGCGGCGTGGTCGCGGTGACGAAAGCGGACGCGGTCGACGAGGAGACGCTCGAGCGCGCCCTGGCCGAGGCGCACGAGCTCGTCCCCGAGGCCGAGGCGGTCGCGGTCAGCGCGAAGAC
>DATBIC010000173.1:0-21762 GCA_036557145.1 Gaiellaceae bacterium
CGAGTAGCACGAGGTCAGTGGCTCATCGTGCTGCGAGCGGGCGCGAGCTCGGCATAGCTCGGCGCGGCCGACGCCGGCGAACAGGGCGAACAGCTTGAGCCCGAGGTAGCTCTCCCGCTCGTCGCCGCGCATCGAGTACGAAATCATGTCCGGTCTCCTTCGGTCGCTTGCGGCCGTTGACCGAAGGGTAGGAGCCCCGTTGTCGAGCCACTTCGGGGTCGGGCCGGACCCCGTATCCGTGGTTCCTACGAATGCCGGAGGCTTGGGCGGCTCTTGCGTTTCCGCACCGCGGTGTCAGCATCGAGCGAGATGTCCGACATCGTCGGCAGAGACGCCGAGCTCGAGGCGCTCGAGGTCCTGGCCGGAAGCGGCGAGGCCGGCATCGTCACGCTCCTCTTGGAGGGGGAGCCCGGGATCGGGAAGTCGACGATCTGGTCGGCGGGAGTCGAGGCGGCCCGGTCGCACGGTCTGCGGGTCCTCTCGACGCGGGCGGTCGAGGCCGAGCGTGATCTCGCGCTGGTGGGCCTGACCGACCTGCTCGAAGGCGCGGTCGACGACGACGTTCTCGCTGCGCTCTCGCCGCCGCAACGGCACGCGCTCGAGGTCGCGCTCCTCCTGGAGGAGGCGGGCGACGAGGCGGCTGATCCGAGGGCGCTCGGGACGGCGGTACGGAGCGCGATCGAGCGGCTTGCGGCGGACGGCCCGCTGCTCCTCGCGATCGACGACCTCCAGTGGTTCGACGGCGCGTCGGCGGCGACCCTTGCCTTCGCGGTCCGGCGCCTCGGCGACGCCCCCGTCCGCATGCTCCTCGCGCGGCGAACGCGCGGCGACGGCATGCCGTCGCCGCTCGAGGCAGCGCTGGGCAATGAGCTGCAGCGGGTGCCGGTCGGCCCGCTCACCGTCGGCGCGGTTCACCGGCTCCTACGCGACCGGACCGGCGTGATGCTCGCGCGTCAGACGCTCCTTCGCGTCCATGAGCGCTCGGGCGGCAATCCCTTCTTCGCGCTCGAGCTGGCGCGTGTGCTCGACCCGGCCGCCGACCCCTTCCAACCCTGGCAGCTGCCCGAGACGCTCGAGGAGCTGGTGCGCGTCAGGATCTCGGAGTTGCCGCTGGAGACCAGGGACGCACTCGCGATTGCCGCTGCGCTCGGCTCGACATCGGAAGCGCTCCTGCTCCGCGCCGGCGCCGAGCGCGCGGCGCTCGAGCCCGCGATCGCCGCTCACGTGATCGAGCGCGTCGACGGCGCGATCCGGTTCACCCATCCGCTGCTCTCCTCACTCCTCTACCGCGACCTCGGCGACGACCGATGTCGAGTCCACGCGCGGATTGCGGGCGTCGCCGACGACCCCCTCTTCCGCGCCCGCCACCTCGCGCTCTCACGCGACGAGCCGGACACCGCGGTTGCCACCATCCTCGAGGACGCTGCGACGCTCGCCGCCAGCCGTGGCGTGTCGGCCGTCGCGGCCGAGCTCGCGGCACAGGCGCTCCGACTGACGCCTGACGACGGAAGCCCCGAGCGGCTCCGCCGAATGCTCGCCGCGGCCCGCGCGGACCAGGCTGCCGGTGAATGGAGGCGCGCCTCCGCGCTTGCTTCGGAGCTCGTCGCCCTTCCCGAGAGCGGCGACGTTCGCGCCGAGGCGCTCGTGCTGCTCGCGGAGCTCGAGAGCGTCGACCGGTCGATCGCGCTGCTCGACCAGGCTCTCGACGAGACCGGATCGCGACCGGAGCAGCGCGCCTCGATTCACTGCCGGCTCGCCTGGGCCGTGCGCTTCCGACACGGGTGCCTGGGCGGGCTCGAGCACGCGCGGATCGCGCTGACGCTCGCGGAGGAGCTTGACGACGACGTGCTGCGCATCAAGTCCCTCGCCATGCTCGCGAAGCTCGAGGGGCATCTCGCCGACCCCGATGCGATCGTCCATGCGAGGCGGGCTGACGACATCGCGCGCACGACGGGCGACCCCCTCCTCTCCCGCGTTGCCGCGTTCGCGACCGCAGAGGTGCTCAGCATCACGATGAGGATGGACGAAGCACGAGCGGTGCTCGAGGCCGAGCACGCGCAGTGGCGCGAACGCGACGAGCCGTGGAGCGCAGACCTGCTCTGGGCGCTCGCGTGGGTCGAGATCTTCGCGGGTCGCTGGCCGCTCGCGCAGCGGCATGCGGAGCGCGCGCGCACGATTCTGAGCCAGTACGGGCTCGAGATCCCCCAGCATCATCTGCCGCTCGCCTGGATCGCCGTGCACCGCGGAGAGCTCGAAACCGCCCGCGGGCTGTCGACCAGGGCACTCGCGCTGGCGTTGCCCCAGCTCGGCCTCCATCCACCCCTCCACCTCGCGGTCATCGGCCTGGCCGCGCTCTGGGACGGCGACAGCGCCACCGCTGCGACCTGGCTCGAGAAGGCCGATCGGCAGGCGGCGGCCCTGCACTGGTACGAGCCGGGATGGCGGCCCTGGACGGGCGACTTCGTCGAGGTGCTGCTCGAGCTCGACCGCATCGACGAGGCAGGACGGATCGTCGACATCTGGGAGGCCGACGCGGAGCGTGTGCGGCGCGCCTGGGTCGTCCCGCACGCGCGGCGGTGTCGCGCGCTCATCGCTGCCGCGCGGGGCGAGCTGTCGGAGGCGATGACGCTCGCGGCGCAGGCCGTCGGCGAGCACGTGGCGGTCGGCGACCCGTTCGGGCGTGCGCGTGCCCTCCTCGCGCTCGGAACGATCAGGCGCCGCGCCCGCCAGAAGCGCCCGGCGCGCGGGGCCCTCGAGGAGGCGCTCGAGGCGTTCCAGGCGATCGGGGCGGCGCCGCTCGCCTCGAAAGCCGCCGCCGAGCTCGAGCGGATCGGTGGGCGACCACAGGCGGACGGCCTGACTCCTGCCGAGCGGCGCGTCGCGGAGCTCGTCGCCGACGGCCGCACCAATCGCGAGGTTGCCGCCGCGCTCTTCCTCGGAGAGCGCACGGTCGCGAGCCACCTGACGCACATCTACGCCAAGCTCGGCGTCCGCTCGCGCACCGAGCTCGCCCGCAGCCTGGCGGACAAAGTTCAGACGTTCTGACGTTTCCGCGCGCGCGAGCCGGTCGTACCGTCGGCCGCATGCCGTGCTACCTCGTCGAGACCTACCTCGGTCGCGGCCAGACCGGCGAACGGGCGGCGCGCGAGGAGCGCGCCCGCTCGGCGGCAGCGGAGCTGACGCGGCAGCGGAGCTGCGTCCGCTTCGAGCACTCGATCCACGTCCCCGAGGACGAGATTTGCTTTTTCGTGTTCGACGCACCGTCGAGCAGCGACGCCGTCGTCGCCGCCGAGCGGGCAGGGCTCGAGCCCCTCCGCGTCGTCGAAGCCGTTTCGTCCCGGAAGGAGGAAACATGAAGTCGAAATTGATCCTGACGCTCGCCGTGGTCGTCTTCGGCGTCGCCGTCTACGTCGGGAACGTCCTCGCGACCCCGGCCGGCGGGCAGTCGACAACGATCCTCGCCAAGGCGACCGTCGGCAACCTGAGCCTGTTCGGGCGCTCGTTCGCGTCGCCGACGCCGGGCGGCAAGCCGCAGCTATGGCTGGCAGCCCTGCAGACGTTCGGACAGTCGGACGTGTACGTCGTCGACAACACGTTCATCCCGGGCGGGACCACGGGTTGGCACTCGCATCCCGGCCCGAGCCTCGTGTTCGTCGTCGCCGGCACGATCACGAACTACTCGAGCGACGACCCGACGTGCTCGCCGCACGTCTACACGGCGGGCCAGAGCTTCGTCGACTCCGGTGGGAACGACGAGCACATGCTCCGCAACGAGACCGGCGCGAACGCCGAGACGATCGCAGTGCAGTTCGTCCCCGCAGGGGCGACGCGGCGGATCGACGAGCCGGAGCCGTCGAACTGCCACGTCTGATTCCGCACGACGTCGGGGGGAGGGCGCCGTGGGGACGCCTTCCCCCCGGACGAGCCGGTCACGGCTCGTTGTCGCGCGGGTCCCACAGCTTCACGGCCGCCGTCTTCTCGTAGGCCATCCCGTTCGGGTAGCTGATCAATTCGATGAACGTGCCGAACGGCGTCTTGAAGTAGTTGATCGTCTGGCCCGCAGCGGGCCCGTCGGTCACCGCGAACGGGCCGTAGAGCTTCTGCGCGCCGAAGATCTCCATCACGAGCACGCCGAGCTCGATGCTGCGGACGTAGAACGCGATGTGATGAGCGCCGTAGTCGGAGTTGCGCCGGAACGTCCGGTCCTGGTCGGGCGCCTCGTACTGGAACAGCTCGATGTTCGCGCCGTTGCCGCCGCGCACGAGGCTGATCTGGTCGATCACGGAGCGCGGGTCGACGTCGACGAGGTCCTGCATCAGCGTGCCGGTCGGGTCGCTGATCGGGCCGAACGTCAGCGGGTTGAAGAAGCCCATGACCGCCTCGAACCAGCGCAGCGCCTGCTGGATGTTGGGGACGGTGATCCCGACGTGGTCGATCCCGAGCAGCCCGGGCACGGTCGTCACGACCGAGTCGAGCCCGTTCTCCTTGGGCGACCAGAGCGGCTTCGAGACCGTCTGCTCGTAGGCCATCCCGTTCGGGTAGCTGATCAGCTCGATGTACGTGCCGAACGGCGTCTTGAAGTAGTTGATCGTCTGGCCCGCGGCGGGGCCGTCGGTGATCGGGAACGGCCCGAGGAACTTCTCGACGCCCTTCGACTCCATGTACGCGACGGCCTCGTCGATGTCCGTGACGTAGAAGGCGACGTGGTGCCCGGACCAGTCCGAGTTGCGCGGATGGGTCGTTCGCTGGTCCGGCGCCTCGTATTGGAAGAGCTCGATGTTC
Organism: Gaiellaceae bacterium; assembly: GCA_036557145.1. Taxonomy (GTDB): domain Bacteria; phylum Actinomycetota; class Thermoleophilia; order Gaiellales; family Gaiellaceae; genus PALSA-600. The sequence continues at coordinate 4,783 of DATBIC010000173.1, forward strand.
GCGCTGTGGCCGATGCGGAGCACGGTGATCTGGTCGATCACCGCGCGCGGGTCGACGTCGAGCAGGTCGTGCATCAGCGTCCCGGTCGGGTCGCTGATCGGCCCGAACGTGAGCGGCGCCTCCGCGCCCATGATCTCCTTGAACCAGTCGACCGCCTCGTCGATATCCGGCACGGTCAAGCCGACGTGGTCGGCTCCCACGAGCGTCAGGAGGTTGCGCGGGCGGCCGACGATGCGTGCCGCGCGGGCCGGCGCCAGGCCGAGCGCCGAGAGGCCCACCGCGCTCGCCGCGAGCGCGGCTCCGCGCTTCAGGAACGCCCTGCGCGGCATCCCCTCCTCGAACAGCCCGGCTTCGAGCAACTGGTCGGCGGCGTTGTGCGCGTCGAGCGTCACGGGATCACCTCTGGAGTCGACGGGGCGGTGGGCGGGATCTTGGCAGAGGGGCGGCGACGGCGTGGAATACCGGTGTGCTTCAATCGTTGAAGTACGTACAACGATTGAACTAGCGCTGAGGAGAGACTCTTGCCCAATCTGCTGCTGATCCCGCTCGAGGACAGCGTCGTCTTCCCGAACATGTCGGTGACGCTGACCGTCGATGTCGGCGACGACGAGCGCGTGTTCCTCGTGCCGGTGCACGAGGGCGAGTACGCACGCGTCGGCACCGTCGCCCAGGTTCAAGGACGGATGCGCCTGCCGGGAGGCGGCGCCGCCGTCACCCTCGACGGCCTGCACCGCGGCGTCGCCGGCGCCGCGAGCACCGGTCCCGACGGGCGCTTGCGCGTCGACGTCGAGGAGCACGTCGACGAAGAGCCCGCGCGCGTCCAGACCGTCGAGCTCGAACGCGAATATCGCGCAGTCGTCGAAGAGATCCTCGACCTGCGCGAGGCAGATTCCCGCGTCCGCGAGTTCGTCCGCGCGATCACGAGCGCCGGCGCCCTCGCCGACACCTCCGCCTATGCGCCCGACATCGGCTTCGCCGACAAGGTCGAGCTGCTCGAGGCGATCGACGTGGTCGAGCGGCTCACGCTGGCGCTGCGGCTGCAGCGGGAGCGGCTCGCCGAGCTGCAGGTGCGCCGCCGCATCCGCGAGGACGTCGAGTCCGGCGCCCAGAAGCAGCAGCGCGAGTACATCCTTCGGCGCCAGATGGAGTCGATCCGCAAGGAGCTCGGCGAGGACGACGGCTCGGCGGCCGAGGACTACCGGGCGCGCATTGCGGAGACCGACATGCCCGACGCGGTGCGCGAGCAGGCCGAGCGCGAGGCCGGCCGGCTCGAGCGGATGGGCGACCAGAGCGGCGAGTCGCAGATGATCCGCACGTACCTCGACTGGCTGCTGGCGGTGCCGTGGGGCAAGCGCTCCGAGGAGCGGCTCGACCCCGCCCACGCCCGCGAGGTGCTCGACGCCGACCACGCCGGGCTCGAAGACGTCAAGGACCGCATCGTCGAGTACCTGGCCGTGCGCAAGCTGCGCGAGGAGCGCGGCATCGAGGAGGACAAGCGCTCCGGCGCGATCCTCACGCTGATCGGCCCGCCCGGTACCGGCAAGACATCGGTCGGCGAGTCGATCGCACGCGCGCTCAACCGCGAGTTCGTGCGCATGTCGCTCGGCGGCGTCCGCGACGAGGCGGAGATCCGCGGCCACCGGCGCACGTACATCGGCGCGCTCCCGGGCCGCCTGGTCCGCGCGCTGCGCGACGCGGGGACGATGAACCCGGTGATCCTGCTCGACGAGGTCGACAAGGTCGGCGCCGACTGGCGCGGCGATCCGTCGGCCGCGCTGCTCGAGGTGCTCGACCCGGCGCAGAACCACTCGTTCCGCGACCACTACCTCGACGTCGAGCTCGACCTGTCACAAGTCGTGTTCATCGCCACCGCGAACATCGCCGACACGATCCCCGGCCCGCTGCTCGACCGGATGGAAGTCATCCGCTTCGACGGTTACACGGTTGACGAGAAGGTCGCGATCGCGCGCGGCTACCTCTGGCCGCGACAGCGCGAGCGGAACGGGCTGCTCGAGGACGAGGTCGGGATCGGCGACCCGCTGCTCGAGACGATCGTCAGCGAGTACACGCGCGAAGCCGGCGTCCGGCAGCTCGAGCGCGAGCTCGGCAAGCTGTTGCGGAAGACCGCGACGCGGATCGTCTCCGGCGAGCTCGAGGCACCCGTGCACGTGGATCTCGAGCTCGTCCGCGACGCGCTCGGCCGCCAGCGCTTCTACCAGGAGTCGGCCGACCGCACGGCCGTGCCCGGCGTCGCGACGGGGCTCGCCGTCACCGGCACCGGCGGCGACGTGCTGTTCGTCGAGGCGACCTCGATGAAGGGCTCGGACGGTCTCGTGCTCACCGGGCAGCTCGGCGACGTGATGAAGGAGTCGGCGCGCATCGCGCTCACGTACGTCCGCTCGCACGCAGACGAGCTCGGTCTCGACGACGACTCGTTCGACGACCGGTCGTTCCACGTGCACGTCCCTGCGGGCGCGATCCCGAAGGATGGCCCGAGCGCCGGCATCACGATGACCACCGCGATCGCGTCGCTCCTCACGGGCCGGCCGGTCAAGCACACGGTCGGGATGACGGGCGAGGTGACGCTCCAGGGGCGCGTCCTGCCGATCGGCGGGCTGAAGCAGAAGGCGCTCGCCGCGCACGCCGCCGGGCTGACCGACGTGATCATCCCGGAGCGCAACCGCGCCGACCTCGACGACGTCCCCGAGGACGTGAAGTCGGACTTGCGGTTCCATCCGGTGATGACGCTCGACGAGGTGCTCGCGCTCGCGCTCGAGCCGGCCGCCGCACCGACGAGCCGTGCGCTGTCGTAGCTGCAAGCCGATCCCCGAGGAGGTCCGCCGCGCGGCCGACCTCCTCGAGCGGCGGTTCGCCGTCTCGATCATCTGGGCGTCGTCCGAGGGTGCGGTGCGCTTCGGCGAGTTCGCCCAGGCGCTGGGGCAGATCCCGCCCGCCACGCTCGCCGCACGCCTGAGCGAGCTCGAGGAGGCGGGTGTGCTCGCGCGCGTCACGGTCGACGGCCGGCCGCCGCGCACCGAGTACCGCCTGACCGAGCGCGGCGTCCGCCTGCAGGCGCTCGTCAACGCGTTGCGCCGGTTCGCGGAAGCCTGAGCGCGTAATCTCAACGCCGCGTGGCGGCTGCGAGGTGGACCCGCATCGAGGGCGTGTCCCGCGGCGTCGCCCTGATCGCGGCCGCCCAGTTCGTCGTCCTGGTTGCGACGAGCACGCGCTACGGCTTCCACCGCGACGAGCTGTACTTCATCGTCGCGGGCTCGCACCCGGCGTTCGGCTACCCCGACCAGCCGCCGATCGTCCCGCTCGTCGTGTGGACGATGCACCAGCTCGGGTCCTCCCCGCTCTGGGTGCGCCTCCCCTCCGCGCTCGTGTCGGCTGCGACGACGGTGCTCGCGGCACTCATCGCGCGCGAGCTCGGAGGCTCCCGGCGCGCACAGATGATCGCGGCGGCGTGTACCGCGACGTCCGGCTTCGCGCTGGCGGTCGGCCACTTCGTCACGACGACGACCTTCGACCTGCTGAGCACGACCGCGCTCGTCTGGCTCGTGATCCGGGCGATCGCCCGCGACAGCGGCCCCCCGATGCTCGCGGCCGGCATCGTCGTCGGCGTCGGCACGGAGGCGAAGCCGCAGGTCGCGCTCGTCGCCGTCGTGCTCGTCGCGACGCTGCTCGTGCTCGGGCCGCGGCGACCGCTCCGTTCGTGGTGGACGGCGGGAGGCGTCGTCGCCGCCGTCGTCATAGCCGCGCCCTACGTCGTGTGGCAGCAGGTGCACGGTTGGCCGCAGCTGACCGTCGCCCGCAACATCGCCGGGTCGGCGGAGGGCGGCCGCGTCGGCTTCGTCCCGTTCCAGCTCGTGATGGTGAGCCCCGTGCTGGCGCCGGTCTGGATCGCCGGCCTCGTGGCACCGTTCCGCCGCACCGCGCTGCGCGCGCTGCGCTTCGTGCCGGTGACGTACGCCGTGCTCGCGGTCGCGTACATCGTCGGCAACGGCAAGGCGTACTACCTCGCGAGCCTCTATCCTGTGCTGCTCGGAATCGGCGCACTGCCGGTCGCGGACTGGACGTTGCGGGCGCGCTCGCACGTCCGCTGGCTCGCGGCGGCGATCGTCGTGAGCGCGGCGGTCAGCGCGCTGATCGCGTTGCCCCTGCTCCCCGAGACGTCGCTGCAGGGCAGCGCCGTGATGGCGATCAACCCCGACCAGGGCGAGACGGTCGGCTGGCCGCGATTCATCGCGACGGTCGCGGGAGCCTGGCGGTCGATCCCCGCGCCGGAGCGCAGCCGGACGGCGCTCTTCACCTACAACTACGGCGAGGCGGGCGCGGTCGACGTGCTCGGGCATGCGCACGGCCTGCCGCGCGCGTACAGCGCGCACAACGGCTTCAGCGAATGGGGACGGCCTCCCGAGCAGGACGCGCACGCGCTTCTCGTCGGCTACGACGACGGCGCCGATGCGGCGCCGGAGTTCGCCGGCTGCCGTCGCCTCGCGACGATCGACGACGGCGTCGGCCTCGACAACGACGAACAGGGCCTGCCGCTGCTGCTCTGCCGGCCGACCTCGTCGTGGGCGGCGTTGTGGCCGCGCCTCACCCACTACAACTGAGCGAGGAGGCCCTGCCCGTCGGGGCTGCCGAGGCCGGTGCACGCGTCCCAGCCCCGTCCGGCTGCATAGCCCGGCGTGCCGCCCACGGCGTTCGAGCCGCTGACGATGTCACGGAACGCCGTCGCAGTCGACAAGCCGTAGAGCATCGGGTTCGCGAAGCCGAGCGGCGTGCCGCGTTGCTCGTTGAGTAGCGCGACCAGCGACGCCCACAACGGTGCGACCGCGCTCGTCCCGCCCACCGTCGCCTGCTCGCCGTCGACGCGGATCGTGTACCCGGTCGTCGGGTCGGCGTCGCCGGCGACGTCGGGCACACCGCGCCCGATGCGGCCGTTCCCGTTCGCGGAGGCCGGCACCCCGGCGCTCTGCTGCCAGTCGGGAAGGTCGAAGGTGTCGCTGACGCCGCCGCCCGTGGCGCCGCCCGACGCCTCGTTCCACACCGTCTCGGCTGAGATCGCGCCGCCGCGCGCCTGCAACTTCGTGCCGCCGCAGGCGAGCGCGTGCGAGCTCGAGGCGGGGAAGTCGACGTGCGCCTCTCCGTCGTCGACGCCGTCACCCGAGCCGTTGTCGCCGCACGCCACGCACACCGTGATCCCGAGGTCGGCCGCGTCGGCGAACGACTGGTCGAGCGCCTGAAGCGCCTGGGCCGTCCAGCTGCTCTCCGGCCCGCCCCAGCTGATCGAGATCACCGACGGGGCGTTCTCCCGGTCGTGGACCGCCGTGCTGACCGCGTCGATGAAGCCCTGGTCGGTGTTCGGCGCGAAGTAGACCGCGATCCGCGCAGCGGGTGCGATCGCGCCGGCCACCTCGATGTCGAGCATCACCTCCGCGTCGGCGCCGTTCGGGTCTCCGGTCGGCGCGTTCTCGCCGCCGTCGACGCCGACCGCAGCGACCTGCGGCGTGGCGAGGCCGAGCCCGGAGAAGTAGGTGTCGAGGTCGCCCTGGACGTAGCCGCCGCCGAGCTCGACGATCGCGATGCACTGCCCCGCGCCCGTGGCACCACCCGGGAACGCGTAGAGAGCGGCGACCTCGGGCGGCGTGTAGGAGGCGGTGACGGCAGCCGGTTCGGCGATCCGGTACTGCGCCCGGGCCTGGGCCCTGTCGTCGAGGCCGAAGACGCCGACGACCACCTCGGCGAGGTCGGCCGGGAGGTAGACCGACCCGACGCGGCCGCGGAAGGCGCCGTCCGGATGCGTGTAGCGCGCGAGCTCGACACCGAAGGCATCGCAGAGCTGCGCCACCGTTCCTTCGAGTAGCGCCGAGCGCCGCGCCACGCTCGACTCGACCATCGCCAGGCCCCGATCGCGGGCGAACGCCGCGACCCGCTCGAGCTGCCGGGCGATCTCGTCCCGGTCGGGGCCGCGGGCAACGACGACGGTGACGGTCAGCCGCTCCTCGGCGGCGACCTGGCCGGCCGCCCGGGCGCCGGGCGGCAGGACGCGCTCGCTCCCCGCGAGCGGGACGTGCGACGAAGGCATCTGGGCGCTCCTTCCCGAAACCGGGATTCTGGCGTATTCCCGCCGGACCGGCGAGGACGCTGTAGTGTCTCGCTCCCCGCGAGCCCTCCCCTCAGAGCCGCGGGGCGGACAGAGGCCAATCGAGGAGCTCCGCTGCCGTTCGCCATTGGCGGGCGGCGGAGCTCGACGTCCGATTGACCCAACCTGGTCTTACGAGCGCCCTTCATGGCGAGGAACCCTGGTGATGGGCGTCGTCTTGGCCTCTGGCGCCCACGAGGGGCTGCCCCACTCGGGGGCGCCCCTCACTCTCCTCCGCGCCCGCAGGACTGGTCGTTCACGGCCGGATGGCCAAACGCTCGAACCTGGCGTATCCTCTGGGGTTCGGGGGCGACGGCAGGCGTCGCCGCTTTCGAGCAGGCGCTCGGTGGGGCCCCCAACCCCCCAGTGGTCGTTTGCCGGGACCCCACCGGGCATGAAGCTAAGACGCCGCCGGGCGGCGCGGGTTAGCCCCTCGGCCGAGTTCGGGTGTGCATCCTCGCTGGAGAGGCGGTTCTTCCCCGCTCGGAGCGCAAGACCGCTGCCGCCGGAGGCCGGCTTGGCCGGCCGGGAGGCGAAGCGCCCTCGCGCGACTGCAGGCGCAAAGGGAGGGATGGGCATCGGGAAGGGAACCGCAGGTGCCCTTCCCGACGAGCTAGCCGTTCAACCGCTTGAAGAGCCGGTCGACGAGCTCCGGCATCGTCTCGAGGCGCTCCGTGATCACGCGGACGCGGTACTCGCGGAAGTGCTCGGGCTCGACGTCGAGCGCCTCCGACAGGTTCCGGACGACGTCGTTCGACGGCACCGGGCGGTTCCCGTGCACCAGGTGGTTCAGGTATCCGGCCGACAGCCCCGTCTTGGCGGCGAGCGCCCGGTAGGTGACGCCGGACTCGTTCATCAGGCGCTCGACTGCCGGGCCGAACGCCTCCGTGCTGTACCTCCGCCGCCTCGGCATCTCCTAGACCTCCTTGCCCAGTTCGGCCACGGCCACACGCCGCTCATCCCCGGTGGCGCGCCGCCGCACGTCCACGGCGCCGTCCTCGAGGCTCTTGCGCCCGGCGGTCACGCGCACCGGGATCCCGATCAGGTCGGCGTCCGCGAACTTCTCCCCGGGGCGCTGGTCGCGGTCGTCGAGGAGCACGTCGTGCCCGGCCGCCGAAAGCGCCTCGGCGGCCCGCTCGCCGATCTCCTCCGCTCCCGTCAGCACGACGACGTGCACGTCGTACGGGGCGATCGCGGCTGGCCACAGGATGCCGTGCTCGTCGTGGCCCTGCTCGACGGCGGCCGCCATCACGCGTGCGGGGCCGATCCCGTAGCTGCCGCCGACGAGCGGTTTCACCTTGCCGTCTTCGTCGAGGAACGTCGCGCCGAGCGGCTCCGCGTAGCGGCTGCCGAACTTGAAGATGTGCCCCACCTCGATCGCGGTCTCGAAACGGATCGCGCCGCCGCACTTGGGGCACGTGTCGGTCTCCGCCGACTCGCGCAGGTCCGCGAAGCGCGGAGCATAGTCGCGGCCGGCCTCGACACCGCGGAGATGGAACCCGTCGCGGTTGGCCCCGGCGACGAACTGCCCGTCGCGCAGAGCGTCGTCGGCGACCACCTCGCCGTCGAAGCCGACCGGGCCGAGCGACCCGCCGGACGCGCCGAAGGCGGCGCGAATCTGCTCGTCGGTCGCCGGCCACAGCGGCTCGCCGAACGCAGCCGCCAGCTTCGCCGTCTCGAGCCGGTCGTCGCCCCGAACGAGGGCGAGCACGACCGTCCCGTCCTGCTTCGCGTGCGGCATCGCCTTCGAGGTCGCGGCGACGTCGACGGCGAGGAACTCCGCGAGCGCCTCGCAGGTCGTCACCCCCGGCGTCTCGACCTCCTCGGGCGCGGCGAGCGGAGCCGGCGGCCTCGCCGGCCGCGGGATCGTCCGGGCGATCTCGAGGTCGGCTGCAAAGTCGCCGTGCTCGCACGTGACGAGCGTGTTCTCACCGGCGCCCGACGGCGCGAGGAAGTCGAACGACTCCTTGCCGCCCATCATCCCCGGCTCGGCTTCGACCTCGTGGTAGACGAGGCCGAGGCGGTCGAAGATCCGGTGGTACGCGCCGCGCTGCTTCCGGAAGCTCTCGTCGAGCCCGGCTTCGTCGCGGTCGAACGAGTACGCGTCCTTCATGATGAACTCGCGCAGGCGGATCAGGCCCTTCCCGGGACGGGGCTCGTCGCGCTCCTTGATCGAGAAGTGGTACAGCATCTGCGGGAGCTGCCGGTAGCTCTGGAGCTCACGCGCGTGGAAGGTCACGGTCTCCTCGTGCGTCAGCGGCAGGATGTAGTCGGCTCCCTTGCGATCCTTCAGGCGGAAGAGCTCGTCGATGAAGTCGCGGCCGGACTGCTGCCAGAGCTCGAGGGGCGTCAAGACCGGCATCAGCATCTCCTGGCCGCCGATCGCGTCCATCTCCTCGCGGATGATCTGCTCGACCTTCCGGTGCACGCGCCAGCCGAGCGGCAGGAACGTCCACACTCCGGCCGCGACCTGCCGGATGAACGCGCCGCGGACGAGCAGCTTGTGGCTCACCGCCTCCGCGTCGGCCGGGGCGTCGCGGAGCGTGGGCAGGAAGAGCTGCGAGGCGCGGGCGATCATCGTTGCCTTTCCAGGCTACCGCCCCCGCGCGGCGGCCGGGTTCCTCAGTCGTGGAGCGGGATCGCGGACGCCTCGGCCATCGCGAGCGCCGCCGGCTTCGCCATCTTCAGGCGCTTGGGGCGGTGCATGCCGTCGGCGATCCAGCGGTCGATCTCGTGGAAGAGCTCGTCGACGAGGATGTCGCCGGAGACCTTCTTGAGCACGCGGCCGTGGCCGTAGATGAACCCGACGTCACGGCCGCCGGCGATGCCGAAGTCGGCGTCACCCGCCTCCCCCGGCCCGTTCACCGCGCACCCGAGCACTGCCACCTCGAACGCCTCCGGGTACGTCCGCAGGCGCTCCTCGACCCGCTCGGCGAGCTGCTGCACACCGACGTTGTCGCGTCCGCAGCTCGGGCACGCGATCATCACCGGCCCGCGCTCGCGGAGCCCGAGCGCCTTCAGGATCTCGTAGGCCGTCCGCACTTCTTCGACCGGGTCCGCGGTCAGCGACACGCGGATCGTGTCGCCGATCCCATCCACGAGCAGCGCGCCCATGCCGACGGCGCTCTTGATCGCGCCCGCATACGGCGTGCCCGCCTCGGTGACGCCGAGGTGGAGCGGGTACGGGACCTTGGACGACAGCAGCCGGTAGGCGCGGATCATCGTCGGCACGTGGCTGGACTTCACCGAGATCTTGAAGTTGCGGTACTCGAGCTGCTCGAGCAGGCGCACCTCCTCCAGCGCCGCCTCGACCAGCGCCTCCGCCTGGTCCTGCTGCGCAAGCCCGGCGAGGTGCTTCGGCAGCGAGCCCGAGTTGGCGCCGATGCGCATCGGCATGCCGGCGCGCTTCGCCGCCGTCACCACCTCCGCGACCTTGTCCGGGCCGCCGATGTTGCCCGGGTTGATGCGAACGGCAGCGACGCCCGCATCGATCGCGCGCAGCGCGAGCGAAGCGTTGAAATGGATGTCGGCGATCACCGGGATCGGCGAGAAGCGGACGATCTTCGGCAGTGCGTCTGCGTCCTCGCCCTTCGGCACCGCGACGCGGACGACCTCGCAGCCCGCGCTCGCGAGCTCGGCGATCTGCGCCGTCGTCGCCTCGACGTCGTGCGTCTTCGTCAGCGTCATCGACTGGACGACGACCGGAGCGCCGCCTCCGATCCGCACGCCGCCGACGTCTACGGAACGTTCGCTGGCCATGATTTCAGCCTAGCCTCCGCCACCGAACAGATCGTTGCGGAGGCCGAAGTACATGAGGACGGCGAAGAGCGCGAACCCGACGACCGTGTAGCGGAGGTAGACCGACTGCTTGAAGGTGTGGCCGCGAGCCTTCTCGACCAGCGCGATCACGATGTGGCCGCCGTCGAGCGGCAGCACCGGGATCAGGTTGAGCAGCCCGAGCGCGAGGCTGACGAGCCCCAACACGAGCAGGAAGTCGCGAAGGCCCTGGCGCCAGGCTGCCGCCGACACGCGGACGATGCCGACCGAGCTCGAGACCTGGTTCGTGTCCTGTCCGGCGAACAGGTGGCCGATGCCGGTGACGGTGTCGCGGGTCACGCCCCATGTCAGGCCGAAAGCATCGCGCGCGGCCGCCGGCACGGACTCCCCCGCTCCCGTCCGCGACTCGATCGCGATTCCGATCCGGTACGAGCCGTCGTCCAGGCGCGCGTGCAGGCGGATCGGCACGCGCCGGCCGTTGCGGCGTACGACCAGCGTGAACGGCCGGCCGTCGGTGGCGCGGATGTGCGCCGGGATCTCCTTGGGCGCCACCCGCTGTCCTGCGACGGACAGGATCGCGTCGCCCTGCTTCACGCCGGCTGCCGCCGCAGGCGTGTGCGACAGGACGCGGCCGACGACGTTCGTGTCGCGCGTCGTCGCGACCACGAACAGGCACGTGAAGAGCACGATCGCGAACAGGAGGTTGACCCCCGGCCCGGCGCCGATCGCCACCAGCCGCCGCCAGGTCGCCTGCCGCCAGTACGCGTCGGGTGCGAGCTGCCCCTCGAGCTCCTGCCAGGCCGAGGTCGTCCCGAGCGCGGGACGCAGCTCCTCGAGCGCCGCCCGCGCGGCGTGGTCGTCGCCGTTCTCGATCGCAGCATCGAGACGCGCAAGCTCCGTGCGGTGCTCGTCCCGTGCCTGCTCGGGAAGCATCGTCGCCAGCGTTCCGGCCGACGGCCGGCTCATCCCGGGGATCTTCACGTAGCCGCCGAGCGGGATCGAGCCGATCCCGTACTCGACGCCGCCGCGCGTCGTGCGCGCGATCGGCGGGCCGAAGCCGAGATAGAACTTGCGCGGGGTCATCCCCACCGCGCGCGCCGCGAAGAAGTGCCCCGCCTCGTGGATCATCACGAGCAGCGCGAGCCCGAAGATCGCGATCAGGATGCTCATACGACCGCCACCAGGTCGCGGGCGCGGGCATCGGCACGGCGGAGCTCGTCGAGGTCGCACGCGGGCGCTCCGTCGACGCGGCCGAGCACGTCCTCGACGCGGCCGGCGATCTCGAGGAAGCCGATGCGGCCGTCGAGGAAAGCAGCGACCGCGACCTCGTTCGCCGCGTTGAACGCGCACGGGTACGTCCCGCCGCGCTCGCCGGACTCGCGGGCGAGCGCGAGCAGCGGGAACGTCTCGAGGTCCGGCTCCGAGAACTCGAGCGGGCTCGCCGACACCAGGTCGAGCGCCGGAATCGGCGTCGGCGCGCGTTCCGGGTGGGTGAGCGCGTAGGAGATCGGCACGCGCATGTCCGGGTAGCCGAGATGGGCGATCGACGCGCCGTCGTGGAACCGCACGAGCCCGTGCACGATCGAGGTCGGCTGGATCACCACCTCGATCCGTTCGTAGGGCAGGCCGAACAGGAAGTGCGCCTCGATCACCTCGAGCCCCTTGTTCGCGAGCGTCGCCGAGTCGATCGTGATCTTCGCGCCCATCGACCACGTCGGATGCGCGAGCGCCTCGTCGGCGGTCACGTCGGCGAGCTCGTCGCGCGTCCACCCGCGGAAGGGGCCGCCACTCGCGGTGAGCACGACGCTCTCCGGTTGCCCCGCGAGCGCGCACTGGAAGAGCGCAGAGTGCTCGCTGTCGACGGGGAGCAGCGCACCTCCGCCGCGGGCGCGGGCGGCGAGCGCGAGCTCGCCGGCGGCGACGAGGCTCTCCTTGTTGGCGAGCGCGAGCGGGACGCCGTGCTCGAGCGCCCACATCGTCGCGGGCAGCCCGGCGAAGCCGACGGTCGCGTTCAGGACGACATCGGGCTGCGCGCGCTCGAGCAGCTCAGTCGGATCGCCGCCGACCTGCGTCAGCGGGGCGAGCCCGTCGATCGGCGTCGAGCCGCTCGTCGCGGCGGCCAGCTCGAGCTCGGGGTCGGCGCCGATCACCTCGAGCGCCTGGCGGCCGATCGAGCCGGTCGCGCCGAGCAGTGCGATCCGCTTCACGCGAGAAGTGTGCCCGCCCGGGGCGGCGACATGCCTCGGGCGGCAGCCGACCTCACAGAACTGTCACAGAACGCCGTGTTTTTCCTGCACGGTGCGCAGGTGGTCGGGTCGCAGCCACCCGCACGAAAGTGTGACGGCTAGGTCAGAGCGAGGATCGTGAAGTACGCCGCCGGGGCGGCGAACAGGAAGGCGTCCAGGCGGTCGAGCATGCCGCCGTGGCCGCCGAGCAGCCGGCCGGAGTCCTTCACGCCCGCGTCGCGCTTCATCAGCGACTCGAACAGGTCGCCGAGCGGCGCCGCGATCGCCAGCACCACACCGAGCACGATCGACTGTCCGATCGTGAGGTAGTGCTGCTTGTACAGCGCGACGAACGCGACGAAGATCGTCGCCGCGGTCCCGAGGACGAACCCCTCCCACGTCTTGCCGGGCGACGTCGCCGGCGCCATCCTGTGCCGCCCGAGCAGGCGGCCGCCGAGGTACGCGAGCGTGTCGCCGGCCCACACCGCCAGGAGCACGGTGAAGAGCAGCAGCCGCCCCTTGTCGGGAACCGCGCGCAGCAGGATCAGGAACGCGAGGCCGAGCCCGATCCACACGGCCCCGAGCACCGTCGTCGAGACCGCCGCGGTCGGCGCCTGCCGGGCGCGCGAGATGAGCTTGAGGCTGAACGCCAGCGGCAGCGTCGCCAGCGCGCCGCCGACCATCCACTCGAAGCCGCTGAGCTCCGCGCCGACGAGAGCGAGCGCCACGCCCGCGTACCCGGCGAGCGCCAGCGGTGCGTGCTCCCGCGCGAGCAACCAGAACTCGTGCAGGGCGAGCAGCGCGGCGAGAGCGAGCAGGGCGAACATCCACCAGCCGCCGAGGTAGGCGACGCCGAGCACCACGGGAAGCAGCACGACGACGACGACGATCCGAGAGACGAACGAGCTCAACGCCCGCCGAACCGTCGGCGGCGCGACGCGTATTCGGCGAGCGCGCGCCGCAGGTCACGCTCGTCGAAGTCGGGCCAGTACGCGTCGACGAACACCAGCTCGGTGTAGGCGAGCTGCCACAGCAGGAAGTTCGAGATCCGCAGCTCGCCGCTCGTTCTGATCAGGAGATCGGGATCGGGGAGCTCCGGCGCATAGAGGTTGGCCGCGAAGACGTTCTCGTCGATGTCCTCCGGCTCGACACCGCTCTCCACGAGCCGCCGCGCAGCCTGCACGAGCTCGGCGCGGCCGCCGTAGTCGAAGGCGACCCAGAGGTTGATGCGCGTGTTCAGCTCGGTGCGGTCCTCCATCGCGGCCATGCGCGCCTGCAGCTGCTCGGGCGCGCGGTCACGGCGGCCGATGAAGCGGACGCGCACCCCCTGCTCCGCGAGATCCGGCAGCTCGCGCTCGATCGTCTCCGCGAAGATCTCCATCAGCGCGTCGACCTCCTCTTCTGAGCGCGACCAGTTCTCCGTCGAGAACGCGAACACGGCGAGATCCTGGATACCGACGTCGATCGCCGCCTCGACCGTGCGGCGAACCGTTCGCGCACCCGCGCGATGCCCCGCGGCCACGGGCAGGCCGCGCCTGCGGGCCCAGCGCCCGTTCCCGTCGAGGATGATCGCGACCGACTGCGCGACCTCCGGCAGTGCCGGCTCGGGCAGCGGCCGGATCCGGCGCAGCGTGCGGATGCGGGAGACGATCTTCACGGAGGTCCTCTTAGTGGCCTCGTCCACGAGTGTGGTTGTGTGCTTGGCCGGCTGCAAAGCGGCGCATGCCCGCGTCCTCAGTCGCCCCCGTACCTCTTCAGGTACGAGGGCTCCCTGCGTCCTTGGCCTGCTTGCTTTTCGCTCGCCCAATCACGAACCAACTCATGGACGCGACCACTAGACCTCCATGATCTCGGCTTCCTTGCGCTTCAGCAGGTCGTCGATGCGCGTCACGTGGTCGTCGGTGACCTTCTGCACACGCGTCTCGGCGGCCCGCTCCTCGTCGTCGCCCACGTCACCGTTTCGCACGAGCTCCTCGAGGTGCTTGATCGCGTCGCGGCGGACGTTGCGCACGGCGACGCGGCCCTCCTCGGCCATCTGGCGGACGAGCTTCACGAGCTCCTTGCGGCGCTCCTCGGTGAGCTGCGGGATCGGCAGGCGGATCACCTTGCCGTCGTTCGACGGCGTCAGGCCGAGGTCGGACTCCTGGATCGTCTTCTCGATCTGCTTGATCGACGTCGGGTCGAACGGCTGGATCGTCAGCAGCCGCGGCTCCGGTGCGTTGATCGTGGCGAGGTTCTTGAGCGGCGTCGGCGTGCCGTAGTAGTCGATCGTGATCCGGTCGAGCAGCGCCGGCGCCGCCCGGCCGGTGCGCACGGAGTTGAAGTGCTCGTGCGTCGCCTCGACCGACTTGTCCATCCGCTGACCCGCATCCGAAACGAAATCCTCGATCACCGTTCTCGTTCTCCTTCGGGAGGGGTGGCCACGACGGTGCCGATCGGCTCGCCCCGGCTGACGCGCGAGATGTTCCCGGCGGCAAGCTCGAAGACGTGGATCGGCAGGTGATTGTCCATGCACAGGGAGAGCGCGGTCGTGTCCATCACCTTCAACCCGCGCTCGATCGCCTGCAAGTGGGTGATCGACGGAATCAGCTGCGCGTCGGGCGCCGTCCGCGGGTCGCCGTCGAGCACGCCTGCGACGCCGTTCTTCGCCATCAGGATCGCCTCGGCGCCGATCTCGAGCGCGCGCAGCGCCGCGGCGGTGTCGGTGGTGAAGAACGGGTTGCCGGTGCCGGCCGCGAAGATCACGAAGCGCCCTTTCTCGAGGTGGCGCACCGCCCGCCGCCTGATGTACGGCTCGGCGACCTCCTGGACCGTGATCGCCGAGAGCACCCGCGTGTCGGCGCCGTGCCGCTCGAGCGCCTCTTGCACGGCGAGCGAGTTCAGGACGGTGGCGAGCATGCCCATGTAGTCGCCGGTTGCGCGGTCCATCCCCTCAGCCGCGGCCGCCATGCCGCGGTAGATGTTCCCGCCGCCGATGACCAGCGCGACCTCGAGCCCGGTCTGGCGCACGTCGACGAGCTCCTGCGCGAGCAGGTCGACGGTGTGCGCGTCGAGGCCGTATTCCGACGACCCCATCAGCGACTCGCCGGAGAGCTTCAGCAGGACCCGCTTGAAGACCGGCGGCGGCTCGAGCTTTGGCAGCGTCGTGGCCACTTAGGCGACGGCGTACCAGGCGTAGTCGCGCAGCTCGATCCCCTGCTCCTCCAGGAAGCGGCCGACCGTCGCCGTCGACTCGTCGGCGCGGTACCAGGTCTGCTCGCTGAGCACGGACTCGCCGTAGAACCGCTTGTTCAGCATCCCGTCGACGATCTTCTCGCGAACCGCATCCGGCTTGCTCTGCACCTCGTCCGAGCTTTGCAGGATCTCGCGCTCGGCATCGACCAGCTCCTGCGGCACCTGCCCGCGATTCTCGTACGTCGGCCGCGCGAACGTCAGATGCAACGCGAGGCTGCGTGCGGTCTGCGGATCGCCGCCGGCGGTGAGCACGATCGCACCGACCTTGTTCGCCGGTGCGTGCACGTAGTACGAGAGCGTGCCGCCGTCGCGCGCCTCGATGCGCTTGGCGCCGACGACCTGGATGTTCTCGCCGAGCCTCGCTGCGAGCTCGACGCGCTCGGCGTCGAGATCGGCCACTGCGGCCTCGCCGCGCTCGTGCACGTTGCGCAGCACCTTCTCGGCGAACGCGAGGAAGTCGTCGTTCGACGACACGGGCTCGGTCTCGCAGCCGACCGCGACGATCGTCCCGGTGTCGCCCTGCACCAGCACGCCGACCTTGCCCTCGCTCGTCTCGCGGCCGGCGCGCTTGGCCGCCGATGCCATGCCGCGCTCGCGCAGCAGCTTGACCGCGGCGTCGAAGTCGCCCTCCGTCTCCTGGAGCGCGCGCTTGCAGTCCATCATCCCCGCGCTGGTCGCGTCGCGGAGCTCCTTCACCATCGTCGCGGTGATCTCGGTCATTCGGCCGTCTCCGGCGCCTCCGGCTCGGCCGGCGCCGCCTCGGCCGCCGGCTCTTCGACCTCCGCGGGCTGCGCGGCGCCGTTGCGCGGGGCGCGCAGCTCGGCCGCGGAGACCTTCTGCTTCCCCGCCTCGATGCCGTCGGCGATCGCCCTGACGATGAGCGCGCACGAGCGGATCGCGTCGTCGTTCCCCGGGATCACGTAGTCGGCCTCGTCCGGGTCGCAGTTCGTGTCGACGAGCGCGATCACCGGCATGCCGAGGCGCTTCGCCTCGCGCACCGCCAGCTGCTCCTTGCGGAGGTCGACGATGAAGATCGCGTCGGGCTGGCGCCGCATGTCGGCGACGCCGCCGAGGTTCGCCTCGAGCTTCTCGAGCTCGGCTTCCATCGAGATGCGCTCCTTCGCCGGGAGCAGGTCGAGCTGGGACTCCTGCTTGAGGCTGCGCAGCTCGTGCAGGCGCTGGATGCGGTCCGAGATCGTCCGCCAGTTCGTCAGCAGCCCGCCGAGCCAGCGGTGGTTGACGTACGGCATGTTGACCCGGCTCGCCTCGCCCGAGACGGCGTCCTGCGCCTGCTTCTTGGTGCCGACGAACAGGATCGAGCCGCCGCGCTCGCCGATCGCGCGCGCGAAGTTGTACGCCTCGTCCAGCAGCTCCTGCGTCTGCGTGAGGTCGATGATGTAGATGCCGCCGCGCTCGGTGAAGATGAAGCGCTTCATCTTCGGGTTCCAGCGGCGGGTCTGATGGCCGAAGTGGACTCCGGCCTCCAGCAGCTCTTTCATGGAGACGACGGGCATCGAGCCCCTTTCTGCGGTTTGGGTATCACGGTCAAGCCGGTTGGCCGGGGCGGAAAGCAGGCGACCACGCGCCTGCCACCGT
>DATBIC010000174.1:0-14811 GCA_036557145.1 Gaiellaceae bacterium
GGAACCTCGGCTCGCTCGCCGTCCTGTACCTCATGCTCGGCGGCGAGTTCGTCGCGGCCGGACAGGTGCTCGTCTACGCCGGCGCGGTGATGGTGATGTTCCTGTTCGTGATCGCCTACCTCGGCGACCGCACTCTCGAGGCGCCGTGGGCCGGCGGGCCGTCGTGGCAGGCGATCGGGGCCGCGCTCGCGGGCGGCGCCGTGCTGGTCGAGGTGATCGTCGCGATCGGGCTCGAGGCGGGCGACACGCTCGGCGAGCCGGCGCACATCACGCGGTCGTTCGGCTCACCCGCCTCGATCGGCGAGCTCTTCCTCACCGACCACCTGCTCGCGTTCGAGGTGACGTCGATCGTGCTCCTCGTCGCCGCCGTGGGCGGCGTCGTGCTCGGCGCCCATGCCCGGCGCATCGACCCGGTCGAGCCCGAGGGAGCCGATGCACGGGCCTGACATTCAGTGGTACGTCGCGCTGGCCGCACTGCTCTTCGCGACAGGAGCGCTCGGTGTGATGCTGCGCCGCAGCCCACTGATCATCCTGCTCTCCGTCGAGATCATGCTCAACGCCGCGAACCTGCTGCTGATCGCGTTCTCGCGGCTGCACGGGCGCGAGGACGGCCAGGTGTTCGCGATCTCCGTGATGGCGGTGGCCGCGTCGGAGGTCGTCGTCGGCCTCGGCATGATCGTCGCGCTCGGCCGACGGAACGTCGAGCTCGACGTCGACAAGCTGCGGACGCTGAGGGGGTAGCGGATGAACACCGCCGCCTGGATCTGCCTGCTGCTCCCGCTCGCGTCGACGGTCGCGATCACGCTCGGCGGGACGAAGCTGTCGCGGCGGGCGACCGGCTGGATCTCGACCGTCACCACCTTCGGCTCGTTCGCCGCCGCCTGCGTCTGCTTCGGCGTGATGCTCTCCGAGGACCAGTCGCAGCGCTCGCACGTCACGACGTCGTGGACGTGGCTCTCGGCCGGCCAGTACAAGTTCGGGCTGTCGCTGCTGACCGACCAGCTGAGCGTGATGATGATGCTGATCGTCGCCGGCGTCGGCGGGCTGATCATCGCCTACTCGCTCGGCTACATGAACGGCGAGGACGAAGAGCGGCGGTTCTTCGCCTACATGTCGCTGTTCGTGTTCTCGATGCTGCTGCTGGTGCAGGGCGCGAACCTGCTGCTGCTGCTCGCCGGCTGGGGGATGGTCGGCCTGTCGAGCTACCTGCTGATCGGCTTCTATCAGGAGCGCAAGTCGGCGGTCGACGCGGCCAAGAAGGCGTTCGTGATGAACGCGATCGGTGACGCGACGTTCGCACTCGCGCTCTTCCTGCTCGTGCAGCAGACCGGCACGCTCGATTTCGCGCCCGCGTTCGCCGCCGCCCCGCTCGGCGGCACCACCGCCAACCTGATCGCGCTCGGCCTGCTCGGCGGCGCAGTCGCGAAGAGCGCGCAGCTGCCGCTGCACACGTGGCTCCCGGACGCGATGGAGGGGCCGACGCCGGTAAGCGCGCTTATCCACGCCGCCACGATGGTGACCGCCGGTGTGTACCTGATCGTCCGCTGCCACATCCTGTTCGAGAACGCCCACATCGTGCAGGACACCGCTGCCGGGCTCGGCGCGGCGACGTTGCTGATGGCGGGACTGGTCGCGCTCGTGCAGGTCGACATCAAGCGCGTGATCGCGTACTCGACGATGTCGCAGATCGGCTACATGTTCGTCGCGGCCGGGCTCGGCGCCTACGCGAACGCGATGTTCCACCTGATGACGCACGCGTTCTTCAAGGCGCTGCTCTTCCTCGCCGCCGGGCTCGTCATCCACGCGCTCACCGGAGAGCAGGACATCCGCAAGCTGCAGGGCGTCGGCAAGCTGATGCCGCGGACGCGCGCCGCCTTCCTGATCGGCTCGCTCGCACTGGCGGGCATCTTCCCGTTCGCCGGCTTCTTCTCGAAGGACGAGATCCTCTCGTCGGCGCTGGCGTCGGGCTGGTACGGGCAGATCCTCTACGTGATCGGGATGGCCGGCGCGTTCCTGACCGGCGTCTATGCGTTCCGGCTCGTGTTCATCGTCTTCACCGGCGAGCCGTCGCCGTTCGCGCGCGAGCACTACCACGCGCATCACGGTCAGGAGGGACCGTTCTCGATGCTCGTCGTGGTCTTCGTGCTCGCGGTGCTCTCGACGGTGGCGGGCTTCCTCCAGTGGGAGCCGCTGTGGGGGCTCGTCTCGAAGTGGCTCGATCCGGTGGCGCCGCCGCTGGTCGTTCCGACGAGCCGCGACGAGTGGCTCTCGTCCGGGGTCGGGCTGCTGATGGGCCTGTCCGGGATCGCCGTCGCCTGGGGCATGTACGCGGCGAAGAACATGGAGGTACCGAAGCCGTGGACGATCCTCGAGCGCAAGTTCTACTTCGACGAGCTCTACGACGTGGTCTTCTACCGGACGTCCGACCTGCTCGCCCGCAGCCTCGGCGCGCTGATCGAGCGGCCGCTGATCGGCGGCTCGCTCTCGCTGCTCGGTGAGGGATTCTCGACCGGCGCCCGCGAGCTCGGACGCGCGCAGACCGGGCTCGTCCGCTCGTACGCGCTCGCCCTCGCGGGCGGGCTCGCGGTGCTGTTCGTCGTCTTCCTGGTGGTCAAGTAGTGGGCCCGCTGACGACCATCCTGATCGTCGTCCCGTTCGCGGGCGCCGCGCTGGTGGCGATCGCACCGCTCACCTCGTACTGGCTGGGCTCGCTTGCGGCACTGGTCTCCCTGATCGAGGTCGGGATCTGGATCACCGCAGTCGGCAAGTTCGACTTCGGCGTGCCCGGACTGCAGTCCTCTCAGCAGGCGACGTGGATCCCGGACCTCAACGTCTCGTACCACGTCGGCCTGTACGCGTTCTCACTCTGGCTCGTCGGGATGACGGTCGTGGTGATGGCCGCCTGCATCGTCTACGGCTGGTGGGTCGACCGTTCGCGCGCACGCGCGTACTTCGCGCTGATGCTCGTCCTCACCGGCTCGATCGTCGGCGTGTTCACCGCGCAGGACCTGCTGCTCTTCTACGCGTTCTTCGAGGCGATGCTGATCCCGCTGTACATCCTGATCGGCGTCTGGGGCGGGCCGGCGCGCCTGCGCGCGACGATCACGTTCGTCGTCTACACGGTGGTCGGCTCGCTGCTGATGCTCGCGGCGATCGTCGCCTACGGCCTGCAGGAGGGGACGTTCGACCTGACGACGATCCACCAGAGCTCGTCGACCTGGATCTTCCTCGGCTTCGTGATCGCCTTCGTGATCAAGGCGCCGATCTTCCCGTTCCACGGCTGGCTCGCGATCACGTACCGCGAGTCGCCGCCGGAGATCTCCGCCGTGCTCTCGGGGGTGGTCGCGAAGGCCGGCCTCTACGGGCTACTGCGCATCGCGATCCCGAAGTTCCCCGGGCCGGTGCACGACTGGCGCGTCGTGCTGCTGGTCCTCGCGTCCTTCTCGCTCGTCTACGGGTCGCTGCTCGCGTTCCGCGCGCGCGACTTCCGCGGCGTCGTGCTCTACTCGTCGCTCGCGCAGTCGGGCCTGATCGTGATCGGGCTGCTCGCGAACAACGACCTCGGCTTCGACGGAGCCGTGCTGCAGATGATCAACCACGGGCTGATCTCCGCCTCGCTGTTCCTGATCGCTGCCATGGTCGAGCGGCGCTGCTCGACCGGCGACTTCCGGTTGCTCGGCGGGATGGCGCGCGGCCGGCCGGCGCTCGCGACCGTCGTCCTGATCACCGGCGTGATCGCGCTCGCCGTGCCGCTCTCGACCGCGTTCGCGGGCGAGTTCCTGATCCTCGCCGGCGTCTTCCAGCAGGGCTGGGGCTGGGCGGTGGTCGGCGCCGTGGGGATCGTGCTCGCGGCCATGTACATGCTGCGGGCGATCTCCGGCGTGCTGCACCAGGACGTCGGCCCCGCGGTGCCCGAGTCCGCGCTCGACCTGCGCGTCGGCGAGCTTGCCGTCGTCGTCCCGCTCATCCTCTGCCTCGTCGGCCTGTCGGCGTGGCCGAACCTCATCTCCGGACACGCGTTCGGCGGCGACCAGGCCAAGGCCGCGGTCGTCCAGGGGATGCCGTGATCCCGCATCCGCACGTCGACTGGCTCGCCATCTCACCGTCGCTCGACCTGCTCGGCGCGGCGGCGTTGCTGCTGATGGTCGCGGTCTTCATACCGCGCCGTACGCGAACGGGGATCGCCGCGACGGTGGCATTCGGCGGGTTCGTCGGCGCCTTCGCGTTCGCGACCGTGGTGGCGGCGAAGACGCCGAACGGCTCGCCGATCATCGCCGACTCGATCTTCCGCGACCGCTACTCGGCGTTCGCGCAGATCCTGCTCGCGGGGTGCGGCGCGATCGCCGTGCTGATCAGCTTCCGCGAGCGCTGGGGCGACGAGCACGTCGCCGAGTACTACGCGCTGCTCACCGCCTGCGGCGCCGGGATGGCGTTCTTCGTGCAGGCGGCCAACCTGATGACCCTCTTCCTCGGCCTCGAGTGGTTCTCGATCGCGCTGTACGTCCTCTGCGCGATCGACATCGACCTGATCGGCTCGCTCGAGGCCGGGCTCAAGTACCTGATCGTCGGCGCGGTCGGCTCGGCGACGCTGCTGTTCGGGTCCGCGCTCGTCTACGGCATCACCGGCGAGCTGTCGTTCGACAAGATCGCCGCGGCCGGCCACGCGCACTCGGCGATGCTCGTCGGCGGCCTCGCGATGATCATCGTCGGCCTCGGCTTCAAGTCGTCGGCCGCGCCGTTCCACATGTGGACGCCCGACGCCTACCAGGGCGCGCCGACCCCGGTGACGTCGTTCATGTCGTCCGCGACGAAGGTGGCCGCGCTCGTCGTCACATACCGCGTCCTCCAGACCGCGTTCCCGGCCGACCGGCATCTCTGGCAGATCGCGATCGCCGTGATCGCGATCGTGTCCCTGGCGTGGGGGAACATCGCCGCGCTGATCCAGCGGAACGTCAAGCGGATCCTCGCCTACTCGTCCGTGTCGCACGCGGGCTTCATGCTGATCGCCGTCGCCGCCGCCAGCCCGCTCGGGGTGCGCGCGCTGCTCTTCTACCTGATCCCCTACGCGGCGATGTCGCTCGGCGCGTTCGGCGTCGTCTCCGCCCGCGAGCGCGAGCTCGGGACGCCGGTCACCCTCGACAACCTGGCCGGCTTCGGCTGGGAGCGGCCGTTCTTCGGCATCTCGATGTGGGTGTTCATGCTCGGCATGCTCGGCTTCCCGCTGACGGGAGGCTTCGTCGGCAAGTTCTACGTCTTCTCGGCGGCGTACGACACCGGCTACTGGTGGCTCGTCGTCGCCGGGGTGATCGCGACGATGATCTCGGCCTACTACTACCTCGGCGTCGTGCGCGCGATGTACCTGCGCGACGCG
The DNA here is from genome assembly GCA_036557145.1 of Gaiellaceae bacterium. Taxonomy (GTDB): domain Bacteria; phylum Actinomycetota; class Thermoleophilia; order Gaiellales; family Gaiellaceae; genus PALSA-600. Next base: position 5,372 of record DATBIC010000174.1, read on the forward strand.
TCGGAGCTGCGCCTCGCGCCCGCCGGCGGATCCCCGCCGCGCGAGGTGGTCCTCGGCGGCGGCGTCGTGCTCTGCCTGATCGTGACGGTGGGCACCTTCTTCGCCGTGCAGCCGCTGATCGACGCCGCGACCGCCGCCGCCCGCTCGATCCCCTTCTAACGGTGCGCCCGTCCGGGGCGGTCCTTCTATGCTCACCCCGTCCGCGACGGAAAGGATCGCCTTGGCAACGCTGACCTGGCTCGGCCACGCGTCGTTTCGGCTCGACACCGACGGCGGCAGCCGCATCTACATCGACCCGTTTCTCTCGGGACCGACGTGTCCCGAGAACGAGAAGGAGCCCGAGCGCGTCGACGCGATCGCGCTCACGCACGGCCACGGCGACCACACGGCCGACGCCGTCTCCCTGCAGCAGCGCTTCGGCTGCACCGTGGTCGGCATCATCGAGCTCGTCTCCTGGCTCGGGAGCCAGGGTGTGGCCGACGACAAGCTGGTCGGTTTCAACAAGGGCGGCACGATCGAGGTCGCCGGCACCCGCGTCACGATGACGCACGCGTTCCACTCGAGCTCGGCGCCCGACGGCACGTATGCCGGCGAACCGGCCGGGTTCGTGTTCCATCTCGGCAGCTCGACCGTCTACGTCGCCGGCGACACGGCGGTGTTCGGCGACATGGCGCTGATCCGCGAGCTGTACGAGCCCACGGTCGCGGTGCTCCCGATCGGCGACCACTTCACGATGGGCGCGCGCGAGGCGGCCAAGGCGCTGGAGCTGCTCGGCAACCCGCGCTGCGTCCCGTGTCACTGGGGGACGTTCCCGATCTTGACCGGCACGCCCGACGAGCTCGCGAAGCTCACGCCGGCGACCGTCGAGCGGATCCAGCCGGGAGACACGGTCACGCTGTGAGAGAGCGCTGGTTCGGGGCGACCGGCAGGCGTGTGCCGGAGATTGCGCTCGACGGCGAGCTCGACCTCGACGACGCGCTGGTGCTGGACTCGGCCGGCGACGCCGGCGCGTTGCGCGCCGCGCACGATGCCGGACGCCCGGTGGTCGTCCGCGCGACGAGCGCCGACGAGGTGAAGGCGGCACTCGCACGGCCGGAGGTGGCCTGCGCGCTCGTCACCGACCCGGCGCTGCTCGATCTCGACCTCACCGAGCTGACGTATGGCTGAGCTCGTCGCCACCTACTCGATCGCGGCCTGCGACCTCGAGGCGGGGCAGTGGGGAGTCGCGACGCAGTCGAAGTTCCTCGCGGTCGGCTCGGTCGTGCCGTGGGCGGAGCCGCACGTCGGGGCGATCGCGACGCAGGCGTACGCGAACCCGCGCTACGGCCCGGACGGGCTGGCGCTGCTCCGCGAAGGCGTGGTCGCCGACGAGGTCGTGCGACGGCTCACCGCCGCCGACGACGGCCGCGACCACCGCCAGCTCGGCGTCGTCGACCGCGAGGGGCACGGCGCGACGTACACCGGGACGGCGTGCATGGACTGGGCCGGAGGCATCGCAGGAGCCTGCTTCGCCGCGCAGGGGAACATCCTCGTCGGCGCCGAGACGGTCGACGCACTCGCCGCGACGTTCACCGCGACGACGGGACGGCCGCTCGCCGAGCGCCTGCTCGAGTGCCTCGCCGCCGCGCAGTCCGCGGGCGGCGACCGCCGCGGCCAGCAGTCGGCGGCACTGCTCGTCGTCGAGCGCGACGGCGGCTACGCGAGCCTCTCCGACGTGCTCGTCGACCTGCGCGTCGACGACCACGAGGCGCCGGTCGCGGAGATCGCCCGGCTGTACGAGCTGCACGCGCTGCTGTTCGGGAAGACGCCGGCGTCGAAGTGGGTGCCCGTCGACGACGAGCTCCGCGGCGAGCTCGCCGAGCGGCTCGCGAAGCTCGGGTACGAGGGCGAGCTCGCCGACGCGCTGACCGCCTGGGCGGGCACCGAGAACCTCGAGGAGCGCCTGGACGGGATCGAGCGCATCGACCCGGTCGTCCTCGAGGAGCTCCGGAACCGGTGACCGCCCGAGCGAGCTCGTACGAGGTCGCGCACGTCGACGAGCTCGACGAGATCCCGGTCTCCCACGGGCTCGTCTGGCACCCGATCCGGAGACGGTTCGATGTGCGCGCGTTCGGCGTCAACGCCTACACGAGCGAAGAGGTCGGCGAGCAGGTGGTCGAGGAGCACACCGAGGGCCAGCTCGGCCACGAGGAGATCTACCTCGTGCTCCACGGCAGCGCGACATTCACCCTCGACGGTGAGGACGTCGAGCTCGGCGCGGGCGAGCTCGTGCACCTCCCCGACCCGGAGACCAGGCGCGTCGCGATCAGCCGCGAGGAGGGCACGACGGTGCTCGCGCTCGGCGGCAAGCCGGGCGAGCCGTTCGAGGTCTCGGCGTGGGAGACGATGTTCGCGGCGCTGCCCGCGCGGCGGCGCGGCGACTTCGCCGAGTCGATCCGCCTCCACGAGGAGGCGCTCGCCGAGCGGCCCGACCACGCGGCCCTGCTCTTCAACCTCGCCTGCGAGGAGGCGCTCGCCGGCAGGCGGCTGGACGCGATCCTGCACCTCCAGCGGGCAATCGAGTTGCGGCCCGAGTACCGGGAGGCGGCGCGCACCGACTCCGACCTCGACCCGATCCGCCGCGAGCCGGGGTTCCCCGCATGAGCAAGTGGACGGTCGTGAAGCTCGACGAGGCCGAGCACCGGCGCGGCTGGATCCCGCTGCGCGAGCTGCTCGACGTGAAGGCATTCGGGGTCAACGCGTGGTCGGTCGAGAGCGCCGGCGACCCCGTCATCCCCGAGCACGACGAGCGGCAGGTCGGGCACGAGGAGCTCTACGTCGTCGTGCGCGGGCACGCGCGCTTCACGGTCGCGGGCGACGAGGTCGACGCGCGGCAGGGCACGATCGTCTTCGTGCGCGATCCCGGCGCGAAGCGCGGGGCGGTGGCGCTCGAGCCGCGCACCGTCGTCCTCACGGCAGGGGCCAAGCCGGGCCAGCCGTTCGCGCCGTCGGCCTGGGAGTGGGGCGCGCGGGCATGGCAGCCGTACCAGGACGGCGACTACGAGACGGCACTCGCGGGCTTCCGCGAGGGCCACCAGCGCTTCCCATCGGACTGGACGCTGCTCTACAACATGGGCTGCGTGGCCGCGCTGCTCGGCCGGCGCGACGAGGCGATCGAGCATCTCCGCGCGGCCTACGCGCTCGGCGCCGACCTGGACCCGCTCGCCGACGACGACCTGAGGTCGCTCCGGGACGACTCAGAGCTGATCGCGATCGCCCGGGAGGCGAACGTCCCCCGCCAGGGCGCGTAGCGCCGGCACCGGGTCGGCGCGCGGGCGCGCGACGAGCAGGACCGCGCCGAAGCTGTCTTCTGGGGTCAGCGCGTCGACGAGCAGCTGCAGGCCGACCGCCAGCGCGAACGCCTTGTGCGACTGCGCGCCGCCGAACGGCACCAGCTCCTCGGGGCGCGCCGTCCCGGCGAGCACGTCGCCGTGCGTGACCGCGCCCATCGACACGTCGACCGCGAGCGGCCGACCATCCGACGAGGGCACCGCGACCGCCAGCGGGTTCGTGCCGATGAGCGGCGGCCCGCCGACGGGCGACGGCAACCGGCGCGGCGACGTCGCAGTCAATGCGGCGACGAGCCCGTCGCGCGCGAGCAGCCGCACCCAGTAGCCGAGCGCGCCGGTGGGGAACGTGCGCGAACAGACGACAACCCGCGCCGCAGCAGGCGGCTCGGCGAGCTGCGCGGCGACCACAGCGGCGAGCGTCAGGTAGCCGAGCGCGCCGTTACCGTCCCAGCGCTCGTAGCCGTCCACCTGCTCGACCCGCGCCGGCCGTGCGGCAGGGTCGAGTGCGTCGAACCCCTCGAGCCAGTCGATCCGGCCGACGCCGTGGCCGGTCAGCCCGTGACGATCGGCCCAGAGGAAGTGGGCCGCAAGCGTCTCGGCGTCGCCGTCCGAGAAGCCGAGCGCGCGCAGGCGCTCCTGCGCCGTCACGGTTAGTGGCCCACTACGAGACGAGCGGCAGCGTGCGCGTGAAGCCGCCGACGCGGCTCGCGTCGATCGCCTCGGCGATCCGCGTGATCTCGCGCGCGGGCGCGCTCTCGGGATCGCTGAGGACGATCGGCACACCGTCGTCGGCGGACGAGCGAACGGTCGCCTCGAGGGGCACGAGCCCGAGCAGCGGGATCTGCAGGTCGGCGGCGAGCCGCTCGCCGCCGCCGGACCCGAATACCTCGGAGGTCATGTTCTCGACGACGCCGACCAGCCGCATGCCGGTCTTCTGCGCCATCGCAGCCGCGCGCGCCGCGACCTCCTGCGCGAGCGGCTGCGGCGTCGTCACGACGACCGCCTCGGCGCGCGGCAGGAGCTGTCCGAGCGAGATCGACACGTCGCCGGTGCCCGGCGGCATGTCGACGACGAGCACGTCGAGCTCCCCCCAGTGCACGTCCTGCAGGAACTGCTCGAGCGCGCGGTGGAGCATCGGCCCGCGCCACATCACCGGCTGGTTCTCGTCGAGGAAGAAGCCGATCGACATCAGCTTCATCCCGTGCCCGACCGGCGGGACGATCATGCGGTCGACCGCGACCGGCCGCTGGTTCACGCCGAGCATGTACGGCACCGAATGGCCGTAGATGTCCGCGTCGAGCACGCCGACCTCGTGGCCGGATGCGGCGAGCGCGGCGGCGATGTTCACGGTGAGCGTCGACTTGCCGACGCCGCCCTTGCCCGACGCGACCGCGAGCACGCGTGTCGTCGCCGGCAGCTGGATCCCGCGCTGCTCGGCGCCGCCGCGGAGCTTCGTCGTCAACGCGGACCGCTCGTCAGGCGTCATCACATCGAAGCGGACCGCCGTGGACGTCACGCCCGAGAGTGTCCCGACGTGCTCGCGCACCTGGTCTTCGAAGCTCGAGCGCAGCGGGCAGCCGACGACAGTGAGCGCGATCGTGACGACGACGGCGCCGCCGTCGACCTCGACGCCGCGCACCATGTCGAGCTCGGTCACGGGCCGCCTCAGCTCGGGGTCGATCACACGCTCGAGCGCCGTGAAGACGTCGTCGCGCAGGCTCACCCCGGGAGCTTACGCCCCGGGAGAGCGGAAGAGCCGCCGCAAGAACGCGACGATCGTGGCAAGCGTCGAGACGCCGCCGGGCGCCGGCCCGTGGCCGAGGGTGGAGAACGAGGACTCGGCGCTCATGTCCCATCCATCGGCGCCTGTTCGGACGCTCGCGAGACTCATCCGAGCGATTCCGGCCGCGCCGGGCCGACCAAGTAACAGACTGTTACTTGGTGTGGGTTTCGTCACACCTGCGGAGCGCGAAGAGCGGTCGCCAGGCGGCGACACAGCGCCTCGCTGCCCGCGGCGACCACCCGCGAGCGGGCCTCCAGGTCGAGCGGGGCGGCGCCGAAGGGCGGCGCCTCCGGCAGCTCGATCGCAAGCCCACGCTCCCGGACGAGCAGTTGGGCCGCCGCGATGTCGACCGAGCGCGCGCCTTTCAGCGAGACGACGCCGTCGACGCGGCCCGCGGCGAGGTGGCAGAGCGTCACCGCCAGCGAGCCCATCACCCGCAGCCGGTGCGCGACGCCGACGAACCGCGCCGCGTTCTCCGCAACGAAGGCCGTCGTCGTCGCCTCGAACGAGAGGATCTCCAGCTCGTCCTTCGGCAGCTCGGCGAGCTCGGCTCCGTCGAGGCGCGCGCCGCCGCCCTTCACCGCGGTCCACTCCTCGCCGGTGCCGAAATCGAAGACGTAGCCGGTATGGACGTCGTCCATCGTCCCGCCGTCCGCGATCGCGATCGAGATCGCGAAGAACGGGATGCCGCGCTTGGCGTTGAGCGAGCCGTCGATCGGATCGACGACGACCGTCACGTCGCCGTCGCCCTCGGAGCCAACTTCCTCGCTGACGATGCGCACGCCCTCCCGGCGAAAGCGCGCGAGGATCGCACGCTCTGCCGCGGCGTCGATTGCCGTCGTGTCGTCGCCGCCCTCGCCGTCGCCGACGACCGGCTCGCGCTCGGCGCGCGTCGGCAGCTCGGCGAGCACGCGCGCCACGTCGGCGCGCGCCTCGCGGCAGAGCGCGAGCCAGTCCTCCGGCCTCAAATCCCGCTCCGGCGCCGGCCAAGCCGGCACCTCCGCTCCTGGGAGCCTCCGTCGAGCCTACGGCTCAAAGTGGGTAGAGAACGAGCCCCGAGGTGAGCTTGGGATAGAAGAACGTCGACTTCTGCGGCATCGTCTCGCCCGCGTGCGCGAAGCGGGCGACCTGCTCGACGGTCACGGGCTCGAGCAGGAAGGCGGCCTCCGCCTCGCCGCGGTCGACCGCGGCGACCGCCGCGCGCTGATCGGCCGTGTAGGTGACCCCTTCGGGCGCCAGCGCGTCGACCACGCTCGGCCCGAAGTCGTCGTCCGACTCGACGCGCAGGTAGCGCCCGCCGCGGTAGAGCGTGACGCCGCCGTTCGGCGCGTCGATCTCGATGCCGGGCACGTCGCCGACGCGCTGCGCGAGGCGGTGGGTCGGGAAGATCTCGAGACCGGGGGCGCGCGTCGACACGAGCACGGCGAACATGTGCGTCGCGGCGGGGCTCTCCTCGCGGTAGGCGACGGCGGTCTCGTAGCGGTGGTGGCCGTCCGCGATCAGGAGCGGCGTATCGATGTCGAGCTCGTCCTCCGAGGGGAGCTCCCACATCCGCGTGCGCACGCCGCTCTCCTCGGCCTCGAGGTCGGGCTCGCCGCTCGGCGCGGCGAAGGACGAGTCGCCGTCGTAGAGCACGAAGATCGGCTCGAGCTGGGTGTGCGTCGCGCGCAGGAGACGCAGCCGGCCTTCCTTCGGGCCGGCGTGCGTGCGCTCGTGCGGTAGCACCTCGCCGTCGGCGTACGGGGTGACCGGAATCGCGGCACCGATGCCCTCGCGTGTCCGCGCGACGCCGTCGGGGCCGACGTAGTCCTGCGCGATCCACCAGTACGCGGGCCGTCCCTCGACGAGCGCGCCGCGCTCGCGCCAGTCGTGGAGGTCGCGGGCGGCGTCCTCGGGCGTGTCGGGGAGCGTGAGGTGGACGATGTTGTACGGACTGCGCGCGAGATAGCCGGCGCGCGCCTCGTCGGAGATGACGTCGAAGGGCGGCGCGACGAGCGTCTCGAGCGGTCCGGCCACGCCGGTGTCGAAGCGGAGCGGACGGAACGGCTTGATCCGCGGCATGCTTGGGAGCCTAATGGTGCGGACGCTCGAGGCCGCGGCCGCGTGGGTCGACGAGGTCGGCCTCGCGCTGCTCTTCCCGAAGGCCGATCTGGTGCTGCCGTCGCTCTGGCAGCAGGTGGCAGGCGCCGCGGCGCCCCTGGCGGTACGCGACCCCGACGGCACCTTCGTGCGCTGGTCGGACGGGATGGGCTTCCTCTGGGGCGCCAAGGACGAACTGCCGGCGCGCGGGCTCGTCTGCGTCGGCAAGCACCTCGCCCGCGTCACGGCGTGCATCGCGCCGAGGCTCCTGCCGGCGCTCGTGGCGCAGGCCGACACGACGGAGCCGGAGGGCGTCGAGGTGGAGGTCGTCGCGGCGATCCGGTCGACGGGACCGCTGACGGCGGCCGAGCTGCGGGAGCTCGTCGGCGCCGACAAGCGCGCCGTCGACCGGGCGGTCGCCGCCCTGCACCGGCGCTTCGTGCTCACGAGCTCGCACCTGGTCGAGCAGGAGGCCGGCTGGGGCGCGCTCGCGCACGACCTGCTCGAGCGCAAGTGGACGCTGCCGCGGCGGCTGCCGGCCGCGGACGAGGCGCGCCGCGAGCTCGCGCTGCTCGTCCTCCGCGCGGTCGGAGAGCTGACCGCAGCCGATCTCGGCGGCGTGCTCGGCTGGCGCCGGCGCGCGGCGGCGGAGGTCCTGGACGAGGTCGCGCCGAGCCGCGACGAGAGCGAGTTCCGCATCTGGACGGCTCCGTAGACTGGCCCGGTGACGATCGCGGAGCTCCAGGAGGACCGGGTCGTCGAGGCCGTCTACGCCGTCAAGGCCAAGCGCAAGCTGCGCACCCGCGGCGGGGCGCCGTACCTCGCGCTCGAGCTGGTCGACCCGACCGGCAGGATCGATGCGCGGGTCTGGAGCGACGTCGAGCTGCTCGACGGCCGCTTCACCGAGGGCGACGCCGTCCGCGTGCTCGGCCGCGTAGAGCGCTTCCGCGACCGCCTGCAGCTCGACGTCCGCTCACTCGAGGCGGCGGACGTCGACCCCGGGTCGCTGACGCCGGCGGCCAGGCGCGACGCCGACGAGCTGCTCGGCTTCCTCGAGTTCCTGGCCGGCGAGGTGTCGCATCCCGGGCTCGCGGAGACGGTGCAGGCGGTGCTCGCCGAGGCGCCGCTCGCGACGCGGCCGGCGACGCCCGACGGACACCACTCGTACGCGGGCGGCCTGCTCGAGCACACGGTCGGCGTCGCGACGATCTGCCGCGAGACCGCGCAGCTCCATCCGCGCCTGCGCAGCGATCTGCTGCTCGCCGCGGCGCTGCTCCACGACGCGGGGCGCGTGCTCGAGCTCGGGCCGGGGCCTGCGTTCGCGGTCACCGACGAGGGGCGGCTGCTCGGCCACGTCCAGCTCGGCCTGAGGCTCGTCGACACGCACGCGAGCGGATTGACCGCGGTGCAGAAAGCCGAGCTGCTGCACTGCGTCGCCGTGCACCACGATCCCCGGGCGGCCCGCACAGCCGAGGCCGCCGTTCTCCATCACGCGAACGCGCTCGATGCCGTCGCCGCCACGCGGCCGACCGATTGAGTGCATTCACGCTCGCGCTCGGCGCGAGCCTCGCGTGGGGAATCGCCGACTTCGTCGGCCCCTTGTGGGGCCGCACGTGGGGCGCGCTCCGCGTGATGCTCTGGGCACAGATCGGGGGCGTCGTCGCGATCGCGATCGCCGTCGCGATCCGCGGAGAAGGACCGCACGGCTGGCAGATCGTGCTCGCCGTCCCGGCGGCGCTGTCGGGGACGCTCGGGCTCTACGCGTACTACCGGGGGATGGCGGTGGGCGCGATGAGCGTGGTCGCGCCGATCGCGGGCGTGTCCGCGGTCGTGCCCGTGGCGTTCGGGATCGCCGCCGGCGACGACGTCTCCGCCGCGCAGGGCGCCGGCATCGCCTGCGCCATCGTCGGTGTGATGCTCGCGTCGGTCGAGCACCAGGAGGGAGCCCGGCGGATCGCGGCCGGCGTGGGGCTGGCGGCGCTCGCCGCGATCGGGTTCGGCTTCTACTTCCCGCCGATGCACGCCGCCGGCAGCGCCGACTTCTGGTGGGCGTCGATGCTCTTCCGCACGACGGCGCTGGTGGTCGTCGCCGCCGCCTGCGTCGCGCGCAGGCCGGCGCTCCGGCTCCGACGCCGCGACCTCGCGATCGTCGTCGCGGTCGGCATCGGCGACACGCTCGGGAACGTCTTGTACGCCGCGTCGGCGGGACACGGCCTCGTCAGCCTCACCTCGGTGCTCGCCTCGCTCTA
>DATBIC010000175.1:0-3464 GCA_036557145.1 Gaiellaceae bacterium
GGCGGCGACGTCCTCATCGAAGGCGCGTCGCTCGCGTCGATGTCGGAGCAGCAGCGGACGGACTACCGCGCCCGGCGCATGGGCTTCGTGTTCCAGTTCTACAACCTGATCCCCGTCCTGAGCGCGGTGGAGAACGTCGAGCTGCCTCTCCTGGTGGCGCGCGTTCCCACGCGGGACGCACGGCGGCGTGCCGTCGCCGCCCTCGACATGGTCGGCCTGGGCGAGCGCGCCGCGCACGTGCCCGACGAGCTGTCGGGCGGCCAGCGGCAGCGCGTGACGATCGCCCGCGCGCTGGTCAACGAGCCCGCGATCGTGTGGGCCGACGAGCCCACCGGCGACCTGGACAGCGAGAACGCCGAGGAGATCGTGGCGCTGATGCGGCAGCTGAACCGCGAGCGCGGCCTCACGTTCCTGATCGTCACGCACGACATCGCGGTGGGCCGCGCGACCGACCGGATCGTGCGCATGGTCGACGGCGAGATCGTCGGCGAAGAGCTCCTGGAGGTGAGATAGATGTTCGCCCGCACCACGATGGCCGAGCTCGACCCGGTCCGCATGAGCGTCGACGACGCGGTCAAGGTCTTCAAGGAATCGGTGATCCCGGCCCTGCACGAGCAGGACGGCTACGAAGGCTCGTACGTCCTCGTCTCGCCCACGGGCAAGGCGCTCGTCCTCACGTTCTGGGCAAGCGAAGAGGCCGCCGAGGAGGGTGTCCAGAACGGCTTCTACAACGAGCAGGTGTCGAAGTTCGTGACGATCTACCGCGCGGGCCCCGGACGCGAGATCTACGAGCTCGTGCTCGCCGAGGCGCCGGCGCTCACGATCGGCTGAAGGAGGCGCTCGCCATGAGCAAGATGTTCGGCATACCCGTGGGCGGGCTCGCGGTCGTCCTCGTGGGGCTCCTCGCCGTCGCGCTCGGCGTCGTCGCCGCGCTCGCCGTACGCAACCGGATCTTCCTGCGGCTCGGGGTCCGCAACGTCGGCCGACGGCGCGGCCGCAGCGCGCTGATCGTGGCCGGCCTGATGCTCGGCACGGCGATCATCGCCGCCGCGCTCGCGACCGGCGACACGATGAGCCAGACCATCCGCTCCTCGGCGGTCTCGGCGCTCGGAAAGACGGACGTGGTGGTGGCGGGCAAGGGCGTCAGCGCCGCGCTCGCCACCCAGAGCGCCGGGACCGACATGCGCTTCTTCCCGATCGGCTACCGCGACCATGTGATGCGCGCCACCGCCGGCTCGGGGCTCGTGAAGGCAGTCGCGCCGGTGATCGTCGACCCGGTGGCGGTTCAGGATGTGTCGAGCCGGGAGAACGAGCCGAGCGTCACGCTCTTCGCGAGCGACCCGGCGACGCTGCGCGGCTTCGGCGACATCCGGGCCGGCAGCCGCACGGTCTCGCTTGCCGACCTGCGCGCCGGCGAGGTCTTCCTGAACGCCAAGGGCGCCGACAAGCTCGGCGCCGCGGCCGGCGACACGCTCCGCATCCTCGCCGGGAGCTCGGTCGCGACCGCACGCGTGCGCGCGATCGTCCGCTACCACGGCAGTGCGACCGACGACGACGCCGTGCTGATGCCGCTCGCGTCCGCCCAGCGGCTGCTGGAGCATCCCGGCCAGATCAACGCGCTCTTCGTCGCGAACCAGGGCGGGGTTTCGAAGACCGACGCCGTCGTCAAGCTGCTCACGCCAACCGTGTCGCCGCTCGGGCTCGAGGCCGACAAGACGAAGCAGGACGCGCTGAAGGCGGCCGACGACGCAGGCGCCGCGTTCATGTCGATGTTCACCACCTTCGGGTCGTTCTCGATCGCGGCGGGGATCCTGCTCATCTTCCTGATCTTCGTGATGCTCGCGGCCGAGCGGCGCAGCGAGCTCGGCATCGCGCGTGCCGTCGGCACACGCCGCGGCCACCTCGTGCAGATGTTCCTGTACGAGGGAATTGCCTACGACGTGGTGGCGGCGGCGGTCGGCGCGCTCGTCGGCGTCGCCGTTGCGTACGGGATGGTGATCGCGATGGCAAGCGCGTTCGCGTCGACGAGCGAATTCCACATCTCGTACGCGGTGAAGCCGACGAGCATCGCGATCGCGTACGCACTCGGCGTGCTGCTGACGCTCGCCGTGGTCGCGTTCTCGGCGTGGCGTGTCAGCCGGATGAACATCGTCAGCGCCATCCGCAATCTGTCGGAGCCGCCGCCGGAGCGGGAGCGGCGCCGCCGCTGGGTCCTTGGCATCGCCGGCATCCTGCTCGGCGCGCTGCTCGTCGTGAGCGGGATCAGCTCGGAGAACGCGGTGCCGCTCGGGCTCGGCGTCTCGTTCGTGATCCTCGGCCTCGTCCCGATCCTGCGCGCGCTCGGCGTCCACGACCGCGCCGTCCACACGGGAGCAGGGCTCGCCCTGATCGCGTGGTTCGTGCTCCCGATCCAGCGCTGGTTGTTCGGCGAGATGAAGGTGAACTTCTCGATCTTCGTCCTCGGCGGCCTGATGATCGTGGTCGGCGCCACCTGGACGCTGATGTACAACGCCGACGTCCTGCTCGGGCTGCTCGGCTCCACGCTCGGGCGTTTCAAGAGCATCGCGCCGGTGGTGCGGATGGCGATCGCCTATCCGCTGCGCAGCCTGTTCCGCACGGGCGTCACGCTTGCGATGTTCACGCTCGTCGTGTTCACGCTCGTCGTCGGAGCCACCACGACCGGGTCGTTCCTGCACGCCGCAAACGACCTGAAGTCGTTCGGCGGCGGCTTCGACGTCCGCGCCACCAGCTCGCCGACGACGCCGATCGCCGACATGGCGAGCGCGGTGACCCGCGTCCCCGGCGTGCGGGCGGGAGACGTGCGGCTCGTGGCCAGCATCTCGAACCTCCCCGTGAAGGCGCGGCAGGTCGGCAGCGTCGCGAAAGAGGAGTCGTACCTCCTGCACGGCGCAGACGCGACCTTCCTCGGACACACCACCTACCGGCTCGCGGCGATGGCGCACGGCTACTCCTCGCCGGCGGCGGTGTGGCGTGCAATGCGCACCCGTCCGAACCTCGCCGTCGTCGACTCTTTCGTGGTGCCGCGAAAGGCGAACTGGGGCACGCCGCCGTCGAAGTTCAAGCTGAAGGGCTTCTACCTCGAGGACAAGACGTTTGCGCCCGTCCGTATCTCCGTCCGTGACCCGCAGACGGGAAGGCACGTGGCGCTGACCGTGATCGGCGTCCTCTCCGACAGCGCCCCGCAGCTCATGGCCGGCATCTGGACCTCGCAGCGCACGCTCGCTCCCGTGTTCGGTCCAAGAGTGCTGCCGACGACCTACCTGCTCGCGTTGCGGCCCGGCGTCGACGCAGCCGCGACGGCAACGCGGCTCGAGTCGACGTTCCTCGCCAACGGCATGCAGGCCGACTCGCTCAAGAAGCTGCTCGACGACGCCGTGTCTGCGTCGCTGACCTTCGACCGGCTGATCATGGGCTTCATGGGGCTCGGCCTGGTGGTGGGCGTG